>NZ_JBIWOA010000002.1:0-217497 GCF_044767525.1 Streptomyces sp. NPDC101234 | reverse complement strand
CAGCGCGGCTTCCTGCCCCGCTGGCTCGCCACCCTCTTCGGCACCCTGATGGCCCTCGCCATCACCTTCGCCCTGATCTGGATCTCCTACAAACCGCCGGTCAGAAGCCAGGCGAGGGAAATCCAGGAGGCGGGCGTGAGCTCCCTCGCGCCCAGCCCCTCGGCCAGTGCCCCGCTGGCCGCCGCACCGGCGCCCTCGCAGTCTCCGGTCGCGCAGCAACCGGAGAACGACGCCCCCGCCACACCGGACACCGGGTCGGGCGGCGGAGGCGGCCAGGCCCAGTCGTCGCCCAAGCCGAAGAAGACCGCGAAACCGGTCGTACCGGCCACGAACGTCCTGCTCCGCAATACGACGACGAAGAAGTGCGCGGACATCCCCGGCTACGGTGACGGCAGCAGCAACGGCCCGGTGCGGGAGTACACCTGCGACGAGACCACCGCCGACAACCAGCTGTGGAACCTCGAGGTGCGGTACGAGAAGGACGGCCCCGGCGGCGCGGCCCTCTTCCAGATCCGCAACGCCAAGGACCAGTTCTGCATGGACCTGCCCAACTACGGCTCGGCAGCGCTCTCCTCACCGATCACCGAGTACAAGTGCGACGGCACGAAGGCCGACAACCAGCTCTGGTGGATCGACAAGCAGCCCAGCGGCGCCTACTGGATCCGCAACTTCGCCAGCGACAACCTCTGCCTGGACGTGGCCGGCTACAGCACCGGCGGCAACGACACCAACCTGACCCTGTACACCTGCTCCGACTCCGACGACCAGGAATGGCAGATCATCCAGCCGTCGGGCGACTAGCCGGTCACCAGGTGCCCGGTACCAGGCGGCCTGCCTTGCGGTACTCGCGGCGGGCGCCTTCCAGGAGGTCCGTCGCGGTGACGTGCTGCCCGCGGCCGGCGGCCAGATACGCGGCCGTCACCACCGCGCTCCGGATGGAACCGCCCGCGAGTTCGAACTCGCCTGCCAGTGGCCGGAGTTCGATCGCCTCCTCGGTCGGCACATGGGCCAGCCCGTGCCGCCAGAGCGCGAGCCGCTGCTCCTCGTCCGGGAACGGGAAGTCGACCACCAGGTCGAGGCGGCGGGTGAAGGCCTCGTCGATGTTGGCGCGGAGGTTGGTGGTGAGCAGCGCGATGCCGTCGAAGGCCTCCAGGCGCTGCAGGAGGTAGGCCGACTCCAGGTTGGCGTACCGGTCGTGGGCGTCCTTGACCTCGGAGCGCTTGCCGAAGACCGCGTCGGCCTCGTCGAAGAGGAGCACGGCGTCGGTGCGGTCGGCCTCGGTGAAGATGCGTTCCAGGTTCTTCTCGGTCTCGCCGACGTACTTGTCGACGACGGACGACAGCTGGACCACGTACAGATCCAGCCCCAGCTCGGCGGCCACCACCTCCGCCGACAGGGTCTTTCCGGTGCCCGACTCGCCGGCGAACAGGCCCAGCACCCCGCGGCCCCGGCCGCCGCCCGCGCTCAGCCGCCAGTCGCCGAGGACGCGGTCGCGGTGGCGGGCCCGCAGGGCCAGTTCGCGCAGCTCGGTGAGCGGGCGCTCGGGGAGCACCAGGTCCCGCCAGTCGACGGCGGGCCGGATGCGGCGGGCGTGCTGTTCGAGGCCGGAGGCCGACTGCTGACGGGCGGCCAGTCGCAGATGGGCGGCGGTCAGCGGGGTTCCGTCGAAGGCCGCGAGGTCCTGCGCCGCCCGGGCGGCCCGGGCGAGACGGTCGCCGCCGAGGTGGTACGGGGCGACGGTGGCCGCGAGGTCGAAGCCCGGGTCGTCGGGCAGGACGGCCGCCCAGGCGTCCGGGGCGGCGGCGCGGCGGGAGGGGACGTCCAGGACGAGGGGGTCGCGGTGGTCGCACCAGTCGGGGTCGTACGGGCGGGAGGTCGCGACCAGCATCGTGACATCGGTGGCCGCTGCGCTCAACGCCGATACCAGGGGCCCGGGTCGCCCGGTGTCGACGACCACCGCGCGCCCGCTCAGCCGGGCCTCCCGCAGCACCTCCGGGACCCGCTCCTCGGGTCCGGTGAAGTGCCAGGCCGGCTGGCCCGCCAGTCGCATCGCGGCGGCCGCGCAGCCGAGCCCCTCGCCCTCCCGGCGCTCCCGCAGACACGCGAAGAGCGGCCCGGCGGCGATCCGGGCGGCCAGCCGGCCCACGAACTCCTCGTCGACGACTTCGCCGCCGTCGTACGACAGCGGGCGCAGGTTTCCCATCAGCGCCGCGTCCGGGGTGTCGTCGCCGAGGAGGTGGGCCAGGACCCGGTCCGGCACCCGCAACGAGCGGCTGAGGAAGGGGCGTTCGGGCTCCTCGACGGTGAGCAGGCCGAGCGCGGTGAGCGGGGCGGTGGGGTGGAAGCGGGCGCGGGCCGCGGCGAGGTGGACGGGGAGGCCGTACAGGTCGAGGGCGAGGCCGACGGTGGCGCGGCGGCGGCCGACGTCGTCGTTGAGGTAGCCGTAGAGAGGCTCGAAGGTGCGGTCGAGGTCCGGGGCGAGGGCGATGAGGAGGACCGTGGTGTCGAGGGGGGTGAGGGCGAGACGGACGGCGAGGTCGGTGAGACGGTCGGGGAAGTCCTCGGCCAGGGCGGGGAGTTCGTCCGGTGCCGGCTGCGGGCTCAGGAGGTGCCGTACCGCCTCTTCGGAGAGGTAGAGGCCGCGCAGCGGGTCGGTGGCCGTGGGGTCGCCGGTGGCGCGGTGCTCGGCCAGGGCGGCGACCCGGCCGCGCAGGGCGGACAGCCGGGCCAGGAGCGGGGCGGCCGGTTCCAGGGAGAGGGTCACGCCCGGGGACCCCGGGCGGCCGCCTTGGCCTGAGCGACCTGGCCGGGCCGGTGGGCGCGTTCCTCCAGCACCGGGGCGGTGTCGTCGAGTCCGTCGCGTACCCGGACGGCGGCACCCTCGGTGACGGGCGGACCGGCGTCGTACTCCGGGTAGGCCGGGAAGGGCGCCGTGACCACCACGTCCAGGGAGGGCTTGAGCTCACCGCCGAGCGCCGACCAGATCTCGGCGAGGGAGCGGGCCTCGGTCTGGATACCGGCCACCGAGAGGGGGACCGTCAGCCCCAACGCGCCCAGCGAGCCCGGCAGTTCGGAGGGATGGATCAGCTCTCTCGGGATCAGGGTCGCCAGCACGGCGCTGATCAGCCGGTGTTCGTCCTCCGGCCGCTTGGTCCACGACGTCACCAGGTACGACAGCCGGAACCACCGGGGCGGCTGGCGGCGCTTGACGACGACGTCCCGCTCGTCGCGGATGTCGATGTGCCCGCGCTGGCGCCGTTTCACGTCCTCACGGATGTCGTACAGATAGCTGTTGATCACGGGGCCGTTGCGGCGGGCCGCCCAGTCGCGGGTCGGGGCGTCGAAGGAGATGTCGATGCCGGAGCCGGCCAGCGCACCGCCGGTCAGCAGGTTCCGCAGCACCTGGTCCACTTCGTGGATCACGCCGTACTCCCCATTCCTTGCCCGTCCTCATCCTGCCGCCCGCCGCGCCCGCCCCGCAGGAACGGCCGGGCAGACCGCGCTGCCCCGCGGCCGGTGCCCGCTGCCCGTCCGGTCAGATGTAGCCTTCCCGCAGGGCATGGGCCACGGCGTGGGCCCGGTTGCGCAGATGCAGCCGGGTGGTCAGCCCGTGCATGACGTTCTTGACGGTGCGCTCGGAGTAGGACAGCTTGCTGGCGATCTCACCGGTGTCGAGCCCCTCGGCCACCAGTCGCAGGACGTCCACCTCACGGGCGGACAGTCCGGAGGCCGGGGCGCCCGGACGCCCGGCGGCGTTACGGTGCAGGGTGCCGACCTGGTCGATGAGCCGGCCGAGCAGATCGGCGGGCAGGTCCCCGTCGCCTCGCGCGGCCGCCAACACGGCCTGGACCAGGCGGTGTTCGGTGGCCTCCTGGCGCCATACGATGGCCCCGACCCCGCACTCGATCACATCGAGCAACTCGGTCTCGCGCAGCGTCCCGACCACGAGCACGGCCTGTGCGCCCTCGCTGCGCACCACCCGGCGCAGCCGGGTCAGCTCCGGCTCGTCGAGACTGTCGCTGATGAGCAGCGCCACCGTGCCGGGCCCGGTCTCGGACTCCTCGCGCAACTCGATCTCCGGGTGCCGCCGCAGCTGGCTGAGCGCGCCCTCCCGGGAGATCGGGTCCGGTGCGTACACGGTCACTGGCGTGCGCCCGACCGACGCGAATGAGCTGTGGCTGACCAACCGCTTCCCCTATGTACACGTGCCCGTCACCCCTGAGGGAACGGTGACGGGCGGGATGACCCCAGCCTGCCGGGGCCGAAGGGGCAGGACAATCGTGGAGCACCACGAGATGGACCACGAGATATGGGTTCAGGGGGCCTTGGGGTCGTGTGTTCGCCGCGGGTGTGTTGTGGCTGGTCGCGCAGTTCCCCGCGCCCCCAAGAAGGTGGGTGCACTGGTCGCGCCCGAAGGGGCGCGGGGCTGTATCGATGTGCGGCTCCGCCGCGTGGGCGCGAACAACCCCCACCGGCCCGCGGCGAACACACAGCCTCGGGCACCCCTCCCAAATCCACAGCCCCGTATCAAATGTGCCACCCATGCAACAAACGACCGCCCCACCCTCACCACCTCACAACCTCTCCCGCCCCCACCCGCTCTAACCCCCCGAACCCACCAGCGCACCGCGAGGAGCCAGGAATGACCCAGCCGTCCCCTGAACTCGCCGACGCCACAGCCCTGTTGGCGGCGGAAGCCGAGCGCGTGCGAACCGGCGGCGGTCGGCTCGTGCTGCTCCGGGGCGCCACCGGAACCGGCCGTACCACCGTCCTGGAAGCCGCTGCCGAGCAGGCTGCCGCCCTCGGTCTGAAGACCCTCCGCGCCCGCTGCTCCCCCGCCGACACCGCCATCTCCTTCTCGACGGTGCTCCAACTCCTCGGCCCGGTACCGGAGTTCGCGGACCTCGCGGTGGACGGCGACGAGCGGGCCACCGCCGCCGGACTCTGGCGGGTGCTGCGCGCCTACGCCGCGGCCTCCCCCCTCCTCGTCGCCGTGGACGACGTCCACCTCGCCGACGCGCCCTCGCAGCGCTGGCTCGTGGAGTCCGCCCGCCACATAGACCGCTTACCGATCCTGCTCGTGATCGGCGAGCGCAGCCAGTACGACCTCGATCCGCCCACCCCCGGCTTCGCGCACACCCTGCCCCCGGCCCTGGTCCGCACCCACACCCTCGCCCCCCTCACCCCCGAGGCCGCGGCGGGCCGGGTGCGCCGCGCCTTCCCCACCGCGGACCGGCCCTGGATCGACGCCTGTGTCGGGGCCGCCGCCGGCAGCCCGCTGCTGCTGCGCGCCCTCCTCGACGACCTGGACGAGACCCGGCACCCCACCGTGCCCACCAGCACGGCCGCGCTGTACCCGGGCTCGTACCCGGCCGCCGTGCAGTGGTGGCTGGACAGCGCGGGCCCGGCCACCACCGAGGTCGCCCGCGCCCTCGCCGTACTCGACGAGGGCACCGGCACCGGCCTGCTGCCCGAGCACGACATCACCCCCCTCCTCGCCGAACTCGCCGGCGCCGACCCCACCCGGGTGGCCGGCTGGCTCACCGCCATGACCAACCTCGGCCTGCTCACCCCGGGTCCCGACGGCCACCCCCATTACCCGCACCCCCTGCTGCGCGACGCGGTCCTCACCGGTGTCCCCGCGTCCCGCCGCCGCGCCGTGCACCGGGCGATCGCGGAGGCCATGCTGCGTCAGGACGCCCCCGCCGAGGCGGTGGCCCGCCAGTTACTCGCGTCCGGCCCGGTGGCCGCCGCCTGGGCACCGCCCCTGCTGAAGGACGCGGCCACACTCGCCCTCTGCGACGACCGCAGCGAGGACGCGGTCGCCTATCTGCGGCGCGCCCTGGAGGAACCCCTCTCCGACGACCACCGGCAGCGGCTGCTGACCGAGCTGGGCTCACTGGAGTTCGCGGCACCCCGTTCCTCCGCCGCGATCCCGCGCCTCGCCGAGGCGGTCCGGCTGCCCGCGGCCCCGCAGGACCGGGTGCGCGCGGTCGTCGCCCTCGGCACCGCGCTGACCGGCCGGGGCCGCACCCGCAAGGCCGTCGAGGTGCTGCACTCCGTGGACGGCGAACTGGACGGCCACCCCGACCTGGTGCGCACCCTGCACACCGCCTCGGTCCTCCTCTCCGACCAGGACCAGGAGGTACGCCAGGAGGTCTACCGCCGGCTGTCCGAGACCGCCGACCGTTCCCCGGAGCAGGTCGGCACGGCCGGCCAGGCGCTGCTCGTACGGCATGCCGCCTCCGCGGGCCTCACCTCGGCCCGGGACGCCATGCGGCAGCTGCGCACCCTGCTCGCCGAACCCGCCGACCCGCTCACCGAGCCGTTCCTCGTCGGTACGGCGGCCGCCGTCGCCCAGTGGGCGGACGAACTCGACGAGGCCGACCGGCTGGTGGACCGGGGCCTGGCCGGGCAGCGCCCCGATCTGCTGCACCCCATGCGCGAGGCGCTGCTCAACAGCCGTACGGACATCGCGGCGGCCCGCGCCGACTACGCGCACCTGACCGGCTTCCCCGAGTCGGTCGCGCCCGGCAACACCCATGCGCACACCCTGATCGCCCTGGTGGAGACGGGCCGTACCGCTCGGGCCGAGAGCCTGGTCGCCGGGATCGACCTGCGGGTGGCGCAGGACTCCTGGGAGCTGAACCGGTTCCTGTACGCGCGGGGCGTGGTGCGGGCCGCGGCCGGTGATCCGGCGGGGGCGCTGTACGACTTCCTGGAGTGCGGCCGCCGCCAGTCCGCCCGTGAGGTGGTCAGCCCGGTGGTCACCCCCTGGCGTACGGCCGCCGCCGAGTGCCGGCTGGCCCTCGGCCGCCCGCTGGAGGCCATCGCCCTGGCCGAGGAGGAGCTGCGGCTGGCCCGGATCTGGGGCACTCCGCGCACGGTGGGCCGGGCCCTGCGCGTCCTCGGCACGGCGACCGGCGGCCACCGCGGCCTGGACCTCACCGAGGAGGCCGTACGGCTGCTGCGGGACGCCCCGGCCGCCGGTACCGAACCGGCGGAGGCCCTGCTCGCGCTGGGCCGCCGGCTGACCGCCGCCGGTGAGGCCGCCCGCGCCCGTGACTGTCTGCGGGAGGCCGCGGAGCACGCCGAACGGCTGGGCGCCGTACGGCTGGTGGAGCTGGCCGAGCAGGTGTTGCGGCAGGGCGGCGCCCGCTCTGCCAGACGCCGTACCGGCGCCGCGTCCCTCACCGGCAGCGAGCGCCGGATAGCCGAGCTCGCCGCCGAGGGCCGTACCAACGTGGAGATCGCGGCCCTGCTCCATCTGGCCCGCCGCACCGTGGAGACCCATCTCACCCACACGTACAAGAAGCTGGGCATCCGCCGGCGGACCGATCTGCGCCCCGCCCTGGACCGGGGCGTCCCGCTCCCGTAGGGGCCGCGGTCAGGGGGCCAGCCAGTGGCCCGCCGTCGCCAGCAGGGCCCGTATGCCCGTCTCCAGCGTCGGCTCCGGGGTGGGCGCGAAGCGCGGGGAGTGGTTGGAGGGGATCTGCGGCGGGATGCCGTCGCGGACCAGGGCCTCCAGGTCGACGCCCTCGTACAGCTTCCAGTCGGCGCCGCCGACGAACCAGAAGACCGAGGGCACCCCCAGGGCGGTGCCGAAGGCGCCGAAGTCCTCGCTGTTGGGGACCGGTGAGGTCAACTCGAAGGTGAGGCCGGGGAATTCACCGGCCAGCGCGGCCTGCACGGCCTCGGTCGCCGCCGGGTCGTTGTGGGTGACCGGGAACGAGTCGATGGGGACGATCTCCGGCTCCCTCGGCGCGGCGGAGGCGGCGGCCTCGGCCCGGACGATCCGCTCGATCGCCGCCAGCACCCGCTCCCGTACCGCCTCGGTGGTGGACCGCACGTTGAGTTTCAGCTCGACGCTGTCCGGGATGATGTTCTCCTTCGTCCCGCCGTGGATCGAGCCGACCGTGACGACGGCCTGCTGGTTCGCGCCCACCTCCCGGGAGACGACGGTCTGCAGCCGCAGCACCACGGCGGCGGCCAGCACCACCGGGTCGACGGTCGCCTCCGGCGTGGACCCGTGCCCGCCCCGCCCGAACAACGTGACCCGCAGGCTGTCCGCGCCCGCCATCAGCGCCCCCGCCCGGGTCCCGACCAACCCCGCCGGGGCGGCCGCCACATGCTGGGCCAGGCACACGTCCGGCCGCGGGAACCGCTCGGCGAACCCGTCCGCGAGCACCTTCGGCGCCCCGCCGACCTCCTCGCCGGGCTGGAACACGGCCACCACGGTCCCCCGCCAGCCGTCCCGCACGGCGGCCAGCTGCCCGGTCGCCCCCAGCAGCCACGCCACATGCATGTCGTGCCCGCAGGCGTGCATCACCCCGTCGTTCTCCGAGGCGTAGGGCAGCCCGGTCTCCTCCGTGACCGGCAGCGCGTCCATGTCGGCCCGCAGCAGTACGACGGGTCCGTCGCCGTTGGCCAGCACCCCGACCACCCCGGTGCCGCCGACGCCCTCGCTGACCTCCCAGCCCTGCTCCCGCAGCCGGCCCGCGACGACGGACGCGGTCCGCTCCTCCTCGAAGGACAGCTCCGGATGCGCGTGCAGGTCCTCGTAGAGCGCCCGCAACTCGGGAAGCTGTGCGCTCAGGCCGGTGAGGAGGGGGCTGGTGCTCATGACGTGGTCTCCCGGGGTGTGTGCGTTGCGTGGCTGCCGAGTCAAGGATCAGGATCGACCTCGTGACCGAACTTCGCGCGCAAACGCAGGAAAGCGACGCCAGCGGATCCCCGCTGCCGGAATCCCGCGCCTTCTCCGAGCTGGATCTGGCCCTCGTCGACGCCCTCCAGACCGCCCCGCGCGCCCCCTGGACCCGGATCGGGCGGGCCCTGGGCGTGGACGCGACCACCGTGGCCCGCCGCTGGGAACGCCTGCGGGACTCCGGCCTGGCCTGGATCACCGGCTACGACGCGGCCCGCACCGCCACCGTCGGCTACGTCGAGGTGCGCTGCCGCCCCCGCTCGGCCGCCGCGGTGAGCGCGGCCGTGGCCCGGCTGCCATGGGTGTTCAGCGTCGAGGAGACGGACGGCGCCCACGACCTGTTCCTCAGCGTCGTCGCCACCGACCTGCCCACGCTCGGCCGGTCGGTCCGCGAGGCGATCGGGGCGCTGCCGGGCGTCCGGGCCGTCCGCACCCGCCTCGGCATCACACAGTACGGCGAGGGCAGCGACTGGCGCACCCGGGCCCTGGAACCGGCCGACCGGGCCGCACTCGGGGAACGCGGCCGGCACGGCCGTACCACCGAATACAGCACGCACATGTACGACCGCCCCGCGTCCGAGGACCAGGCGCTGCTCGCGGCGCTCGCCGAGGACGGCCGGCTCGGCTGGACCGAACTGGCCGCGCGGACCGGCGTCGGCGAGCACGCGGCCCGCCGCCGGCTCGGCCGGATGCTCCGCGAGGGCGCGGTGACCATCCGCTGCGACCTGGCCCGCCCGCTGGCCGGGCTGTCCGCCGCGCTGGTCTACCGCGCCCGTGTCCCGCACGGTGAACTGGAGCGCACGGGCGCCGCACTGGCCCGGCTGGAACAGGTCCGGCTGTGCGCCTCGGTGAGCGGACCGCACAACCTGCTGCTGGGCGTGTGGCTGCCCGGCCTGGCGGCGGTGGCGGTGTTCGAGTCCCATCTCGCGGACCGTTTCCCGGCGCTGGAGATCGGGGACCGGGCGGTGGTGCTCGACTCACCGAAGCGGATGGGCCGGTTGCTGGACCAACGGGGCCGCGCGATCGGCCGGATCCCGTTCGGGCTCCCCGGTGCCTGAGCCGGTCGCCCCATTCGCGCCCCGCCGGGTGCCCCGGGCGCCGTCTTGCCGGAGACCGCTCCCGTTGGCGACGATTCCGGCATGTTCGATGGAATCGACGGACTGAGGAATCTGGCGGCGAAGGCGAAGGACAAGGCCGAGGACATCGCCCAGGAACACGGCGACGTCCTCGACAGCGGCCTGGAGAAGGCCGGTGACCTGATCGACGAGCGGACCGACGGCACGTACACCGACCAGATCGACACGGGGGTCACGAAGGCTCAGCAGCTGGTGGAGCGCCTGGGCAGGCAGGCGGAGCCGCCGAAGGAGACCTGACGTCAGACCTCGTCCGTCGTGGGCCGGGTCTGCCCCGGCTCCGGCAGCTCGCCCAACCGGAGCCGGGCGTACAGGACGTCGCCGATGAACAGGTCGTAGACCAGCACCCCGATCACCGCGCCGATCAGCGGACCGACGATCGGGATCCAGAAGTAGTTGCTGAACCACGCCCCGTCCCCCGGGAACGCGAGGCTCTGCCACCCGGCGAACCAGGTGAACAGCCGCGGTCCGAAGTCGCGGGCGGGGTTGATGGCATAGCCCGCGTTCGCGCCGTAGGACATGCCGATCGCGGCGACGACGAGGCCGATGACGAACGGCCCCATGTTGGAACCCACGGCCGTGTTGCGCAGGTCGATGACCGCGACGACGAACATGACGAGGAAGGCCGTGCCGACGATCTGGTCGATCAGCGGCCCCCAGTTCCCGCCGTGGAAGTACGGCGCCGGGAACGTGGCGAAGATCGAGAAGGTCGCCTCGGTGTGCCCGCCCACCTTCGGCGGTTTCGACGCGGCGTCGAACGCGTTGATCGCGTCGTGGTAGACGAGATAGACCAGCGCCGCCCCGGCTAGGGCACCGAGCACCTGGGACAGCCAGTAGGGCAGCACCTTCACCCAGGGGAACTTGCGGCGCACGGCGAACGCCAGCGTCACCGCCGGGTTCAGATGGGCGCCGCTGACCCCACCGGCCACATAGATGCCGAAGGTCACGGCCAGGGCCCAGCCCCAGGTGATCAGGAGCCAGTCACCGGCGGCGAGGAAGATCGTCGTGGGCGTCGCCGAGCGCCCGGAACCGGGCAGCGCCGCCACGGCCATCGCCACGACACCGCAGCCGAACGAGATGAGGACGAAGGTCCCGAGAAATTCTGCCAGGCACTCGCCGAGCAGGCCTCCGCGCCTTCTGAGCTTGGAGGGCTTGAGGAGAGGAGTGATTTCCACAGCCATCGCTGGCCCCCTTTGAGGAGCAATCAGGCCGAACACCATTTTGGCCCAGACATGATGTTCGCGCAGGGCGGCCCGAGCGAGGCCGCTGCGAGTGGTCAGCTCTCCAGATCGTCGGCATAATGCCGGAACCCGTGCCGGTCCCGGTGCATCCCCCACAGGGTGTCGGCGAGCACGGCGGGATCCTTGCGGGCGTGCCCGGCGACGATCGCCCCCGGAATGACCAGCTGGGCCACGTGGATCCCCTCCCCGGCGAGCCGGTCGTGCAGCAGATGCCCGTACGCGCTCTCGGCGGCGAAGGCGATGGAGGTCCCGGCCCGGTCCGGATGCGGAATGACGGCGGTACCGCCGTTGACGAACAAGATGGTCCCCCGTCCCAGCTCCCGCATCCCCGGCAGCACCTGCTGCACGGCGGCGACGGGCCCGTACACGGAGAACTCGACAGGGCCCAGCAGGTCCGCGTAACCGGTCTCCAGCACGGGCCGCATGAAGTCCCGGTGCGGTACCGGGCTGTACTGGAGCACCTCGACGGTGCCGAGCTCCTCGGCCGCCCGCGCCAGGGCGGCGACGAGGGCCAGCGGGTCCCGTACGTCGGCCGAGAACCCACGGGCGCGGACGCCCTCCCCGGCCAGCTCGTCGACGAGGGC
This sequence comes from Streptomyces sp. NPDC101234, assembly GCF_044767525.1. Lineage (NCBI taxonomy): Bacteria > Bacillati > Actinomycetota > Actinomycetes > Kitasatosporales > Streptomycetaceae > Streptomyces > Streptomyces sp. NPDC101234. The sequence goes on along the minus strand of NZ_JBIWOA010000002.1, from coordinate 205,835 downwards.
GCCGAGCCGCTCCCCGTCCCGTGCGAGGAGCGCGACGCCGTATCCCTCCCGCCCGAACCGCCGGGCGACGGCGGCCCCCAGCCCTGGCCCGGCCCCCACGATGGCGATGGTGCTCACGGCGTGACTCCTGACGGCTGAGGCGGCGGGGTTGCACCTAGGTCCGTACCGCGCCGCCCCGGAGTTCACACGTGTGCGCCGGCCTCCGCGCGGGCGGGACCCTAGCCCGCCCGTTCCACCTGCACACGCGTGACGGCCCGTACGACCGTCGCGCCCGCGACGGCCGCCCCGACGAGCGCGAGGTCGGACAGCACGAGCGGCCAGACGTTGTCGTAGGCGCGGGCGATGAGTTCGTCGGTGGAGTCGCTGTAGACGAGCCCGGCCCCGCTCAGGAGACCGACCAGCCAGAGCCCCCACCACACGTTGACGGCCCGGGGCAGCCGCCGCTCCGGCGCGCTGTCCCGGTACACGTCGGCGACGATCCCCCGCGGGATCCAGAGGTTCGCGATGGGGATGACCCACCCGAGGAGCACCCAGAACCCGTTGTAGCGGGGTGCCTGCCCGGAAATGACCCGTGCGTTGCCGCGCACGCGCCCCAGCCACACCAGGAAGGCGATGACGCACACGGCGGTGACCACGCCCCCGGCGGAGCTGACGAGGTGGTACCCGTTCTCCAGCGAGGTCAACGCCCGGTGCCGCCCGTCTCCCTGGTCCGGCGGCCCGCCCGCGGGCTCCCCGGCCCCGGCCAGCCGCAGCTCCCACCCGGCCCGCACGGCCCAGGCGGCACCGGCGAGCAGCAACGCGGAGGAGGCGACGGCACCGGCCGCCCGGACAGGGCTCAAGGCGACTATGTCTTCACTCACGGGACGATCCTGACCCACCGACCACACCAAGATCCAGGGCTGTTACGGGCCTGGGACAGCGCGCCCCCTCATCGGTTCGGCCGGTCCCGGTCCTCGGGTCAGTCCTCCGGGGGCTGAGCCTCCATCAGGCGTTCCGCGATGTCGTCCGCCCAGGTCTGGGCCCAGTGGCGGAGCCCGGTGACCGCCTGCTCGTCGAGGCCGTACGCGGCGAACTCCCTGTCGTCGATCCACTCCGTACCCGTCAGACGGGACTGCAGGTCGGTGAGGTCGAAGGTGTCGCGGGCGTGGCGGCGGCCCAGGTCCTCCAGGTCGGGGAGGGTCCAGCGGTCCGCCGCCGCGTGGACGATCAGGAGGTCGCGGGGCAGACCGCGGTCGGTCAGGGTCCAGACCCTCATGCCGACCACGTCTTCCAGGGCGAGGGTCAGGCCGAGTTCGGTCCGGACCGGCGGGTGCCACAGGGCTTCCTTGAGGATGTCGACCTCGCCCTCGTCGCCCGAGACCGCGTCGGTGACGACGAGTTGGGCCGACAGGGGGTCCGTCTCCCCTGTGCCGACGCGCCAGCCGTGTTCGCGCAGACCCGTCGCGACCCTTTCGGCGACCATCCGCATGGGCGCCGCGTGCTGTGTGGCCACGTCCAGGGTCGGGCCGGGGCGGTCGAACAGGCCGTGGGCCTGGGCCGCGTAGTCGCCGGCCAGGGCCAGGGGGTAGGCGGCGCCTGCCGAGAGCAGGTCGGGCAGCAGGCGGCGGTGCAACTCGGTCAGGTTCACGTGGCGGCCGGGGTCCCGTGCGGGAGTCCGGAGGCCGTGGGGGGTGCCATGGGGCGATTATCGCCGGTCGGGGGAGCAGTGCGGGCGGAGATCACCTGCGTTCACGCCGTCACAGGTGGCTGCGGCAGACTCCGCCCATGGAGTCCGCCCGTCCGCCGTCCGCCTGCTGCGCGCCCGCCGCCCCCGCGGATCACTCGATACGGCCTCTCCCCGCCCCCGCCGACATCCCGGAGACCACCGGTATGGTCGCCCTCCCCGGCGGTGAGTTCCTGATGGGCGCCGAGGACGCCGACGGCTTCCCGGCGGACGGCGAGGGGCCGGTCCGGGCCGTGCGGGTGTCGCCGTTCCTCGTCGACGCCTGCGCCGTGCGCAACGACGAGTACGCCGCGTTCGTCGCCGGTACCGGGTACGTCACCGACGCCGAGCGCCTTGGCTGGTCGTACGTCTTCGCCGGGTTCCTGCCCGCCGCGCTGCGCCGGGATGCGCCGCGGCCGCCGGAGACGCCCTGGTGGTGTGCGGTCGCGGGAGCCGCCTGGAACCGGCCGGCCGGGCCCGGCAGCGATCTCGACGGGCTCGGGGACCATCCCGTCGTCCACGTCTCCTGGTACGACGCCGCCGCCTACGCCTCCTGGGCCGGCAAGCGGCTGCCCACCGAGGCGGAGTGGGAGTACGCGGCCCGGGGCGGTCTGGAGCAGGCCCGTTACCCGTGGGGGGACGAGCTGGAGCCGGACGGGGAGTACCGGTGCAACATCTGGCGCGGCACCTTCCCCACCCGCAACACCGCCGCCGACGGCTACCGGGGCACCGCCCCCGTCGACGCCTTCGCGCCCAACGGGTACGGCCTGTACAACACGTCCGGCAACGTGTGGGAGTGGTGCGCCGACCGGTGGAGGACTGAGCACGGCACGGATGCCGGCCCCGCCGGCCCCGCCCGCGTCATCCGCGGCGGCTCCCACCTCTGCCACGTCTCCTACTGCAACCGCTACCGGGTCGCCGCCCGTACCGCCAACACCCCCGACAGCTCGACCGGCCACACCGGCTTCCGCTGCGTGCGCGACGCGGGGTGAACCGAGGGGCCCGTGGTCACTCACCGACGGGGCCGATGAACGTGCCCGGGTGGGTGGCGCCGTCCTGGAGCAGCACGGCACCGCCGTGCCAGGACAGGTCGAACGACGTGCGCTGGTTCGGCGCGGTGACGACGACCGTGGTCGGGGTGAACGTGGTGGAGTCGCCCTGCGCCGGCACCAGGAAGGTGATCGCGAAGTTGGTGGAGGCACCGTTCGCCAGGGTGACCCGCTTCGGGGTGGCGTTCGTGCGCTGCAGCGACCACTTCTGACCGCTGTTGACCAGGTCGACGCCCGGGAAGCCGTACATCGTGCAGGAGTGGCCGCTCTTGTTGGTGAACGCCACGACCGCGTGCTTCTGCTGGCCGGTGCCGCTGCCCGGGTCGGCCCAGGAGTAGCCGAGCTGGGAGGCCTGGCAGGAGGGCACCGAGGTGCCGGCGGCGGAACCGCCGGAGGAGGAGCCACCGGAGGTCGAGCCGGCGGAGCCCGACGTGCCCGAGTTCCCGCTTCCGCTGCCCCCGCCGCTGCCCGAGCCGCTGGCGCCGTTCGGCGTGGCGTCGGAGCCACCGGTGGAGCCGGTCGCCGAACCGCCGCCCGTGGAGTCGCCGGCGGCCGGCGCGGCCGCGCCGTTGTCGGTCTTGACGGAGCCGGTCGCGGTGCCGTTGCACGCGGTGAGCAGGGCCATCAGGGCGGCGGCACCGGTCAGGGCGGCGGCGGCCTTGCGGACGTTCCTGCGGCGGTTGCGAAGGTTCGACATGGGGTCCCCCAGTGGCGGTGATCTCCCCGGCTCTCTGCCGGACACCCCTTCCGATGCGGCCTCTGGAGAGGAAGTTCGGAGATCACCGTCACGGGCCTGTCGGGGTCGTGTCACGCCCGCTGTTACAGAACCCGGGACGTGGCCGACGTGCCCCGGCCGGTCACGCCATCCAGAAGAACACCGCCGTCATCCGCTTCTCCTCCAGCGTCTTCCCGGCGTAACCGGTCGCGCTGTGCACCAGGTTGGCGTTGTAGAGGAGCAGCCGGTTGTACTTGTGCGGGACCCGCACGTCCTCCTCGAAGTGGTCGGCCGGGACGAACCGCGTCCCCAGCGCCTCGACGAGGTTGTTGTGCGGGGCCTGGACGATGTTGCCGCCGAGCCGGCCGCCGGGAAGCGACTGGCGGTAGAACGCGGTGCCGCAGTCCTTGGCGACGCCGGGGTTGAGATACAGCACCGCCGCGTACCGGCACAGCGCCCGTGAGTCGGTGTGCGGGCGCGGCTCGCTCTCGCCCTCGCCGACGACCTGCACGCAGTTGTGGTTGAGGGTGCCGCCGCCGGGCGCCCGCTGCACCCACAGTTCCTTAGCGCCGGTCGCCTGCTTCACCAGCCCTTCCACGACGGCCAGTTCGTCGGGTTCGAGGCCGGGCATGGTGCGCAGTCCGGGCCAGGTCTCCGAGGTGTACGGATATCCCTGGACCCAGTCGTCCTTGGCCAGGCAGCGTTCCCGTACGGCGTCCACGTCCGGCAGGACGTCGTCGAAGACCCAGTAGTCACGGCCCTTGGAGGGCTTGCGGTAGGGCAGCACGGGGAGCGCGGCGGGACCCCGGGGAGCCGCTCCGTTGGGCAGGCGGGGACGTCGGGGCGAGGAGTGTGGGGGCATGCGGCGAAGCCTGCCCCCAACTTTGTCATGGCCACACAGACCAGGGGAAATCATCACCGTCCCCTGGAGAAGACATGGGCAGGTGGCGGGTCCCGCCGAGGAAGGCCTCACAAGTTCTTTGCCAAACCAAAAGGTTTCGAACGCATCCCTGTCCGTATTTCCCTGCGTCCGACCCGCAGTGCGCGGGACCCCGACCGGGCCGGAGGCACCGATGCCCTTTTCGCGTAACGCGACAGGCACTCTCTTCGTGGGAGGAGCCCTGAGCGTGACCCTCGCGGCACTCGCCTACCCGAGCATGCTGGGCGTCACCACCACGTCCAGCGCCACCACCAGAGTCATCGCCAACACCCAGTGGGGTCCACTCACCGAGGGCGACCGTGACTTCGTGGTGAAGGTGCGCGCGGCCGGGCTCTGGGAGTACCCCGTGGGCCAGCTCGGCCTGAAGAAGGGCACGTCCCCGGCGGTCATCACCGCGAGCAAGCACCTGATCGACGGCCACGCGGCGCTGGACGCCAGCTGCCGCAAGATCAGTCAGATGCTCAACATCGCCATCCCGAACCTGGCCTCCCCGCAGCAGCAGGGGTTCGTCAACACGCTGACCGCCGACAGCGGGAAGAAGTTCGACACCGACTTCGCCAACATCCTGCGCGTGACGCACGGTTCGATCTTCAACACCATCGCGAAGATCCGGTCCACCACCACGAACACCCTGGTGCGCACCCTCGCCGACCAGGCCAACGCCACGGTCCTCGACCACATCACGGTGATGGAGCAGACCGGCCTGGTCGACTTCCCCTCGGTCCTCTTCCAGGAGACGACCGCGCCGAAGCTGCCCGCCAACGACCTGACTCCGCCGCCGCCGGACCCGGGCCAGCCGCAGGTCGTGCTGACCCCGCCGGTCAACAGCACGACCAGCCCGCCGGCGCTGCCGGGGGAGCCGGGCTTCACGGGCAGCGGTGCCGGTGTCGGCAACGGCGGGACCCCCAGCCCCACCGCCGGCTGACACCGGCCGGCCGCACCAGGCCGCGTCAGGCGCCCAGCCACACCGTGGTGTCGGGCGGGAGCGTGCCGTCATGCGGCAACGGCACGCTCACCAGCAGCACTTCGCCCGGCGGCAGCGGCACCGGCGCGTGCGACACGTTCGTGACGCACCGCCAGCCCTCCGACCGGGCGAAGTGCAGCACCCCCTCGGGCGCCTCGGCCCAGGTCAGCGTCTCGCCGTCGAGGAGCTTGCGGCGCAGCCGCAGCGCGGTGCGGTAGAGCTCCAGGGTGGAGCCCTCCCGGCCGGCCTGCGTCTCGACGGCGTACGACGCGAACCACCCGGGCTGCGGCAGCCAGGCACCGCCGGCCCCGAAGCCGTACGACGGACCGTCCGCCGTCCACGGCAGCGGCACCCGGCAGCCGTCGCGGCCCTTGCGGACATGGCCCGTCTGCTCCCAGACCGGGTCCTGGAGGACCTGGACGGGCAGGTCGGCGACCTCGGGCAGACCGAGTTCCTCCCCCTGGTAGAGGTACGACGATCCGGGCAGCGCCAGCATCAGGAGCGTGGCGGCGCGGGCGCGGCGCAGGCCCTGGGCGGCGTCGACCTCCGGCGTACGGCCGCCGGACAGCAGCCAGGCGTTGTCGTCCGAGCCCGCCGGCAGCATCAGCCGAGAGGCGTGCCGTACGACGTCGTGGTTGGAGAGCACCCAGGTCGCGGAGGCGCCGGCCGTGCGGGCGGTGGCGAGGGAGCGGGTGATGGCCTCCCGGAGTGCCGCCGCGTCCCAGGAGGTCTGGAGATACTCGAAGTTGAAGGCCTGGCCGAGTTCGTCCGGGCGGGCGTACAGGGCGCGGCGGGCGTCCGGGACCCAGGCCTCGGCGACGGCCGTGCGCGGCGGGCTGTAGCCGTCGAAGATCTTGCGCCAGTCCCGGTAGATCTCGTGCACCTCGTCGCGGTCCCAGTACGGGTGGGTGCCCGGCGCCACCCGCTCCAGCGCCTCCTCGCCGGTCGCTCCCAACTCCGCCACGTCCCGCAGCGGTTCGGCGAGGTCCTTCACCAGGGCGTGGGCCACGTCGATCCGGAAGCCGTCGACGCCCCGGTCGGACCAGAAGCGCAGGGTGGTGCGGAAGTCGGCGCGGACGTCGTCGTGCTCCCAGTTCAGGTCGGGCTGCTCGGGGGCGAAGAGATGCAGGTACCACTCGCCGTCCGGGACCCGGCGCCAGGCGCTGCCGCCGAACACCGACTGCCAGTCGGAGGGCGGGAGTTCACCCTGCGTGCCGCGCCCCGGCCGGAAGACGTACCGCTCCCGCGCGGCGGAGCCGGGGCCGGCCCGCAGGGCCTCCTGGAACCAGGGGTGCAGGTGCGAGGTGTGGTTCGGGACGATGTCGACGATCACCTTCAGGCCCAGCCGGTGCGCCTCGGCGGCCATCGCGTCGAAGTCGTCCAGGGTGCCCAGGCGCGGGTCGACGTCACGGTAGTCGGCGACGTCGTAGCCGCCGTCGGCGAGTTCGGACGGGTAGAAGGGGCTGAGCCACAGGGCGTCCACGCCGAGCGCGGCCAGATGGGACAGCCGCTCGGTGATGCCCCTGAGGTCACCGAGCCCGTCGCCGTCCGCGTCGGCGAAGCTGCGCGGATACACCTGGTAGATCACGGCCTGACGCCACCAGTCGGGGTTCCTGGACGAGAGGTCGACCACGCGCGTTCCTTTCGGACGGGGAAACTCGGACGGGGAAACACCGACAACAAGCCTGTCCATATTGCCGCGAAAGCGAACCTTCACACCGCCCGGAGCGGATCCTTCCCTGTGTGAGGGAGTTGTGATGACTCCCGAACGAACCCTGCATCAGGGCAGGTTGACAGGGTTCGGCGAGGCAAACCACCATGGGCCGCACACCGTGGCGCATGTGACCAATGGGCCCGGTGTTTCTCTGCTTCCGGCTGCCTTGCCGCTGCTCATGACCAGCATCGATCCATATCGATGAGCATCACGATGGGATATCCATGTCCATAGCCAGACATGTCACCGCGCGCCGCCTGCTGGGGACGGGCGTCGCGTCGTTCGCCCTGTGTGCCGTCTCCGTCGCCGGGGCGTCCGGCGCCTGGGCGCACGGCGGTGCCCCCGGCGGTGACGGCTGGAAGTCCGGCGGCCACTACAGCCCCGGCACCGGTGCCGGCACGGAGACCGGCACGGACAAGTGCCAGTTCTCGATCGACGGCTCGAACTTCTTCGACTCGGTGAAGGTCGACGACCAGAACCTGAAGGTCACCGACGACGGCAAGGTCCACCTCAAGGTCCGCGCCGCCGGTGACGCCGCGAGCTGCACCGCCTCGCTCGCCTCCTACATCGCCCACGGCCCCACCTTCGCCACCTCGGGCCAGCAGGTCTTCGTCGACTTCGACTCGGTGACGGTCAAGCAGGGCCAGACCGACTCCCTCGACATCGCGGTCCCGGACGCCGGCTGCTTCGCGCAGATCGACCTCTACCGCGGCGCCGTCAAGTTCGACGGGAACAAGGACGCCAACGACGGTTTCGAGCACGGTGACCTGCCGGCCGGCCCGGACCACACGGTCATCAAGGACAAGCTGATCGCGTCCTGGAACGGCGGTACGAAGGACTGCTCGAAGACCGAGTCGTCCTCGCCGTCCCCCTCGGCCTCCGCCTCGGAGTCCTCCCCGGCCCAGCCGTCCACCCCGGCCACGGAGACCACGACCCCGGCGCCCTCGGAGAGCTCGGCGACCGGGACGGCCACCGCGTCCCCGTCCCCGTCCGCGTCCGAGTCGGAGTCGACGCCCACCCCGGCGTCGCTCCCGAGCACCGACTCCGGCAGCGGCGGCGACCTCGCCCACACCGGCGCCAGCTCCAGCACGGGCTACCTCGCCGGCGGCGCGGCGGTGCTGCTGGCCGGCGGTGCGGCGATCGTCGTCGCGACCCGTCGTCGTAAGGCGTCCCGCGCCTGATCCCCTCGGATACGCGTACGCCCCAGCCGCCACGGACGGCTGGGGCGTACGTATGGGTGGGTCCAGGTGACCTGCCAAAGCGGGCGTCGCCTTGTCGCCAGCCGGTCCTACCGCCGCTCGACGGTGTCGAGATACAGCTTCACGTAGCGCGCCACGTCCACGTCCAGGCCCACGTCCACCATGGCCTGTTCGCGGTGATCGCCGTGGATCTCGGCCTCGCCGGGGCGGGCGCGCCGGTCGACGATCGTCTGGCCGCGGGTCGGCCCCGGGGCCAGCGACACCTCGACGGGCAGCAGCCGGGTGGTCAGACCCTCCGGATCGGCGACGGCGCAGACCGCGCCCGCGTCACCGAGACCGCCGTCCGAGTCCGCACCGTCCGAATCGCCACCGTCCGGATCCGGGGCGGCGGGCCGGTGCGCGAGCAGTTCGCCGGCGAGCCTGGCGCCCGGTTCCGCGCTCGCGCGCAGCCGTCGTACCTGCGCACCCGGCACCACGACCCGCTGGAAGACGTCCAGGCCGTACATGGTGATCGGCACCCCTGCGGTGAGCAGTACCGCGGCGGCCTCGGGGTCGTGCCAGACGTTGAACTCGGCGACCGGGGTGGCGTTCCCGGTCGCGACGGCGCCGCCCATGAACACGATCCGCTCGATGTTCCGCGTCACCTCCGGGTGGGTGCGCAGCAGCAGGGCGATGTTGGTGAGCGGCGCGGTGGGGATGAGGGTGACCGGGCGGGGCGCGGCGAGGATCTCGCGGCGCAGCAGGGTGACGGCGTCGACGTCTACAGGGCGCCGGGCCGCCGGCACGGGCAGACCCAGGTCGCCCATCCCGTCCGCACCGTGCACATGCCGGGCCGACCGCGCCGCCTCGATCAACGGCCGCTCCGCACCCCGGGCGACGGGAACGTCCCCGGCGCCGGCCTGCTCCAGCACGGTCAGGGTGTTGCGGACCACCCCGTCGACGTCGGTGTTCCCGGCGACACAGGTGACGGCCCGCAGATCGAGCCCCGGGTGCCGTACGGCGAAGAGCAGGGCGAGAGCGTCGTCGACACCGGTGTCACAGTCGATGATCACGGGGATGGGCTGACCGGTCACGTGGAGCTCCTTCCGTCAGCCCGACCCTACGTCGCCGACGGAACCTTTCAGCGGGCGGCCCGGCCGAGCACCGTCCGCAGGTGACGGCACCCGCGGGTACCACCACCCGTCACTCGGTCCACAGGTCAGTCGGTCCACAGGTCAGTCGGTCCACGGGGCAGTCGGTGCACCCGTCACTCGGTCCACCCGTGCCTTGGTCCACCCGTCAGTCGGTCCACAGGGTGGTCCCCCGGCCCGCCACCCGCTCCCCGATCCGCCGCACCAGCTCCGCCTCCGGCAACGCGCCGGGCCGCCGCCCGTCCCGCAGCCGTACGGCCACGACCCCCGCCTCGGCCTCCCGCGCACCGATCACCGCCTGGTACGGCACGAGCCGCCCGGCGCGCACCCGTGCCCCGAGACTCCCCTCCTCGGGCCCGGCGACCTCGGCCCGCAGCCCGCCCGCGACCGCCGCCGCGACCAGCGCCTCCGCCTCCGCCAGCTGCTCCTCCCCGACCGGCAGGACGAGCAGTTGCACCGGCGCCAGCCAGGCCGGAAACGCCCCGCCGTGCACCTCGACGAGATGCGCGACGGCCCGCTCGACACTCCCTACGATGCTCCGGTGCACCATCACCGGCCGGTGCTTACGGCCGTCCGCCCCGACGTACCGCAACCCGAACCGCTCCGGCTGGTGGAAGTCGATCTGCACGGTGGACAGGGTCGACTCCCGCCCCGCCGGGTCCGCGATCTGCACATCGATCTTCGGCCCGTAGAACGCGGCCTCGCCCTCGGCCTCCTCGTAGGCCACCCCCGCCCCGTCCAGCACCTCCCGCAGCAGCACGGTGGCCCGCCGCCACAACTCCGGGTCGGCGACGTACTTCCCGCCCTCGCCGGGCAGCGACAGCCGATGCCGTACGGCGCTGATCCCGAGGTCGGCATAGGCGCGGCCGATCAGCTCCAGTGCCGCGCGGGCCTCTTCGACGGCCTGGTCCAGGGTGCAGAAGACATGCGCGTCGTTGAGCTGGATGGCCCGGACCCGGGTGAGACCGCCCAGCACACCGGACAGCTCGGACCGGTACATGGCCCCCAACTCAGCGATCCGCAAGGGCAGTTCACGGTAACTCCGGGCACGGGACCGGTAGATCAGCGCGTGATGCGGACACAGGCTGGGCCGCAGCACCACCTCCTCCGCCCCCACCCGCATCGCCGGGTACATGTCCTCGCTGTAGTGCGCCCAGTGCCCGGAGAGCTCGTACAGCTCACGCTTGCCGAGCACGGGCGAGTACACGTGCCGGTACCCGGCGCGGCGCTCCGCGTCCCGGACGTACTCCTCCAGGGTGTGCCGTACGACCGCCCCGTCGGGCAGCCAGTACGGCAGGCCGGCGCCCATCAGCGGGTCGGTGTCGAACAGGCCGAGTTCACGGCCGAGTCGGCGGTGGTCGTGCATGGCGGGTCTCCTCCCTCAGGAGGGCGAACGACCCGCGACACGACGAAGCCCCGGGGCGCTCGCCCCGGGGCTTCGGACTGATCAGGTGTCAGCGCGCCGGGACGTACTCCGGCGTCGTCGTGCGGAACGGACACGGCAGGGCGCGCTTCATACCGCCGACGCTAGCAACGGCCACGACGGGACACGAACGGTTTTCAGGGCCGTTCGCCGAGACGGCTTCCGTGCTGTGCGCTACGGGAAGGGGTGCGGGGGCAGTTCCGCGATGAAGTGGTCCAGGAGCGCCGTGAGTTCGTCCGGTGTCTCCTCCTGGAGCGCGTGTCCGGCGCCCTGGACGGTCTGGACGGCGCCGCGCCACAGCGTGGGGGCCTGGAGTTTCTGGAGGTAGCCCGGGTTGACCAGCTGTTCGTCCGCGCCCTGGAGGATGGCCAGCGGCTTGTCGAGACCGCGGACGATCTCCACCTCGTCGGCGTTCGGCCCGGCCAGGCCGGCGCCCAGGTCGCTGCGGGCGGTGCCGTCCGTGGCCAGGATGTCGGCGGACGGTGGCGTAGCCGGGCACCGAGTACACGCAGATCCGCGCATCGGGGACGGCCCGTACGGGCGGCCGCCAGCCGACCGGCCCCAGGTGATCCCATTCCGCCCGGGGACTCACCCGGACGGACCCGAGCGGTGGTAGGCGGGCGCCGGCGGTGATGGCGTGTGATCACGCGTCCGCTGCTCCAGCTCCCGGGGAGGCCCCCGCCATGAGAGTCATCGCCGCCGGTCTCGCCGTGGCCGGCCTGCTCGCCGCCTCCGCCTGTACGACCGCCCAGCCGCCGCGGGCGTCCGCCGCCGGCTCCTCCCCGACCGCCGCCGAGCGCCCCGCTCCGGCCAGCCCCGGCGCCCCCGCCGGTACCCCGCCGCTCACCGCCGGGCAGGCGCAGTCCGCGCTGATCAGCGAGGCCGACCTCGGGGTGCCGTGGACGGCGAGCGAGTCCACCGCCACCTGGCACGACGGTCTGCTCAAGGCGGCCGCCGGGCAGCCCGGCTGCCAGACCCTCCTCGACGACCTGTACGCCGAGGAACTGCTGGAGCCGGCCGGCCCGCATGCCGTCACCGCCCTCGACGACGGCGACGACGGGGCCCAGCTCCGCTATCAGGTGGTCGCGAGCCACTCCGCAGACGTGGACCGGACGCTGACCTGGCTGCGGTCCCTGCCCGGCAGCTGCGGGCAGTTCGCGGCGCAGACGACCCGGGCCGGGGTCGAGACCGTCCAGGTCTCCGAGGCCGGGCTGCCGCCCGTCGGCGACGCCCGGCAGGGTCTGCGGGTCGTCCTCACCGGGCAGCGCCCCGCCAACGGCGACGACCCCACCACCCTCACTCTCGACGTCGCCGTCGTCCGTGTCGGCGACGACGCGATCGTCCTCACCGCCGGCGCCCTCGGCACGCTTCCGGCGCGCACCGCCGAACAGGCCCTCGACCTCGGTGTCCGACGACTTGCGCAGGTGCGGGAACAGGGGCGGGCCCAGGCCTAGGGGTAACGGCACGGTGCCGTCGAGGCTGTGGGTCGGGTGCGGGCCGGTGCGGGCCGGTGGGGGCTGGTGGGGGTTGATCGCGCAGTTCCCCGCGCCCTATCGGGGCGCTACAACCCCGCCGATCACAGTGCGAACGGGCTTCAGGTCCCGCAGTTCGGTGCCGGTGGTGTTCGCGGGGTCCCGGTCCCACACCGTGAGGTCTGCCCAGCGGCCCGGGGTGAGGGTGCCGCGCAGGTGGGTCTCGCCGGTCAGGTCGGCCGCCTGGACCGTGTGCAGGGTGAGCGCCTCCTCGTAGCTGATCGCGTGCTCGGGGCCCTTCACACCGATGACCGTCTGCCTCGTCGTCATGCCCCACACCGAGCGCATCGCGCCGAACCGGCCGACCGGGAAGTCGGAGCCCGCGCTGACCTTGGCGCCCAGGTCGACCCAGCCGCGGGCCGGGAAGAGGCGGGCGACGCGTTCCGGGCCCCAGAAGCCCTCCTCGACCTCGGCGGTGTCGTGCAGCAGCGGCTGCTGGATGGTGACGGGGATGCCGAGGGCGACGGCGCGGGCGCGCTGCTCGGGGCCGGCCAGGCCGCCGTGCTCCATCACCAGCGAACCGGCGGGCAGGCCGGGGTTGCGCTCCAGGACGCGCTCGTAGACGTCGAGCAGGACACGGACCGCGCGGTCGCCGTAGGCGTGCGTACCGACCCGCCAGCCGCGCCGGACCACCGCCTCCACCGCCTCGACCAGCGCATCGGGGTTCCAGATCAGCGTGCCGGAGAAGGAGTGGTCGCAGGCGTACGGCTCCTCGGTGGCGCCGGCCTCCAGGCCGCCGTCGAGGCCGAACTTCACGCCCCACACCGACAGCAGCGGGTCGGAGGTGCCGCGCCACTGCTCCATGGTGTCGAGCAGGTCCTCCACCTCGGCCACGCCGGTCAGGCCCAGCGCGGAGATCAGCGCCCGCACCCGGACGTGCAGGGCGCCGGCCTCTCGGGCGGCCCGGAGGATCTCGTAGTCGACGGGCCGGACCATGCAGTCGCGCACCGTGCCGATGCCGGTGGCCGCGTACTCGGCGCTCGCCGCGCGCAGCCCCTCGATGCGCTGCGCGCGGTCCGGCTGCGGGACCAGGCGCTCCACCAGGCCCATGGCGTTGTCGATCAGCCGGCCGTCGAGCTTTCCGTCGGCGCCGCGGCCGATGACCCCGCCGGGCGGCACCGGGGTCTCCTCGGTGATGCCGGCCAGGCGCAGTGCGCAGGAGTTGACGACGTCGTTGTGGCCGCCGCGCTTGACCAGGACCGGGTGCCTGTCGGTGGCCGTGTCGAGTTCGGCCGCGGTCGGCATCCGGCGCTCGGCCAGGTTGAGCTCCTGCCAGTTGGTGGTGGTGCGGATCCACTCGCCCTCGGGGGTGACCGCGGCCCGCTGCCGGATCAGGTCGAGGAACTCGGGGATGTTCCGGGCCCGGTGAACGGGGACGTCGTGAGCACCGAGCCCGGCGAGGATCAGATGGGTGTGGGTGTCGTCGAAGGCGGGCAGCACGGTGGCGCCGGGCAGGTCGTGGACCTCGGTCTTCCCGGTCACCAGGTGGTCGAGGCCGTGCGGGTCCGCGGACACGGCGGCGATCCGGTCGCCGCGCACCGCCAGCGCCCGCTGCGGGGCCTGGCCGGGCACCAGGGTGTGCACCGCGCCGGCGCGGATCAGCAGGTCGGCTCCGTGGTCGGTCATCGTCTTCTCCCTCAGCTCGAAGCGATTCGAAGGTCGCGTGGATCACGTGGATCACGTGGATCGCGAACGTTTCGCTGACAAGACTGTTGTAGAAGCCGGACGGGGTTTTGCCGCCATAATGAGGGTGTTGGCGCATGAAACACGACAGCAGACCGTTCTGCTGAGCAGATCATGCGCCAACTACCGGAGAGTACGGACTGCCGCCCCTACAGCGGCGGCTGTGCCGGTGCCGGGCCCAGGGTCGTGGTGCCCGGGGCCGTACGGTGGCCGAGTCCGGTCCGGTACGCGTCCAGTGCCGCCTCCACCCGGCCGGTGCGGCGCAGCAGGTCGCCCAGCAGACGGCACAGGTCGGCGAGGTCGCCCGCCGCGCCCGCCCGTTCCAGCAGGCTCAGCGCCCGTACGTAGTGCTCCTCGGCCGCCTCCGTGTCCCGGGCGTCCTCGGCGATGATGCCGAGGAGGCGGTGCGCGGCGGCCGAATGGACCGCGCCACGCTCGGAGTTGAGGTCGCCGAGCACATCGTGGAGCAGTTCGGCGGCCTCGTCCGACTTGCCCCGGCGGTGCAGGACGTCGGCCAGCTCCACGGCCGCCTGGCTGCGGTACAGGGCGGCGCGGGTCTCCGAGAGCATCGCAAGGGCCTCCCGCAACTCCCCTTCCGCGCGCTCCAGTTCGCCGTTCTGGGCGTAGACGTAGCCGCGCATCCAGTGGCAGTTGGCGAGTTCGGTACGGAGCTGGAGCTGGCGGTACAGCTCCGCCGCCTTGGCCAGCGAGGCGTCGGCCTCGGCGACCCGGCCCTCGGCGATCAGGGTGCGGGCGACGGAGCGGTGCATCCGAGCGATCAGCGCGGGGTCGCCGGCCTGCGGGGCGAGGGCGAGGGCCAGTTCGGCGGACTGCGCGGCGCGGGCGTGGGCGCCCATGTCCATGTACGGGCCGATGGCGGAGGCGTACAGGAGCAGGAGGGCGTCGGGGTCGTGCAGACCGCTGCGGTTCAGCTCGTCGAGGGTGGTCTCCAGGAGGTAGACGGCGTAGCGGAGTTCGCCCGCGAGGTAGTGGCTGACCGCCCGGCCGCGGATCGCCGGGACGCGCACCGGCAGCGGTTCGTCGGCCGTCCACAGCTCGGCCCGCTCGAAGAACTCCCTTGCCTGCCCCAACTCTCCGGTGTCCAGGGCGCATTCGCCGAGACCGAGGAGCGCGGTGGCCTGCTCCACGGCGAGCCCGTGCGCCTCGGCCTCCTCGAACAACGCCGTGTACAGGGCGGCGGCTTCCTCGGCCGCGCCCGTGGCCAGGGTGCGCTGTGCCTCGGTGAGCCGGAGCCTGAGGTCGGTGGCGAGGTGGGCGGGACGCCCGCTGGCCAGCTCCTCGAAGCCGACGCCGAGCCGTCCTGCGATGTGGCGCAGCGCCTCGTCGGAGGCCCGCACCCGGCCCGCCTCCAGCGTGGAGATATAGGCGGGCGTGTAGGCCGGTTCGGCCAACTGCCGCTGGGTGAGACCTCGCTCGGTGCGCAGCTGCTGCACCCGGCGCCCTATGGTCTCCGGGTCGTCCCGATCCGACATCCTGCCACTCCCCCCAACTCCCCCTGGACCCCTTGCCGTTGCACTCTCACAACCCCTAGGTTAAACGGCGGATTAAACGTGCTTAACCCGCCCCTGTCGTTGCGAGGTCGCCGTGCTCGGACGCACATCCGCACGCCCCACCGCACGCTCCCACTCCCGAATGCGCTCGATCGGGGGGACCCCCACCGCCCGTAGCATCGCCGCCGCCGTCATAGCGGTGGCCGCGCTGATCACCGCCGCGAACGCCGGCCCGGCCAGGGCGACGGACGACTCCCCGGGCTCGTCGCACCCGGCGACGGCCCAGCACGCGGCCGCCCCCCGCTAGAAGGCCTCCGGGCATCGCCGCCCAGAACTCCGCCGTGTCGGCAGGCCAGATCACCCGCACACCGCCCGGTACCCCACGTCCGGCAGATACGTCCGCCACAGCTCCCGGGTCGGCCCGCTGCCGTCCGCCCTGGCGCACACCGTGCTCTCCACGTGCCCGGAGTCGATGTCGTACCGCTGCAGGGGCAGCCGGGCCGGGCAGCCGCGGGCCGCGATCTCCTCCCCGGAGGCGCGGGACCAGCCCGGACCGATCCACCCTATAGTTACAATTTTCAATCAAGGGTTCCAGCGATCGCCGAACCTATGGACGCCCGTTGATCAATTCGGCGAAACGCCGCCCCCTGTTTGACAGAAAGCCCTTCCATTGCACGCTGCGGACCGCCAGTCTCTCCCCAACCGGATGTCATGTCCGGAACGAATCGTGGACCGACTGGAGCCCCCGATGTCCCGAACCAGGACCCACCGCCTCGGCCGAGCGGCCGCCGTCGTGGGCAGCGCCGCCGCGCTCACCATCGCCCTGCCGTTCAGCGCCTCCGCGGGCGTACTGCAGAACCTGCCCGAGAACGCGACGACGTTCCAGAAGTTCTTCGAGCCGCTGTACGACTACGACACGGACAGCTGCTACCCCGCCGCCGCCATCGACCCCGACGGCAACCTCAACGGCGGTCTGAAGCCCACCGGTTCGATCACCGGCAGCTGCCGCACCGGCCACCTCGACCACGCCAACACCTACTCGCGGGCCAAGTGCAACAACGGCTGGTGCGGGATCATCTACGCCAGCTACTTCGAGAAGGACGAGGCGTCCCCCGGCATCGGCCACCGCCACGACTGGGAGTGCATCGTCGTCTGGGTCAAGCAGGGCGCCGACTACCCGTCGTACCTGTCCGCCTCCCAGCACGGCGACTTCGAGACCGAGGCGGTCGCCGACGTCCCGATGAGCAGCCAGCGCGTCCAGGTCGTCTACCACAAGGACGGCCTGAGCACCCACGACTTCCGGTTCGCCAAGTGGGGCGAGACCCCGGAGAACGACGACGCCGCCTGGCACCAGGAGAACCTGCTCACCTGGGACAACATGGCGTCCAACCTGCGCGACATCCTGAACGCCTCCGACTGGGGCAGCGCCAACTTCCCGCTCCAGGACGCGAAGTTCGACGACCACCTGAACAAGGCGAAGCCGAGCGCGATCACGTTCGACGCGTACGCCTGAGCAACTCCCGCCCCCCGCAAGGGAATCCGGATGTCGATTGTCAGTGGCATGACCTACTGTTCGTTGCATCCGCCACACGCGGCCCACAGAGAACTCACACATGAGACCTCGCACACTCGTGGGCCGCGTTCCGTGGCGCCCACTTACATTCGATCCGGGGGGTTCGAATCAGCGTGCGTATGCGCACCGTCACGGCCGCCACCACCCTGGCGGTCCTCTTCAGCTCCGCGGCCCTGGCCGCCACTCCGGCCTTCGCCGACACCAGCGCCCCGCTGCCCATCAAGTCGCTGGGCGACATCGTCGTCGACGGCGCTCACCAGCAGGTCTTCATCAGCGACCCGAGCAACGGCAAGATCGTCGTCACCGACTACTCGGGCAATGTGCTCAAGCAGCTCACCACCAACCTCTCCGGGGTCGACGGCCTTGCTCTGTCGGCCGACTCCGGCACCCTCTACGCGGCCGTGCGGGACCTTGACGCCATCGCCGTCATCGACACCGCGACGGACAACGAGACCACCAGCTACACGGTCGGCGACAAGCCGCGGAGCATCGCCCTCGCGGGCGGCAAACTGTGGTTCGGCTACGGCGGTGACGCGGCCGGCAACATCGGCTCGGTCGACCTGACCGACGCCCGGCACACGGTCACCCTCAACCAGGACAACAGCTGGTACTCCGCGCCCGTCCTGGACGCGGCGCCGGGCACCGACATCCTGGTCGCGGGCGACCACGACACCAGCCCCGCCTCGCTGACCTCGTACAACGTCTCGTCGGGCAGCGCGACCCAGCTGGCCCACATCCGCACCGACGGCGGCGACGTCAGCGACCTCCAGGTCACCCCCGACGGCAAGGACGTCGTGGTGGCCAGCGGAGCGCCGTACTACCACCAGGTGTACAGGACGTCCGACCTCAACGAGGACGGCAAGTACACCACCACCGCCTACCCGAACTCCGTCGCCATCGCGCCCGACGGTACGGTCGCGGCCGGCAGCGACGCCCTGTACGACATGGACATCTACGTCTTCCGCCCGGGCAGCAGCGAGGCCGTCCGCAGCTACGACCTGCCGAACACCGGCGGCGGCAGCGGCTCCGACCTCGTCGCCGCCGCGGGCCTCGCCTGGGCGCCGGACGGCTCCCGCCTGTTCGCGGCGACCTACAACAGCCAGGGCGCGTACGCCCTGCGCGAGTACGACAGCCCGGCCAAGGCCGCCGGCACCGTCACGGTGAACGCTCCGGCGTCGGCGCCGCGCGCCAAGAAACTCACCGTCACCGGCACGCTCTCCTCGACGACCGCGCTCCCCGCGGGCGCGCAGCTCACGGTCACCCGCACCGACCTGGACTCCCCGAACGGCAAGGCGCTGCCCGCCGTCACGGTCAACACGGACGGCACCTACTCGTTCACCGACACCCCGCCGGCCGGCGGCAAGGTGACGTACAAGGTCTCCTACGCGGGCGACATCGACCACGCGGCCGCCTCCGGCAAGGACACGGTCGACGTCTCCCGTGCGAAGCCCACGCTGACGCTGAACAACAACGGCAAGGTGTACGCGTACGGGAAGGACGTGAAGTTCACGGCCCATCTCGGGACGACGTACAAGAACCGCACGGTGGAGATCTGGGCCGACCCGTTCGGCTCGGACAAGCCGAACAAGAAGGTGAAGTCCGGCAAGGTCGACGCGCACGGCAACCTGTCCGTCACCCTCGACCTCAAGCGCGACACCAAGGTCACCGCGAAGTTCTCGGGCGACGCGCGCTGGCAGCCGCGGTCGGTGTCCAGCACGGTGGGCGCCAAGGTCAGCGTGTCGATGTCGGTCAGCCGCCAGTACAGGACGAAGTCCGCCTGGGGCCAGACGTACTACGTCTTCCACCAGACCAAGAACCCGCTGTTCACGACCAAGATGCCGTACTACGACGGCCGTTCGCAGCGGTTCGACTTCCAGGTCTACTACCAGGGCAAGTGGTACTCGGGCGGCGACTCCGAGTACTTCCGGCTCGCCACCAGCGGCCTCTCCTCGGTCGAGTTCACGGGCAACCACAAGGAGGACGTCGGCTGGCGCTTCCGCGTCCGCTCCGACTACATCAACGGCGGCTCGGGCGACACGGTCAACTCGACCACGTACGGCGCGTGGAAGTACTTCATGTTCACCGGCTGACCCGCGTCACTGGGTCTGCAACTGCCGGAGGTGCTGCTGGACATGGTCCAGGGCACCCTCCCGGCGGCCCGGCACCTTCAGTCTCAACTCCGCGAGCGCGGGCCCGAGTTCACGGGCCCGCGCCGCGTCCTTGATGGCACCCCACTGGTGGTGGGCCCGGTCCACGGCGGCCTCGACCTGCGGTGCGTCGGCGGGCTGCCCCGCGCCCAGCCGGGCCTTCGCCACCGTCAGCCAGGTACGGCAACTGCGCGCCGCGTCCCCCGCGAACATCGCGAGATCGGCCCGTACCTCGGACCAGTGCAGCGCGTCCTCGGACGACGGCCCGTGCGCCCGTGCGGCGGCCTGCTCCCACCGCGCCGCCAGCTCGTCCGCCTCCGCGTACCGACCGTCCCGGGCGGCGGCGCTGATGACGTCGTGCGGATCCCCGCTGTCGGCCGTGTACGTACTGAACAGCACATTGCCCGCGGCCTCGGCCCCGATCCGGGCCAGCACCTGCTGGTGCAACTGCCCCATCGCCGGCCGGTGCCCACTCCGCAACACGGTCGCCACGGCCTTCATGTACGACGGTGCGGCGATCTCCCGCCGGGCGGGCCGGGGCGCGATACGCCCGTACACGGCGTTGTTCCGCCCGGAGTCGAGGGGGACGGTGCGCAGTTGCTCCCAGGTCTCGTGGTCCGCGTGCAGATCGAGGACGAGAGTCGTCGCCCCGGCAGGCCGCAGCCGCAGCTCCTCCCGGATCCAGTGCCAGGGGAGCCCGGTGTAGCGGACGGTGGCCGACGTGGTCCGCGCGAGCGCGAGATGCGGCAGCCGCTGCCTGCGGTCCAGCTGCAACTGCCCCGTGACGAACACGGTCAGCGGGCCGGGGGCGGCCGCGGCGGCCCGCAGCCGGGTGAGGACGGCCTGCGGCTCCAGGGGGTCGGCGAGTTCGACGACGTTGGCGGTGTCGGTGCCGGAGAGTATCGCCGGGGGTACGGCCGCGAGCACGGGGAGCACGGAAGCGGCGTCCACCAGACGCGCTTTGCCCACCGGCGAGACCGCGAGCAGCAACACGGTTCCGGGCATCGGGCCCTCCCCTTTGTTCCCCAGGTTCACTTACGTCAGCACGTTAACCGCTGCGCTTGCAAAGCGGGGGTCGCGGGAGGAGTTTGGGCCGGGATGGGGGTGTTACGGGGTACACACAACACGAAAAGCCCGCGCCACCCCACCCACAAACCTCCTACCGCTCCCCCCTGCCCGCCGCAACGGCGCTCAGTCACGACGGCGGTGCCCGGCGGTGCCTGACCGGCCGATGCCCGCCGTTGTCGCGTTCGGGCCGTTGCGGTGTGCGGGTGCGTCGTGGCTGCTCGCGCGGTTCCCCGCGCCCCTACCTCCTCCACTGCGCCCTTTCCCTCCGCCGCTGTCCCTTTGTCCGCCGTAACGGCGCTCAGTCACGATGGTCGTGTCCGGCGGTGCCGGACCGGCCGGTGCCGGGCGCGTAGATTCCCGCGGTCCTAGGGGGCTGTGGCTCGGTGTACCGCGAAGATCGTGGTGTCGTCCGAGAGGTGGCCCTGGGTGTGGCGGAGTACGCCGTCGCGGACCTGGGCGACCAGGAGGCGCGGGTCGGAGGTGGGGGACCGGGCGAGGTCGTCGGAGAGGGCGTAGAACTCGCCGTTGCCGTCTCTCGCTTCTGTCACGCCGTCCGTCGTGATGAGGAGGGTCTCGTCGGGGGAGAGGGTGACCGTGAGGGTCGGCGGGGGACCGTCAGTCGACGCCAACTCGCCCAGACCCAGCGGTAGTCCGTGCCCCGGCGGCAGGGAGCGCACCCCTGTCGCGCTCACCGCCAGCGGCGGCTCGTGGCCGAAGTTGACGATCTCCACGACGTCGGGGGCGCCCGGCGGGAAGCCCAGGAGGACCGCCGTCGCGAAGCGGTCGCCGTCGTCGTGGCCCAGGGCGACCGTGTGGCTCCGGTGGCGGACCATCCGGGTCTCCAGGCGGTCGGCCACCGTCGCCAGGTCCTTCTCGTGATAGCCGGCCTCCCGGAACGTGCCGAGCAGCGCCGCCGCCGTCTCCACCGCGCCCAGGCCCTTCCCCTGGACGTCCCCCACCAGCACCCGCGTCCCGTGCGGCCCCGGCTGGATGTCGTAGAAGTCGCCGCCCACCCGGGCCTCCGTGTCGGCGGCGAGATAGACCGCCGCGTGCTCCAGCCCCGCCCACCCCGGCGGCAGCGGACGCAGCACGGTACGCCGGGTCGTCTCGGCGATGTCCCGCATGTGCAGCATCCGCCGTTCGCCGTTCAGCCGGAACGCACAGGCGAGGGTGGCCAGCAGCCCGGCGAGGGCGACCAGGATGAAGTCGGGCAGCCCGGCCTGGTACCGGCGGGGCCAGAAGTTGTCCACGACGACGTAGTCGAGGACCGAGAGCACCGCGAAGGCGGCCGTCGTCCAGACCCCGCAGATCGCCGCCGCGATACCGGGCACCAGCACGATCCAGGAGATGACCCGGAAGTGCTCCGCGGTGTTGAGGTCGACCAGCGTGATACCCGCCAGCAGCAGGAGCGGCGGCACCCAGGCGATGCTCCTACCCCGGACCCGCAGCAGATCCCTCCGCCGCCACAGGGCCTGGTGGTCGGTCACGAGAGACAGGGAAACACGCGCCGGGGCGGCCTGCATGTCGTACGGGGCCGGACGGGTTCGACGGGTTCGGTCGGCCGACTTGCCAGGGGGTACCCGCAGGTGTGCTCTGGAAGGTGGGGGGCGAGGAGAGAGGAGAGCTCTCATGGCTCAAGCGGCACCCACGTCCGGCGGTATGGCCCGGGGCGGCCGTACACCCGACATCTTCAGCACCCGGACCCATGCGAGGACCCGGGTGGCCATGCCCGTGGTGACCGGCCTCATCTACGGCTACTGGGCCGCCGCCAACCGCCGCGCCGGCGGTCCCATCACCGGCTGGAACCTGCTGTCCGGCTTCATCAGCGCGTTCGTGTTCGCGGTCGTGCTGTGGGCGGTCATGACCTTCGCCCCGCGGCTGCGCCGGGAGCTGCACGCGGCGGTGTGGGCGGCCTTCGCCGGCATCGCGTTCGGCTTCCTGTACAGCTCGACCGGCGAGGCGATCCTGCGGTCCGTCGGCATGTCGCTCGCCGTCTCGGCCGTTGTCCTCATCCTCACGTTCTACCGCTTCTACACGCACGAGGACGCGGCCGGGCATCGCATCCGGTAGCGCCGCGACGCTGTACGACGTCGTACAGCGTCATGGGTGTCGTACGACCAGCTTCACAGGCGTCGTACGACGCCGTACGCGTGGGCCCCGGCCCCGGCATGCCACGGCCGGGGCCCACGCATTCCCCTTTTACCCCTCACCAGTCGTCGAGGCCACTCGGGGGGCTCGACGACGTCCATGCGAAGCCGCTCCGGTCGTTCCGGCGGGGAGGAGATCTCCGCAGATCTCCTCGAAACCAGGAAACACCCGTTCGGGTCAACCCTCCACCGGAGCGCGGCGCCCCAAGGATTTCCGGCGCCTTCGCCGCCGTACCGTCCGTTCGGCTCGACTTGGGTCTTCCGATGCCCCGGATGCAGTCCTCCCGCTCGCCTGACCGGCCCTCAGCGGCTTGCCTGGAAGCGTGCCCCCAGTGCCCCCAGCGCCCCCAGGGCCGCCGGCACCCCCAGGGCCCGCGCGGCCACCACGGCTCACCCGGCCCGACCGGCCCGCGTCCCTCCGGCGCGCCCTGTCGGCCCTGCTGATCGCGCTGTCCTGCCTGCTGCTGCCGTTCGGCGCGCTGGCGGCCTGGGCGGCGTACGGGCTGGCGGACACCGGACGGTACGTCAGCACGATGGCACCGCTGGCCGACGACCCGGACGTCCGGGACGCCGTGGCGGACACGGTCGGCGACGGCATCATGCGCGAGGTGGACGTCGGCCGGCCGATGCGCGGCACGGTCGCGCCGTTCGTACGCGAGGCGGTCCGTTCGTTCACCCAGACCCGGGCGTTCCGGCTGGCCTGGGACGCGGGCAACCGGGCCACCCACGACGCCGTCCTGAGCGCGCTCCAGGACGAGCGCGAGGAGTCCGTGACCGTCGATCTCGCCCCGGTCACCGCCCAGGTCAGGGACCAGCTCGCCGAGGACCATGTGCCGTTCGCGGCCCGTATCCCGGTCCAGCACACGGCCGTGGCGGTCCTCCCGGCCGCCGAACTCGACCAGCTCCGGAAGGGGTTCCACGTGCTCGAAGTCGCCGGCTTCTGGCTTCCCGTCTCGGCCGTCGTCTTCGCGGTCTGCGGTATCGCCCTCGCCGTCCACCGCCGTCGTGCCGTCACGGCGACCGCGCTGGGCACGGCCCTGGGCGGCGCCCTGCTGGGCCTGGCCCTCACCGTGGGCCGCCGGCTCACCCTGGCCGACCTGCCGTCCGACGTCCCGCACCCGGCGGCCGCCGCGGTCTACGACGCCCTGACGTCCACCCTGCGCACGGTCTCCTGGCTGCTGCTCGCCCTCGGCCTCACGGTCGCGGCCCTGGCCTGGCTCAGCCGCTACTCCCGCCGCCCTTCCCCGGTGCACGAACCGGCCTCCGACACACCCGATTCCCCGTCTCTCAGTGCGGATTCACAGAATTCTGACCAGAACATGCCAGTCACGTAACCGGCTGCTCCGCCAGGAGTCATGTGGCGGGCGCCCCGGCCGATCACTGTGGCGCAACGACGGCCGCCGGTACGGAACACCGGTGGCCGACGTGAGCTGAGGAGCCCCCACCCGATGAACCGTCTCACCGCGCGCCGTGCCGCTGTCACCGTGACGGCCGGCCTCGCCCTGTCGTTCGCCGCCGCCCTGCCCGCACAGGCCGCCGACTCGACCGTCACCGAGGCCCAGTGGCTGTCCGACGTCGCCGCCGTCACCGGCCCCGCGCAGACCTACATCGACTCCCGCGCCGCCGCCAACACCTCCGGCGCCAAGCAGGCGATCGTCCTCGACATCGACAACACCTCGCTGGCGAGCTACTTCGAGGGCGGCTATCCCACCCCCGCCACCGCCCCGGTGCTGGCCCTCGCCCAGGACGCGCACGCCAAGGGCGTCAGCGTGTTCTTCGTGAGCGCCCGCACCAACCTGATCGACCTGGCCACCAAGTACAACCTGACCCACGTCGGTTACACGGTCGACGGCCTCTACACCCGCACGCTCGCCGAGATCGCGAGCGAGAGCGTCGCCGACTTCAAGACCTCCCAGCGCAAGGCGATCGAGGCCGACGGCTACGACATCATCGCCAACATCGGCAACAACACCACGGACCTGTCCGGTGGTTACGCCGACACCACCTACAAGCTGCCGGACTACGACGGCCTGCTGGACTGACCGTCCGGAAGGGGGTGCCGCGGACCGCCCGCCGCGAGTGCGGCCAGCGTCCGCAGCGCCCCCACCAGTTCCGGCTCGTCCGCCGACGCGAGCCCGATCCGCACCGCGTCCGGCGTCCGCTTCGGATCGACGCGGAAGGCGGTGCCGGGCGTGATCCCGATCCCGTGCGCCGCCGCGGCCGCCGTGAAACCGTCCGCCCGCCACGGCGCGGGCAGCTCCCACCAGGCGAAGTACCCGCACGGATCCGCCCGTACGGCGAACCCGTCGAGCAGCTCACGGACCAGCCCCTGCCGCCGCCGGGCCTGCTCCCGTTTGGCCCCGACGAGCCGCGCCACGGTCCCGTCCCCGATCCACCGCACGGCCGCCTCCAGCGCGAACGCCTGCGCGCTCCACCCCCCGGACCGCACGGCGGCCGCCACCGCGTCCACCCGGTCCTCGGGTACGACGACGAAGCCGACGGTGAGCCCGGGCGCGACCCGCTTGGAGAGCGAGTCGACGACATGCACGAGGCCGGGCGCGAGGGCGGCCAGCGGCGGCTCGGCACCGGTGCGCAGGAACGCCCAGACCCGGTCCTCCACGACGGGAAGACCCAAGTCGGTGACCGCCCGGGCCAGTTGCAGGCGCCGCCCGGTCGTGACCGTCACCGACGTCGGGTTGTGCAGGGTCGGCTGGAGGTAGAGGGCGGAGAGCGGCGCGGACCGGTGAGCGGCGAGTACGGACTCGACGACGGGACCCTCCGCATCCGACTCCACCGGCACGAGCGTGACGGACAACCGCCCGGCGATCTCCCTGACCAGCGGATACGTCAACGCCTCCACCCCGAGCCGGCCGCCCGGCCGGACCAGGGAAGCCAGGGTGGCGGCGATGGCCTGCCGGGCGTTGCCGGTGAAGAGGACACGCCCGGGGCCGGGCCGCCAGTCGCCGGTGGCGAGCAGCTCGGCGGCGGCCTCCCGGGCCTGCGGGGTGCCGTCGGCGGGCCCCGGCCGCAGGGCATCGGTGAGCACATCCGGCCGGAGCAAGGGTGCAAGCGCGGGCGCCAGCAACTCCGACTGACCTGCTACGGAAGGATAGTTGAGCTCCAGATTCACCTTCACCGGCACCGGCGAGGGGTCGGCCTCGACAAGCGCCCGCCCCTGCGGTGCGGCCTCCGTCGCACGGACGAAGGTCCCCCGCCCGACCTCGCCCACCACCAGCCCGCGCCGCACGAGTTCGGCGTACACGCGCCCGGCGGTGGACGCGGCGATCCCGTGCCGCCGCGCGAACGCCCGCTGCGGGGGAAGCCGTTGCCCCGCCCGCAACCGCCCCCGCGCGATGTCCAGCGCGATCCGGTCGGCGATCCCCCGAAAGTCCGTCATGCCCCCTCCACATTGCACCGAGAGCAAAGATCTTATTGCACCGATGAGTTGGGGGAACCTAGGGTCGACCACATGCCACCTTTCCTCGCACACACCGACACATCGCCACAAACCAGCCGCACTCCCCTCCTCCTCATCCACGGCCACCCCTTCGACCGCACGATGTGGCATCCCCAGCTGACGGCCTTCGCCGCCGACCGCCGGATCATCGCCCCCGACCTGCGCGGCTACGGCGCCTCCCCGGTCACCCCCGGCATCACCCCGCTCTCCCGCTTCGCCGCGGACCTGGCGGAACTCCTCGACGAGCTGGGCGTACGGACCTGCGTCCTCGCGGGCCTCTCCATGGGCGGCCAGATCGCCATGGAGTGCTACGACCGCCTCGGCGCCGAGCGCGTCCGGGGCCTGGTCCTGGCCGACACGTTCCCCACGCCGGAGACACCGGAGGGCAGACGGAGCAGGAACGCCATGGCCGACCGCCTCCTGCGCGAGGGCATGCGGGGCTACGCCGACGAGGTCCTGGAGAAGATGGTCGCCCCCTACGCCCACCCGGACGTGAAGGCCCACGTCCACCGCATGATGACGGCCACCGATCCCGAGGGCGCCGCGGCGGCCCTGCGCGGCCGCGCCGAACGCCCCGACTACCGCCCCCTGCTGACGAAGGTCACGGTCCCGGCGCTGGTGGTGGTCGGCGCGGACGACGAGTACACCCCCGTCTCCGACGCCGAGGCGATGCACGCCCTCCTCCCCGACTCCACCCTCCACGTCGTCGACGCGTCGGCCCATATGCCGAACCTGGAACGCCCCGAGGAGTTCAACCTGGTGCTGGGGGAGTTCCTGGCACGGGTGGACGGACGGCCGTGACCGAAGACCTCTGCGACCGGCCCCCGATAATGGGCGCATGTCCCGCGAGTTCCCCATCGGCCTCACGCCTCCCGACTGGCTGGTGAGGAACCTCCGGCCCCAGCAGGCCCCGCCCCTCAGCCGATCCACCCTCGTCCGCGCCGCCCTCGGCCTGGCGCTCCCGCTCGCCGCCGGGCTCGCGGTCGGACAGCCCGCGTACGGCGCGCTCGCGTCGATGGGCGCCCTGTCCGGGGTCATCGGCGACACCGCCGACGCCTACCGCATGCGGATCCTCAACATCGCGGTCCCCCAGCTCTTCGGCGGCGTGGGCGTCACCCTCGGCTCCCTGGCCTATGGCCAGGGCTGGGTCACCGTCGCCACCGTCACCGGCATCGCCCTGCTCTCCGGGATGATCTCGACGATCGGCGCGGTGTCCTCCGTCTCCGGACTCCTCCTCCTGCTCAACTCCGTGATCGGCGCGGGCCTGCCGCTGCCCGGCGCCTGGTGGCTCACCCCGGTGCTGATGACCGGCGGCGGCCTGTGGGTCCTGCTGCTCGCCCTGCTGGCCTGGCCGCTGCGCTCGGGCGTACCGGAACGCTCGGCGGTCGCCGACACCTACCGCACCGTCGCCGACCTGCTCGCCCTGAGCGGCGCGGACCACCACGACAGGGACGCCGAACACAAGGACGCGTACGACAGCGCCCGGCACACCGTCACCCTGTCCCTGAACCAGTCGTACGACCTGATCCTCGCCCGGCGCGCCCGGTTCCACGGCCGCAACCGCGACCTGACCCGCATGCTGGCCCAGTTGAACGCGATCACCCCGGTCGTCGAGGCCGCCCCCGCCATCCACCTGAGCGGGAAGCCGCTCCCGGAGGAGCTCCCGGCGGCGGTACGGCATGTCGCCGACGCGATCGAGACGGGCTACACCGGCCCGATAGGGCTGCAGCTGCCCGAGCCACGCAACGAGACCGGCCGGGCCGCCGACCACGCCCTGCGCCACGCCGCCGAGGTCGCCACCTCCCCCGACATCGACCCCCGGGGCATCGACGACCGCCTCGGCCGTCCCGCCGCCCTCGGCATCCGCACCGCCCGCGCCACCCGCAACATGGTCCTGTCCGCCAACTCCTGGCGCTACGGCATCCGGCTGGCCCTGTGCATCGGCATCGCCCAGGCACTGGTCTCCCTCGTCCCGGTCCCGCGCTCCTACTGGGTCGCGCTCACCATCACGTTCGTCCTCAAGCCCGACTTCGGCTCGGTCTTCTCCCGCGCCCTGCTGCGCGCGCTCGGCACGGTGGCCGGCCTGCTGGTGGCGGCGGCGGTCCTCGCACTGGTGCCGCTCGGCTGGTGGGACGTGGCGGTGCTGCTGGTCCTGGCCCCCCTGATCCCGGCCCTGACCCCCCGCGGCTACGGCTTCCAGACCGCCGCCATCACCCCGGTGATCCTGCTCCTCTCCGACGTCCTGAACCACCAGGGCACGGCACTCCTCCTCCCCCGCCTCCTGGACTCCCTGATGGGCTGCGCGATCGCGCTGGTCGCCGGCTATCTGCTCTGGCCGGAGAGCTGGCGCACCCGCGTCGGCGACCGCCTCGCCGACGCGGTGGCGGACACGGCGGCCTATGTCGAGCTGGCCTTCAAGGACGGCGCGGACCCGGCCGCGCGCGCCCGGATGCGCCGCCGCCTCTACCGCGACCTGTCGGTCATCCGCACGGAGTTCCAGCGCGCCCTGACCGAGCCCCCGCCCACCGGCCGCCGGGCCGCCGCGTGGTGGCCGCTCGTCGTCGCCGTGGAACGCATCGTCGACGCGACGACGGCGGCCCGGGTCCGGGTACGGCACGGAGCGCCGCCCCCGGCCGCGGCCGAGGTGGACCAGGCGGTTCTCCAGCTCCGCGAGTTGGCGGACGGCGTCCGGGAGGCGGAGACCCTGATCGCGGTCCGCACGGACCTCACGGGCCCGGCGGACAGCGTTCTGGAGCCCCTGCGCCAGGAGGTGGCGGCGGCCAGAGCGATCGCGTCCCCGCACTGACGAGAGCACCGGAACCCGCCCTCGTTGGTCCAGCGGGCTGCCGACGATTGCACGACACCGCCCCTCCCCAAGATCGCAACCTGGGGCCGCTAACCTTACGTGTCCGTCCTGGCCAGGGATTGACGGGAATCAACTCACGCGAAGGGTTGCGCACATGGGCATTCTCACTCTCCTGCGGAACGCATTCGGCCGGTCGCGAAAGCCGCGCCCCGCCGAAGCAGAGGGTGCGGACCAGCTCCCTTCACAGCCGACGCCGACGCCTGAAGCGTCGACACCGGCATCGACGGTGGTCCCGGAACCCCGCCCGGCGACGTCCGACGAACACGACCTGGTGTCGGCCGCTTTCGACAACGTGACGGTGCCGAAGCAGGCAACCCGAACGGCCGAGGCTGAGGTCGGAGGGGAGCCGACGGCAGAGACCGAGCCGGCGGCCGAAGCGACCGCCGAGGCGGAGGCAGCGACGGAGGCCGAGCCGACCGCCGAGGTCACACCCGAGGCGAAGGCCGAGACCGAGACCGACGCGGAGCCGGTCGCCGAGGCGGAAGCCGAGGCTGAGGAAGAGGCTGGGACGACCGCTGAGGCCGAGGTCGTGGTGACCCTCGTGGTCGAGACCGAGCCGGAAGCAGAGCCGACGGCAGAAGCGGCCCCGGAGCCGGAGGCCGAAGCGGTGGCCGAGCCGGAGACCGAGGTCACGGCCGAGGCGGAGCCCGTGGCCGAGCCGGTCACGGAGGCAGTTGCCGAACCGGCGGCGGACGCCGAGCCGAAGGCCGAAGCAACCATCGAACCCGAGCCGGAGACCGAGGTCGCCCCGCTCGCGGAGCCGGAGCCGACCGCCACCGTCGAGCCCGAGACCACGACGCCGGAACCGGTCGCGGAGACGGACACGAAGCCCGAGCCGGAGACCGAGGCTGCGCCCGAGCCGGAGGCCGAGGTCGCCCCGGCCGCGGAGCCGGAGCCGACCGCCACCGTCGAGCCCGAGACCACCCCGGCCGACGAGCCCGCCCCCGCCACGGCCGAGACCACGACGCCGGAACCGGACCCGCAGCCGGAGGCCGAAGCGGCGCCCGAGCCGCAGGCCGAAGCCGTTGCCGAGGCAAGCGTCGAGCCCGAGCCGGAGGCGGAGGAGGTCGCCCCGGTCGCGGAGGCTGCGCCCGTGGCCGAGATCGTCGCGGAGCCCGCCCCCGAGGCCACTCCGGAGCCGGTCGAGGCGGCAGCCGAGACCGACACCCCGGAACCCGCCGCAGCCGCCGACGGCGAATCCGCCCCACAGGGGCCACTCGCACCCGACAACGAAACCGTCACGGGTGGTGCGGGCGGGAACGACCAGGCCGAAGGCGAGGCCGAAGCCTCCGTCGGCAGCGACGCCGCCGCCACCGCCCTCGCCAAGGCCGGCCTCACCGGCACCCGCGCCGCCACCTACCTCGTCCTCGACCGCTCCGCGAGCATGCGCGCGTACTACAAGGACGGCTCCGCCGCGGCCCTCGCCGACCAGACCCTCGCCCTCGCCGCCCACCTCACCCCGGACGGCGACACCCCCACCGTGCATGTCGTCTTCTTCTCCACCGAGGTCGACGGCACCACCGACCTCACCCCCGCCTCCGCCGAGAACGCGATCGACGAGGCGCACGCCGGCCTCGGCCGGATGGGCCGTACCAGCTACCACGCCGCCGTCGAGGCCGTACTCGCCCACTACGACAAGCACCACGACAAGAACGCCACCCCGGCCACCCCCGCCCTGGTCGTCTTCCAGACGGACGGCGCCCCGGACGCGAAGACCCCGGCCACCCAGTCCCTCACGGACGCGGCGAAGTCCCACCCCGCCCTCTTCTTCTCGTTCGTCGCGTTCGGCGAGCACGAGAACAAGGCCTTCGACTACCTGCGCAAGCTGAAGACCGACAACACGGCCTTCTTCCACGCGGGCCCGACCCCCCTGGAGCTCACGGACGCGGAGCTCTACGACGGCCTGCTGATCGACTGGCGCCCGTAGCCCCACCGGCACCACCGCACCCTGATGCCGTCCGCTTCTCACCCAATAAAACGGGAAGCGGGCGGCATACACATGTCGGCTACGATTTCAAGGTTCGCAATAGCAGCAACAGACCGACCTGGGAGCAGCCCCCGATGGCTCGACACCTCATCACCAGCGCCCTTCCGTACATCAACGGGATCAAGCACCTGGGCAACATGGTGGGGTCCATGCTCCCGGCGGACGTGTACTCCCGGTACCTCCGCCAGCGCGGCCACGAGGTCCTCTACATCTGCGCGACGGACGAGCACGGCACCCCCGCCGAGCTGGCCGCGAAGGAGCAGGGCCTCCCGGTCGACGAGTTCTGTGCGCAGGCGCACGACGCGCAGAAGGCGGTCTACGACGGCTTCGCACTCGCGTTCGACTACTTCGGCCGGAGCTCCAGCCCGGAGAACCGCGAGATCACCCAGCACTTCGCCCGCCGCCTCAACGAGAACGGCTTCATCGAGGAGCGGGCGATCCGCCAGGTGTACAGCCCGGTCGACGGCCGTTTCCTCCCGGACCGCTATGTCGAGGGCACCTGTCCGCACTGCGGCTACGACAAGGCCCGCGGCGACCAGTGCGAGAACTGCACCCGCGTCCTGGACCCGACCGACCTGATCAACCCGCGTTCCGCGATCTCCGGCTCCACCGACCTGGAGATCCGCGAGACCAAGCACCTCTTCCTCCTCCAGTCCAAGCTGGAGAACGAGGTCCGCGAATGGGTCGCCAAGCACGACAAGGACTGGCCGCAGCTGGCCTCCTCCATCGCCCACAAGTGGCTGACGGAGGGCCTGCACGACCGCGCGATCACCCGTGACCTCGACTGGGGCGTGCCCGTCCCGGCCGACACCTGGCCGGAGCTGGCGGCGGAGGGCAAGGTCTTCTACGTCTGGTTCGACGCCCCGATCGAGTACATCGGCGCGACGAAGGAGTGGGCGGACCAGGACCCGTCGACCCGCGACTGGAAGTCGTGGTGGTACGACGTCGACACCGACGTCCGCTACACGGAGTTCATGGCGAAGGACAACGTCCCGTTCCACACGGTGATGTTCCCGGCCACCGAGCTCGGCGTGCGCGAGCCGTGGAAGAAGGTCGACTACGTCAAGGCCTTCAACTGGCTGACGTACTACGGCGGCAAGTTCTCCACGTCCCAGAAGCGCGGTGTCTTCACCGACCAGGCGCTGGACATCCTGCCCGCCGACTACTGGCGCTACTTCCTCATCGCCAACGCCCCGGAGTCGGACGACTCGTCCTTCACCTGGGAGCACTTCACGGCGACGGTGAACAAGGACCTGGCCGACACCCTCGGCAACTTCGTGAACCGCGTCCTGTCCTTCTCCCGTAAGCGCTTCGGCGACGACGTCCCCGCGGGCGGCGAGCCCGGCGAGGCGGAGGCGAAGCTCGGCGAGCAGATCGCGGAGCTCCTCGCCGAGTACGAGGCGCAGATGGAGGCCCTCCAGTTCCGCAAGGCCGCGGCCGCGCTCCGCGCCCTGTGGTCGGCCGGCAACTCCTACCTGGAGGAGAAGGCCCCCTGGCTGGAGATCAAGACGGACAAGGACGGCGCGGCGCTCACCCTGCGCACGGCGATGAACCTGATCCACCTCTACTCGGTGGTCTCGGAGCCCTTCATCCCGGCGACGGCGAAGACGATGCGCGAGGCGTTCGCCCTGACCGAGGACACCGCGAGCTGGGTCACCGCCGACGAGGCCCGCGCCCTCACCGCCGTCCCGGCCGGCACGGCCTTCACCGTCCCCCCGGTCCTGTTCGCCAAGCTGACGGACGAGGACCTGGAGACGTACAAGGAGCGCTTCGGCGGCACGGACGCCTGACGCCCGCCGCAGCACCCCGCCCGTACCACCACGCACAGCCGTCGGCCCTCCGGATCCACTGCCCAGCGGATCCGGAGGGCCGACGCGCGAACCGGCAACCCACCACCCTCAGCTCATCAGCCCCAGCACCAGCGCTCCGGCCACCGGCGCCGCGTAGACCAGCGGGAACGGGATGTGCGAGTACCACTTCGCCCGGGCCACGGTGATCGCGGCCCCCGTGAAGTAGAGCAGCAGCCCCACGGCCGCCAGTACCCCGACGACCGGCACGAACAGCCCGACCAGCAGCCCCACCGCCCCGGCGGCCTTGGCCAGCCCGAGCGGGGTCCACCAGGCGCGCGGCACCCGGTAGTCGGTCAGCGCCTTGACGATCCAGTCGGCCCGCAGCAGCAGGACCGTCCCGGAGAACCCGGCCAGCAGGGCCGCGAGAACGGTGACGACATCATGGGCGATACGCACGAGAGGCTCCCCTCACAACAAGGTGTCGGACACCTCCCTGACGCACGCGCCACGACATGTGTGACAGCCGGCCCGGAGAACCTAGCCCTCGCCCTCCGCGTCATACCGCTCGCGAGCCTCGTGGACCTCCTCGATATGGGTCTCCGCCCAGTCCTTCACGCCCGCCAGCAACAGGGTGAGGCTGATGCCGAGCGGGGTGAGTTCGTAGTCCACGCGGACCGGGACGGCCGGGGTGACCGTGCGGGCGAGGATGCCGTCGCGCTCCAGCGAGCGCAGGGTCTGGGTGAGCATCTTGGGGCTGACGCCGGCCATCTTGCGGGCGAGCTCGCTGTACCGCATCGGGCCGGGGGAGAGGGCGCACACGACCAGGCTGACCCACTTGTCGCTGATCCGGTCGAGGAGCTGGTGGGTGGGGCAGGCCCGGATGAACGCGTCGTACTCCACGCGCGCCTGCTCGCGGCGCTGGGCCGCCGTCGTCGTCGGCATGGCTCTCCTCCGGGGGACCTAGGCACCTTCAGGTAACTACTTACCAACGGATAGTAGCTCTTCCTAGGGTTGCGGACAGCCGCGGAGAGACCGAGGCGGGAGTCAGTCGTACAGGGAGTGATCCGTGATGCGTGCGGTAGTGGTGAACGGTTTCGGCGGGCCCGAGGTCGTCGAGGTCGTGGAGACCGAGCGGCCCGAGCCGGGCCCGCGCCAGGTGCGGATCAAGGTCGCGGCAGCCGCGCTGAACCCTGTGGACGACGGGGTGCGGGCCGGGTTCTTCGGCGGTGCGGGCAAACGGATCGGGCTCGGCTGGGACGTCGCCGGGACCGTCGACGCGACCGGCGTCGCCACCGCCTGGAGCGCCGGCGACCAGGTGGTGGCGCTGGACCCGGGCATGGTGCGGCCGCTCGGCACCCACGCCGAGTACGTCGTGGTGGAGACGGACGCGGTGGCGAAGGCGCCGGCCACGGTGGACGCGGCGCATGCGTCGACGCTGCCGCTGAACGGGCTGACCGCCGTACAGGCCCTGGACCTGCTGGAGTTGACCGCGGGGCAGACCCTGCTGGTCACCGGTGCGGCGGGCGCGGTGGGCGGCTTCGCCGTCCAACTGGCCGCCCGTCGGGGGGTGTCGGTGACCGCACTGGCCCGGGAGGCCGACGAGGAGCTCGTACGGTCGCTGGGCGCCGCGCACTTCACGGCGGGTGCCGTCGAGGCCGGAAGCTTCGACGCCGTACTGGATGCGGCGGTCCTCGGCGCGACGGCCCTGGAGTGGGTGCGTGACGGGGGCGGCTACGTCGGTGTCCGGCCCGGCGGCGAGCCGGCCCCGGTGCGCGGGACACGGACGGCCTCCGTCGCGGTGACCCCCGACGGTGCGCGTCTGGCCGAGCTGTCGGCACTCGTGGACGAGGGCGCACTGACGCTCCGGGTGGCCGGGACCTACCCCCTGGACGAAGCCGCCAAGGCCCACGCCCGCCTCGCGGAGGGCGGGGTGCGCGGGCGGCTGGTGCTGGTCCCGTAGCGGTGCCCGTGCGCGGGGACCAGGGGAAGGGCGTACTGCCTGACGCGCGCCGCTTCCCCCGGTAGCGGGCGGCTCAGTTCGCGGTCAGCACGCCCGCCCCGGCCGTCTTCGCCAGCTCGGCCGGCAGGTTCTTCGCGCTGGACTCCAGGCCCGCCGTCAGGGTCGGCGTCCAGTTGACCGTCGTCTTGATCTTCTTGGAGTTCGCGGCGTTGTAGGCGGCGACCAGGTCGGTCGTCGTGCCGTTGACGAGGTTGCCGCTGCCCGCGACCGAGCCGGTGCCGTCGCCGCTGAGCAGCTTGGAGACCTTGACGGAACCGGGCACGGTCCAGAAGTTGTTCTGGGCCACGACCTGGGCCTTGGCACGCGAGTTGATGCTGTACTGCAGCGTGTAGCCGTTCAGGGGCGTGACGTCGTAGACGTTGTTGAAGATGTGCACCTGGCCGACACGGGTCAGCGGTGCGCGCTGGACGATGCCCTTCCAGACGTTGTGGTGCAGGGTGACGCGCAGCTTGCCGCCGGGCTCGCTGTCGCTGCTGCCGATCAGCATCGTCTTGTCGTGGCTGTTGAACTGGTTCTGCTCCACGGTCACCAGGTCCGAGCTCTTGGTGATGTCGAGGGCGCCGTCGTGGACCTGGTACTCCCGGCCGTAGTACTTCGGGTTGAGGCTGTCGAAGTGCCCGGCGTCGGTGAACGTGTTGTGGTCGGCCCAGACGTGTGTGGCACCGCGCAGGGTGACCAGGTCGTACTGCGAGTTCCAGTTGCCGCTGTCGCCGTCGGTCGGGTCCCACTGCGGGAAGCAGTCCTCGGCGTCGGCGAACGTCAGGTTGCGGACGATGACGTTGTCGACCTTCTGGATCTGCAGATCGCCGCCGGTGATGCCGGCCTTGGTGCCGGGGACACCGACGATCGTGGTGTTGGCGGGCACCTTGAAGACGACGTTCTTCGCCTGCTTCGCCTGGGCGGCGGCCCGCGCGGTCTCCTGGGTGCCGGAGGGCAGCTTGGAACGGCCGTACGTCGACGGGTCGAAGGCCTTCAGGTACGCCGACAGCGAGTACCCCGTGCCCGCCGCGTAGTCCGCGCAGGTCAGCTTCTTGCCGGAGTCGTCGGTGTTGGCGTCGATGGTGCCCTTGATCTTGATGATGCGCGGGGTGGTGTCGGACGCCGACCCGAGCGCCTTCACCAGCTGGGCGCGGGTGGAGACGGTGAAGGTGTGCGCGGCGTCGGCCTTCGAGCCGCCGGTCGTACCGGAACCGGAGGACGCCCAGCCGTCCTTGGCCGCAAGGGTCTGGTGGTAGAGGTCGGTACCGGAGGCGTTCGCGTTCAGCACGAGCGCACCGGCACCGACACCGGCGGCCACGACGGCGGCGGAGACGACGAGGGTACGGCGGGTGCGGAGGGACCGGCGGTGAGAGGCAGTGGCCACAGGGGAGTCCTTATGTGCTTCCGGGTGCTTGGGGCGGGCCCGCTCAGCGGGCTTCACTCCTCTGTGGTTGTGGAGATCGAAAAGGTTGCCGTGTTTTTTTGTGCGATACGGCGGCCTTCTCGCGTACGGGCAGCGAAAGTTGACCAGGGCAGCCGTTTCCCGGCCGGACGGACCGGCGGGCACCGGCCCACCCCAATACCCGCATGTCCACAACACATCCGTATGGTTTCGCCATGGCACCCCCTGAGCTCATCCCGATCGCCTACGAGCCGCACGGCCGTACCGAGGCGATCGGCCGTTACGCCGACGGACAGTTCCTGGCGTCGGTCACCTACGCGTTCCCCGAGGGGTTCCGGCTCGACGAGGGCTGGGAGGAGCAGAAACGGCTCTACTCGGTGGTCCATCTCTTCGACGCCGAGGGCCGCTACCGGGACTCGCAGATCTGGTGTGCGGGCAGCTGGGCCGAACAGCAGCGGGACCCGGACGGCACCGGCTCGGTGCTGTCCCGGGCCCGCGCCCACCTCGCGACCATGCTGCGCAGCCTGCCGAGGCGGACCTACACGGACATCGCGATACGCCCGTTCCAGCTCACCGTCGACGGTGTGTTCTTCGGCCTGGTCGCCAAGGAGGACGACGACGGCCCGTGGGCCGAGCTCTACCCGGACCACCTGGGCTTCGGCGAGCCGT
The DNA here is from genome assembly GCF_044767525.1 of Streptomyces sp. NPDC101234. Classification (NCBI taxonomy): domain Bacteria; kingdom Bacillati; phylum Actinomycetota; class Actinomycetes; order Kitasatosporales; family Streptomycetaceae; genus Streptomyces; species Streptomyces sp. NPDC101234. The sequence goes on along the minus strand of NZ_JBIWOA010000002.1, from coordinate 169,168 downwards.
GGGACGGCCGGTACGACACCTGACGCACCGGCCGTCCCACGGGTTCAGCTCGCCGAGGCGGACGGCGACGCCGAGGCCGAGGCCGAGGGGGCCGGGCCGCTGTCCTCGCCGTCGTTGGTGGCGTCGGAGTCCACGGTCATGGTGATCGAGCCCAGGACGCCCTTGGCGATGTCGTCCTTGCGGTAGCGGAGCTTCAGCAGGCCGCCCTGGGTGCCGGACTGGTCGTAGATCGTGTCCTCGGTGAGCGTGGTGCGGGTGGTGGTGTTGGTGACGTACGGGTCGAGGGTCGTCGTCGCGATGACCGACTCCTCGTCGAAGAAGAACTGGCCGGTGTGGCAGGTGTGCCCGCCCTCGTAACCGGCGTCCGTCCACTCGCCGTCCACGTGCACCTTGACGTGGACGTGCACGCAGCGGCCCCGGTACCAGCCCGGGAAGATCGTCTTGAAGGTGACATGGCCGTGCCGGTCGGTGCGCCAGGTGCCGCGCAGGTAGCGCTTGTCGTCGGTGGGGTCCTGGTGGCCGCCGCCACCGCCGCCGGGCGGGGGTCCGGTCGGGGTGTCGGTGGGCGTGCCGGTCGGGGAACCCGTCGGCGCGGGACCGCCGCCGCCACCGCCGCCGCTGGCCGCCTCGTAGCCCGAGTAGTAGCCGATCGCGTCGCAGTGCCAGATGTCCACCGCCGCGTTGCGCACCGGGCGGCAGGTCTCGGTGTCGATCACCCGCAGGGCGAGGGTCAGCGGGATGCCCTCCTTGTCCTCGGTGATGTCCTGACGGATCTTGTCCGCGTCGATGTAGTAGGGACCCTCGGTGGTCTCCGAGGTGAGCTGGTAGCAGTCCTCGGGCGGCGCAGGCCGATGCCCGTGCTGCGGGCCGTCCCCGGGCGTGTTTCTCTCCCCTGCGGCCGCGTTCGCCGCGAACGCCCCGACCAGACCCACCGCCGCGACCGCGCCCGCGCCCACGGTGACGACCTTGCGCCGGGTCGGGTCGTCGAGACGCCTCTCGCTGAGCTTTTCGTTGTCTGTCATGCGGCTGGAAGGTAGGTATGAAAGCTGGGAGCGAGCTGAGAAAAAGGCACTCTTTTTCCAGCACGGGGGATTAGGGCCGGAAACCATCACCGGAGACACCGGACATCTCTCCGAAAAACAACGGAAAAGGCGCCGTAAGCGAGTACGACGCCTTTTCGGGAGCGCGGGGTGAATCAGCTGGACGTGGCCGAGGCCGACGCGCCCGGCTGGACCGAGTCGTCCGTGCCGTCGTGCGTCGCGTCGGGCTCGACGCCGACCGTGAGGGACGCGCGGACCCCCTTCGCGATGTCCTTCTTGTGGTACTCCAGCTTGAGGAGACCGCCCTGGGTGCCGGACTGGTCGTAGATCGTGTCCTCGGTGAGCGTGGTGCGCTCGGTGGTGCTGGTGGAGTACGGCGCGACGGCGGCCGAGGCGATGACCGCTTCCTCGGCGAAGAAGAACTGGCCGGTGTGGCAGGTGTGCCCGCCCTCGTAACCGGCGTCGGTCCACTTGCCGTCCACGTGCACCTTGACGTGGATGTGCACGCAGCGGCCCCGGTACCAGCCCGGGAAGATCGTCTTGAAGCTCACCCGGCCGTGTTTGTCGGTCTTCCAGGTGCCGCGCAGGTAGCGGGTGTCGCTGGTGGGCTCCTCGTGCTGGCCGCCGCCGGTGCCGCCGGAGGGCGCGCCGGACGGGGGCTCACCGGTGGGGGTGTCCGTCGGGGTGCCGGAGGGGGCGTCCGAGGGGGCGGAACCGCCGCCGCTGGACAGGCTCTCGTAGCCCGAGTAGATGCCGAGGGCGTCGCAGTGCCAGACGTCGACGGCGGCGTTGCGCACCGGCTTGCAGGTCTCCGAGTCGATCACGCGGAGGCTCAGGGTGAGCGGGATGCCCTCCTTGTCCTCGGTGATGTCCCGGCGGATCTTGTCCGCGTCGATGTAGTAGGGACCCTCGGTGGTCTCCGAGGTGAGCTTGTAGCAGGCCTCGGCGGAAGCCGACGCCGTGGCCGTCGTGGACGTCGACTCGTCCGCGAAGGCATTGGCGGCGAGCGCGCTGCCGACACCCGCGACCGCCACGGCCGCGCCGCCCGCCACCACGACCTTGCGTCGCGTCAGATCCCTTTTGTGTGCTGGTTTCTGTGTTCCCGTCATGATCGGGACGCTAGGTAAGAAGGCTGTCCGGGTGATGGGAACAACCTGTGATCAGCCAAGAAATCTGAAAGCGCGGGCCGGCACAGAGAAAGAGGGCCGGAAATCTACGGCGATTTCCGGCCCTCATCCATGTTCGGGATTACTTCGGCTGCGGCTTCCGGATGGTCAGGTGCAGCTCGCGCAGGCGGGTCTCCTCCAGCTCGGTCGGCGCGCCCATCATCAGGTCCTGGGCGTTGCCGTTGAGCGGGAAGGCGATGGTCTCGCGGATGTTGGGCTCGTCGGCGAGGAGCATCACGATGCGGTCCACGCCCGGGGCGATACCGCCGTGCGGCGGGGCGCCGAAGCGGAACGCGCGCAGCATGCCGGCGAACTTGTCCTCGACGGTCTCCCGGTCGTAGCCCGCGATCTCGAAGGCCTTGAGCATGATCTCGGGCTCGTGGTTCCGGATCGCGCCGGAGGACAGCTCGACGCCGTTGCAGACGATGTCGTACTGCCAGCCCAGGATGTCCAGCGGGTCCTGGGTCTCCAGGGCCTCCAGACCGCCCTGCGGCATGGAGAACGGGTTGTGCGAGAAGTCGATCGCGCCGGTGTCCTCGTCCTTCTCGTACATCGGGAAGTCGACGATCCAGCAGAACCGGAACACGCCCTCCTCGAAGTGCCCGGCGCGCTTGGCGGCCTCGACCCGGACCGCGCCCATGATCTTCGAGACCTCGCCGAACTCGCCCGCGCCGAAGAACACGGCGTGACCGGCGGCCAGCTGGAGGCGCTTGGTCAGCTCGGCGACGTTGTCCTCGGTGAGGAACTTGGCGATCGGGCCGGACAGCGAGCCGTCCTCGGCGACGCGGACCCAGGCCAGGCCCTTGGCGCCCTGCGAGACCGCGAAGTCACCGAGCTGGTCGAAGAACTTGCGGGGCTGCGCGGAGACGTCCGGGACCGGAAGGGCGCGCACGTGCTTGCCGGCGAAGGCCTTGAACTCCGAGCCCTCGAAGATGTCGGTGATGTCGACGAGCTCCAGCTGGGCGCGGAGGTCCGGCTTGTCGGAGCCGTACTTCAGCATCGCCTCGCGGAACGGGATCCGCGGGAACGGCGAGGTGACATGGCGGCCGCCGCCGAACTCCTCGAACAGCTCGGTCATCAGCTGCTCGATGGGCCGGAAGACGTCCTCCTGCTCGACGAAGCTCATCTCGACGTCGAGCTGGTAGAACTCGCCCGGCGAGCGGTCGGCGCGGGCGTCCTCGTCGCGGAAGCAGGGCGCGATCTGGAAGTAGCGGTCGAAGCCGGAGATCATCAGCAGCTGCTTGAACTGCTGCGGGGCCTGCGGCAGGGCGTAGAACTTGCCCGGGTTCAGCCGGGAGGGGACGACGAAGTCGCGGGCGCCCTCGGGGGAGGTCGCCGACAGGATCGGCGTCGCCATCTCGTTGAAGCCCAGCGCCGTCATCTTGTGGCGGATGGCCGAGATCACGGCCGTACGCAGCATGATGTTGCGGTGCATGCGCTCGCGGCGCAGGTCCAGGAAGCGGTACTCCAGACGCCGCTCCTCGTTCACCCCGTCCTCGGTGTTGATCGTGAACGGCAGCGGGGCGGCCGCGCCGAGCAGCTCGACCTCGCCGACCTCGACCTCGACCTCGCCGGTGGGCAGGTCGGGGTTGATGTTCTCGCCACCGCGGGAGACGACCTTGCCGTCGACCCGTACGGTCGACTCCTTGCTCACCTTGTCCAGGGCCTCGTAGGCGGGCGTACCCGGACGGGCCACGAGCTGGGTGATGCCGTAGTGATCGCGCAGATCGATGAAGAGGATGCCGCCCAGGTCGCGCCGATTGTGCAGCCAGCCACTCAGCCGGACGTCGGTGCCGACGTCAGAGGAGCGGAGCTCGCCGCAGGTGTGGGACCTGTACCGATGCATCGTGGTTCATCCAGCCTTCGCGGATCGGGGTGGGATTTCAGCCTGGTGTTTCACGTGAAACACCACCCAGCGTACCGGGCCCCTCAGGGCCGCCTCCCCCGATTACCCACTCGGTGATCGGTAGCATTTTCCGATCCGGTCTTCTTAAAGTGGGGCAATGCGAACTGGCGAGCCCCTGCCCGCCGTGGAGGACGTCCTCGCCGCCCTCGCGACCGGGCTGTGGCACTGGGACACCGCCACCGGGCTGGTCACCGCGGACGCGGAGGCGGCCCGGCTCATCGGGCTGCCACCCGAGCCGGGCATCCTCTCGGAGGCCCTGGTCAGGTCCCGTTTCCACCCCGTCGACTGGAACGAGAACACCAGCATCACCCGGCTGGCCGCCGTCGAGGGCACGCTCGGCGAGGTACGGCTGCGGGTCATGGACGAGCGGGGCCGGCTGATCCGGACCGTACGCAGCCGTTTCAGACCGGTGTACGACTCCGAGGAGCGCGTCTACCGGGTCACGGGCACCATCCAGGAGGTCACCGAGCCGTCCCCCGGCGCCGCCGCCCAGCATCCGGTCACCGGTGACTGGCGGCGCTCCCGCGAGGCGTTCCTGCTGGACGCCGGACGGGCGCTGGCGGAGGCACGGTCCACCGAGGAGGTGCTGCGGGTCGCGGCGGGCCTGTCGATGCCGGGGTTCTCCCCGGACGGGCTGGTCCTCTACGGCGCCAAGGGCGACCGGCTGACGATGCTCGGCCACCACGGCCAGCACATCGACGAGGACAGCCCCTTCACCAGCATGCCGCTGGAGACGGACTACCCGGCGGCGGAGGTGGTGCGGACCGGCCGGGCCGTCTATCTCTCCTCCCCCGAGCAGTACAAGTCCCGCTACCCGGTGACCTGGCCGCTGGCCGAGCGGTTCGGCCGCAAGTCCTGGGCCTTCCTGCCGCTGACGGTGGCCGGACGGACCATGGGCGCCTGGATGGCGGGCTTCGCCTATCAGGTGTCGTTCACCCCCGACGAACGCTCCGTGCTCACCACGGTGGCCCGGATGCTGGCGCAGGCCCTGTCCCGGGCCGGGATCGCCGACTCGGAGCGGGAGCTGACGGACGGTCTCCAGCGCTCCATGCTGCCGACGCTGGGCCCCGAGATCCCCGGCATGGAGGTGGCCGCCCGCTACATACCGACCGGCGGCGGGCTCCAGGTGGGCGGCGACTGGTACGACATGATCCCGCTGCCCTCCGGCCGCTACGCCCTTGTCATCGGCGACGTCCAGGGCCATGACGTCCGCGCGGCCGGCCTGATGGGCCAGCTGCGGATCGCGCTGCGCGCCTATGCCTCCGAGGGCCACCGCCCGGACGCGGTGCTCTCCCGGGCCTCGCGCTTCCTGCACGGGATCACCTACGACGAAGAGATCGCCGACCCGCGCTTCGCGACCTGCCTGTACGTCGAGGCGGACCCGGTGACCGGGGTACTGGAGATCGCCCGCGCGGGGCATCTGGACCCGGCGATCCGGATCGCGGACGGCACGATGCTGCGACGGCCGACGGCGGGCGGGCTGCCGCTCGGCATCGACCCCGACGCCGACTATCCGACCACGCGGTTCGCCCTCGAACCCGGCGAGACCATGATGATGTGCACCGACGGTCTGATCGAGACCGGCGGCCACGACATCGAGAGCGGCTGGCGGCGGATCCGGGCGACCATGGAGGAGCACGACGGCGACCTGGAGAAACTGGCCGACGCGCTGGTCCAGGCCGTGCACGGACCCTCCTCGCACCACACCACCGGGCCGCTGGCCGACCGCCGCGAGGACGACATCGCGGTCCTGCTGCTGTCCCGGCCCGGCACCGGCCGCGGCGACGAGCCCTTCGCGGTACGGCCCCGGGTCCGCCGCACGCTCCTCTCGGTGGCCCAGGACGAGCCCGAGCGGGTCGCCGAGGCCCGCCAGCAACTGCGTGAGCTGCTGCACGACTGGGGCTCGCCGGACCAGCTCGACTCGGCGGTGCTGCTGGTCTCCGAGATGCTCACCAACGTGCTGGTCCATACCGACGTCGATGCGCTGCTGCTCGCCGAGGTCTCCGGACAGGCCCCCGAGCGCCGGCTCCGCGTCGAGGTCACCGACGCCGGCGACGACCTCCCGCACAAGCGCCGGCCCGGCGAGCTGGCCTCCTCCGGCCGTGGCCTGGTGCTGATCGAACTCCTCGCGGACGCGTGGGGCGTCGCCCCGCGCGGGGAGGGCAAGAGCATCTGGTTCGAGCTGTACGAGGGCAACGAGGGGAAGGAGGGGGAAGAGAGCGCGGAGGGGGAGGGACTCCTGGACGAAGGCGTCTAGGTGGTGGCGAAGCGGGCGCGCAGTTCGTGGACGACCCCGAAGGCGGCCGCGGTGAGCGGTACGGCCAGCAGCATGCCCAGGATCCCGGCGACGGAGGCCCCGGCCGTGATCGCCAGCATCACCACCGCCGGGTGCATCTGCACGGTGCGGCTCTGGATCATGGGCTGCAGCACATGCCCCTCCAGGACCTGCACGGCGAGGACGACACCGAGCGTCCACAGGGCGATGACGAAGCCGCGGTCGGCGAGGGCGACCAGCACGGCGACGGCGCCGGAGAGGAAGGCGCCGAGGTAGGGGATGTAGGCGCCGACGAAGACGAGCGCGCCGAGCCCGACGGCCCCCGGCACCCGGAGGATCAGCAGGCCGATGGTGATGCAGGTGGCGTCGATGAGGGCGATGACGGTGGTGCCGCGCATGAACCCCTCGATGCCCTCGAAGGCACGGCGGGCCATGGCCTCCAGCATGTCGGCGCTGCCGCCGGGTGCCACGGCCCGCAGGGTGTCGACGAAGAGGTGCGAGTCGCGCAGGAAGAAGAAGACGAGCAGCAGCGCGAGCACGGCCATGGCGATGGACTCGCCGACCACGCTCACGCCGCTGATGACGTTGGAGGCCGCCGTCCCGCCGAACTTGCTCAGCAGTTCCCTGGCGCTGCCCGCCAGGTCGCCGAGCGAGGTCCCGGCGGCCCCGAAGTGCTCGGCGACCGACTTCGCCGCGTCCTTCAGCGAGGCGACGATCTCGTCGCCGGTCTCCACGAGCGCGGCGACGACGACGTAGACGGCACCGCCGACGACCGCGACCACCGCGACACAGGTGAGGCCGGCGGCGAGGGACCGCTGCACCCCGGCCCGTACGAGCCACCGGTAGAGCGGCCCGAGCAGCGCGGTGCCGAGCAGTGCGAGCAGCACGGGTGTCACCGCGGTACGGAACTCCGAGCAGAGCCGGATCCCGACCCAGCCGACGCCGGAGGCCAGCAGCAGCACGGCACACCAGGCGGCGAACCGGCGCACGGACTCGGGCAACAGCGACACGGCACCAGCGGATCATGCGCGCCGACGCCTGTCCTGCCGTACACCTCCCGGCGGGTGAACCGGCGCTCCGGGCCCCGTACCAGGGGGCTCCGCCCCCTGGACCCCCCAGACCTCTGCCCGCCCACCACCCGACTCGGTCCGTCGAGAAGCGCGGTCGAAAAGCGCAGTCGAGGAGCAGGGAAGGAAAGAGGCCTGACGCGAATGCCGCGTCAGGCCTCTGTCGTTGTCCGGTTACGCCTGCGGGCCGCTCTCGGTCATTCCGTGCACCGCCGGGATCGTCCCCAGGCGGCCCTTCTGGAAGTCCTCGAAGGCCTGCATCAGCTCGTCCTTGGTGTTCATGACGAACGGGCCGTAGTGGGCCATCGGCTCACGGATCGGCTGTCCGCCGAGGAGCACGACCTCCAGGTCCGGCGTGTGCGAGTCCTGCTTCTCGTCCGCGCGGACGGTGAGGGAGGAGCCCGCGCCGAAGACCGCCGTCTGACCGAGCTGGATCGGGCGGCGCTCGGCGCCCACCGACCCCTTGCCGGCCATGACATACGCCAGGCCGTTGAAGTCCTCGCGCCACGGGAGCGTGATCTCCGCGCCCGGGGCGAGCGTGGCGTGGATCATCGTGATCGGCGTGTGGGTGATGCCGGGGCCGGCGTGGCCGTCCAGCTCGCCCGCGATGACGCGCAGCAGCGCACCGCCGTCGGGGGACGTCAGCAGCTGGACCTGGCCGCCGCGGATGTCCTGGTACCGCGGCGCCATCATCTTGTCCTTGGCCGGGAGGTTCACCCACAGCTGGAGGCCGTGGAAGAGACCGCCGGACACGACCAGCGACTCCGGCGGAGCCTCGATGTGCAGCAGGCCCGAGCCCGCCGTCATCCACTGGGTGTCGCCGTTGGTGATGGTGCCGCCACCGCCCTGGGAGTCCTGGTGGTCGAAGATGCCGTCGATGATGTAGGTGACGGTCTCGAAGCCACGGTGCGGGTGCCACGGCGTGCCCTTGGGCTCGCCCGGCGCGTACTCCACCTCACCCATCTGGTCCATCATGATGAACGGGTCGAGGTGGCGGTAGTTGATCCCCGCGAACGCCCGGCGCACCGGGAAGCCCTCACCCTCGAAACCGCTCGGCGCGGTCGTGACGGCGAGCACGGGCCGGGCCACGGCATCGACGGATGCGGCCACTCGGGGCAGGGTCAACGGGTTCTCGACGGTCACTGCAGGCATGTTGGCTCCTCCTTGTGCGCCCACTTTAGTTGAGCGTTGAACTTTCTGCCACCCCTAACGGAGCGCGGCCGGCGAACATTCCCGGATCGCCGTCAGGCGCGCAGGGCAGCCGGCGCGCTCGCCGCCCTGCCGAGGCCGACTCGGCTCCACGGACACCAGCGAGGCGCCGTCCGGGCGCGGCTCGGCGGCGTCCCGCACGGGCAGCGCACGACGCGGGGCCTCCGCGAACTCCCGTACGGCCGGGGCGCTTCGGGAGACGAGGGAGCGTCCGGGCGCGGCCGGACGCGGATCGTTGGAGGTCAGAAAGACGGCGAGCTCTCGCCCCGTGCGGCCGCGCACTTCCACGCGTTCGATCGCGGCCACGGGTATCCGGCGCCGTACCCCGCCCTGTTCCCGCAGCAGTACGCCGGACCGCAGCCGGGCAGCAGAACGCCGCCGGCCATGCAGGACCAGCGGCGATGAGTCGATCTCGGTCACGCGGGCACAGTAGGCGAGCCCGACGAGCGGAAGGGGATATTCAGGAGTAAGGCTCAGCCGTACATCCGGCGCATCGCGAACTCGACCATCTGCTCGACGGCCTTGGCGTCGAAGACCATCCGGTGCTCGCCCTCCATGTCGAGGACGAAGCCGTAGCCGGTCGGGAGGAGGTCGATGACCTCCGAGCCCGTGATCACGAAGTACTTGGACTCCTTGCCCGCGTACCGGCGCAGTTCCTTCAGCGAGGTGAACATCGGGATCACCGGCTGCTGGGTGTTGTGCAGGGCGAGGAAGCCGGGATTGTCACCGCGCGGGCAGTAGACCTTCGACGTGGCGAAGACCTGCTGGAAGTCCTCGGCGGTCACCTGACCGGTGGTGAAGGCCCGCACCGCGTCCGCGAGGGACGGCGGGGACGGCTCGGGGTAGAGCGGTGGCTGCTGGCCGTATCCGCCATGGCCGCCCGGCATCTGCTGCTGCGGCTGGGCGTACTGCTGCTGAGCAGCCCCACCGTCCATGGGCTGGCCGTATCCATACATGCGCGCAAGCCTACCGAGACACGCGGTGCACGCGAGAAGGTAGACCCATCTCACACTTCACCGGATGGGGGTTGCGTCTTATTACCGACGGGTAGCATCATCTGAGCTACTCGTTGGTATGTGAAAGCTTGCGCGAGGATTCAGTGCCTCGCCGATCCGGATACGGAGCCGTCACCATGGGGCACTACAAGTCCAACCTGCGCGACATCGAATTCAACCTGTTCGAAGTGCTCGGTCGCGACAAGCTGTACGGCACCGGTCCGTTCGGCGAGATGGACACCGACACCGCGAAGAGCGTCCTGGAGGAGCTGACCCGGCTCGCCGAGAACGAGCTCGCGGAGTCCTTCGCCGACGCCGACCGCAACCCGCCGGTCTTCGACCCGGAGACCAACACCGCGCCGGTCCCGGCGTCCTTCAAGAAGAGCTACAAGGCCTTCATGGACTCCGAGTACTGGCGCCTCGGCCTGCCCGAGGAGATCGGCGGCACGACCGCTCCCCCGTCGCTGATCTGGGCGTACGCGGAGCTGATCCTCGGCGCCAACCCGGCCGTGTGGATGTACTCCTCCGGCCCGGCGTTCGCCCGGATCCTCTTCGAGGAGGGCACCGAGGAGCAGAAGAAGTGGGCGCAGATCGCGGTGGACCGCACCTGGGGTTCGACCATGGTGCTCACCGAGCCCGACGCGGGCTCGGACGTGGGCGCCGGCCGTACCAAGGCGATCCAGCAGGAGGACGGCTCCTGGCACATCGAGGGTGTGAAGCGCTTCATCACCTCCGGTGAGCACGACATGGAGGAGAACATCCTCCACTACGTGCTGGCGCGCCCCGAGGGTGCCGGTGCCGGCACCAAGGGCCTCTCCCTCTTCCTCGTCCCGAAGTACCTGTTCGACGGCGAGTCCGGCGAACTGGGCGAGCGCAACGGCGTCTACGCGACCAACGTCGAGCACAAGATGGGCCTGAAGGCCTCCAACACCTGCGAGATGACCTTCGGCGACCGTCACCCGGCCAAGGGCTGGCTGATCGGTGACAAGCACGAGGGCATCCGCCAGATGTTCCGGATCATCGAGTTCGCCCGGATGATGGTCGGCACGAAGGCCATCTCGACGCTGTCGACCGGCTACCTCAACGCCCTGGAGTACGCCAAGGAGCGCGTCCAGGGTCCGGACCTCGCGAACTTCCTGGACAAGACCGCGCCCAAGGTCACCATCACCCACCACCCCGACGTGCGCCGCTCGCTGATCACGCAGAAGGCCTACGCCGAGGGCATGCGCGCCCTGGTCCTCTACACGGCCTCGGTCCAGGACGCGATCGCGGTCAAGGAGACGACCGGCGAGGACGCCTCCGCCGAGCACGCGCTCAACGACCTGCTCCTGCCGATCGTCAAGGGCTACGGCTCCGAGAAGGGCTACGAGCAGCTCGCCCAGTCGCTGCAGACCTTCGGCGGCTCCGGCTTCCTGCAGGAGTACCCGATCGAGCAGTACATCCGCGACGCCAAGATCGACACCCTGTACGAGGGCACCACCGCGATCCAGGGCCAGGACTTCTTCTTCCGGAAGATCGTCCGCAACCAGGGCGCGGCCCTGAACTCCCTCGCCGAGGACATCAAGAAGTTCCTCGCGCTCGGCACCGGCGGCGAGGACCTGGCGGGCGCCCGCGAGCACCTCGCGAAGGCGGCCGTCGAGCTGGAGGCGATCGTCGGCCTGATGCTGACCGACCTCGCGGCCACCGAGCAGGACGTCAAGAACATCTACAAGGTGGGCCTGAACACCTCCCGCCTGCTGCTCGCCTCCGGTGACGTGATCGTCGGCTACCTGCTGCTCAAGGGTGCCGCGATCGCCGCCGAGAAGCTCCAGACGGCGTCGAGCAAGGACAAGCCGTTCTACACCGGCAAGATCGCGGCGGCGAAGTTCTTCGCGGCCAACGTGCTGCCGGGTGTCACCCTGGCCCGCAAGGTCGCGGCCGACGTGGACCTCGACCTGATGGAGCTGGACGAGGCGGCTTTCTGACCGTCCCGGTCCACTGATCCTCTGATCCGCCGACGGAGGCCCGGTCCCCTTTCCAGGGGAGCGGGCCTCCGTACGTCGTTAAGGTGAGGCACATGAGCGCATCCGCACCCTCTCGCTTCGACCGCGGGCACACCGACGACCTGATGTCCTTCCTCGCGGCGAGCCCGACGCCGTACCACGCCGCGGCGAACGCCGGTGAACGGCTGGAGAAGGCCGGTTTCCGGCAGGTCGCCGAGACGGACGCCTGGGACGGTACGGCCGGCGGCAAGTACGTGCTGCGCGGCGGCGCGATCATCGCCTGGTACGTCCCGGAGGGCGCCGCGCCCCACACACCGTTCCGGATCGTCGGCGCGCACACCGACTCCCCGAACCTGCGGGTGAAGCCGCGGCCCGACACCGGGGGGCACGGCTTCCGCCAGGTGGCCGTGGAGATCTACGGCGGACCGCTGATGAACTCCTGGCTCGACCGGGACCTGGGCCTGGCCGGCCGGCTGAGCCTGCGGGACGGCACCACCCGCCTCGTCGACGTGCACCGGCCGCTGCTGCGCGTGCCCCAGCTCGCCATCCACCTGGACCGTGCGGTCAGCAGCGAGGGGCTCAAGCTCGACCAGCAGCGTCACCTCCAGCCCATCTGGGGCATCGGCGACGACGTCCGCGACGGCGACCTGATCGCCTTCCTGGAGCAGGAGTCGGGCCTGCCGGCCGGCTCGGTCACCGGCTGGGACCTGATGACCTACGCCGTCGAACCCCCGGCCTACCTGGGCCGCGACCAGGAGCTGCTGGCCGGGCCCCGGATGGACAACCTGCTGTCCGTGCACGCCGGCACGGCGGCACTGGCGGCCACGGCGGCGGGCGGCTCCGCGCTCCCCTGCATCCCGGTCCTCGCCGCCTTCGACCACGAGGAGACCGGCTCCCAGTCGGACACCGGCGCGGACGGACCGCTGCTCGGCAACGTGCTGGAGCGCTCGGTGCTGGCGCGCGGCGGATCGTACGAGGACCGGGCGCGGGCCTTCGCGGCCACCGTCTGTCTCTCCTCCGACACCGGCCACGCCGTCCACCCCAACTACGCGGAGCGGCACGACCCGACGCACCACCCCCGCGTCAACGGCGGACCGATCCTCAAGGTCAACGTCAACAACCGCTACGCGACGGACGGTTCGGGCCGCGCGGTCTTCGCCGCCGCCTGCGAGAAGGCCGGGGTCCCCTTCCAGACCTTCGTCTCCAACAACTCCATGCCCTGCGGCACCACGATCGGCCCGATCACCGCGGCCCGCCACGGGATCCGGACCGTCGACATCGGCGCGGCCATCCTCTCCATGCACAGCGCCCGCGAACTGTGCGGCGCCGACGACCCGTTCCTGCTGGCGAACGCGCTGGTGGCGTTCCTGGAAGGGTAGTTGCGCGGGGAGACGCACATGACCCGCCCGCCCTTGGGTACCCGGCGCGGACCGGAACCACCGGACCTGAAGGGGAGGCAACACTCATGGGGCTCGGCGGGTGCATCATCCTCATCGCCGTGGGGGCCATCCTCACGTTCGCGACCGACTGGCACATGCAGGGAGTCAACCTCGACGTCGTCGGCCTGATCCTGATGGCCGTCGGGATCATCGGCGTCGCCACGTTCAGCAGCATCGCCCGCCGCCGGCGGGTCATGGTGCCGCCGACGGCCGTCGTCGAGGAGGACCGGCACCGTCACCGTGACGGCTACACCGACCGGTATGGCATGTAACGGACACAACCGCACCCACAGGGCCATCACAGGCAACCGTGAACAATCCGTTACGGAATTCAACTACCGCGGTTGTAGGAGTTTCGTGATTGGCGCGGGCACGGCAGGCGCGGGCGGTGCGACCCTGGCCGCCACCGGGCTGTGGATCAACAGCATGGCGATGGTGGTGGCGGCCACGACGTTGGTGGCGGCCGGGGTGGCGGTGTGCAAGTTGGTTCCGCGACGGCGGTAACCGGTCGCGTTCCGACTGCGGGTGGGTGGGGGCTGGTCGCGCCCACGCGGCGGCAGCCGCAAATCGACACAGCCCCGCACCCCTTCCGGGGCGCTGAGGCTAGGCGTCTTGATCCATTCCGGCCAGGACCAGGGGCAGTCGGTCCGCCCCGCCCTCTGTCAGTCTCACCGGAACTCCCCAGTCCTGCTGATGCACATGGCAGGCCGGGTATTCGTTGGCCTCGTCGTCGTCGCAGCTCGCCGCCATCGCCGAGACGTGCAGGACGCCTTCCGCCACGGCCGGGTTCAGGTCCAGCTCTCTCGACAGGTCGGTGTCGGCGCCCTCGCCCTTGAGCAGCAGTTCCGGCGGGGTCGAGGAGACCAGCAGACGGGTCGAGGGGCCGTACCGGGTGTCCAGCTTCTGGCCCGCCGGGGCCTGGAAGATCACGTCCAGGCGGAGGCGGCCGGGGGCCACCTCGGTCGCCGCCCGCTGGGTGCGGTGGGCGACCGACTCCACCCGGACCGCACCCTCGGGCAGCCGCAGCCGGGTCAGGCGGTGACGGGCCGACTCGACCACCACGATGTCGTCGCCGACCAGCACCGCGTCGCTCGGTTCTCTGAGGTCCGTGGCCAGTGTGGTGACTTCCCCGGTCGCGGGGTCGTAGCGGCGCAGTGCGTGGTTGTAGGTGTCGGACACCGCCACCGAACCGTCGGGGAGGGCGGTCACGCCCAGCGGATGCTGGAACAGGGCCTGTTCGGCCGCGCCGTCACGATGCCCGAAGTCGAACAGCCCTGTCCCCACGGCGGTGTGGACATGTCCCTCCGGGTCGACCCAGCGCAGGGCGCTGGTCTCGGAGTCGGCGAGCCAGAGCCGGTCGGCGGTGGCCGCGAGCCCGGACGGCTGCGCGAACCACGCCTCGGCCGCCGGGCCGTCCACCAGCCCCTCGTTGGTGGTACCGGCGGCGACGGCGACCGTCCGGCGCTCCGGGTCGTACGCCCACAGCTGGTGCACGCCCGCCATCGCGATCCACACCCTGCCGCCGAAGACCGCCACGTCCCAGGGGGAGGACAGGTCGATCTCGCGGGCCGGGCCGGAGGTCGGGGAGCCCTGCCACCACTGGCGGCCGGTGCCGGCGAGCGTGGTGACCTCACCGGTGGCCGGGTCCAGGCGCCGTAGCGCGTGGTTGACGGTGTCGGCGACGACCACCGAGCCGTCGTCGAGAAGCGCCAGCCCCTGCGGCTCGCTGAAGGAGGCCTCGGCCGCCGGGCCGTCCGTGAAGCCGCGCGTCCCGGAACCGATCCGCCGCACGACCGTCTCCGCGTCCTGTGCAAGCTCCACCAACTGGTGCCGGGTGGTGTCGCTGACCAGGAAGTTCCCGGAGGGGAGCAGCAGCGCCTTGCCGGGGAAGCGCAGGGCGGTGGGCTCGGGCTCCGGCGGCACGTAAGGGCCGTCGCCGCGGCGCAGGGTACCCTTCGCCGCGTGCTCCGCCTCCAGCTCCTCGACCAGCCGGCCGATCGCGTGCGCGTGCCCCTCACCGGCGTGCTGCGCGACCACGTACCCCTCGGGGTCGATCACCACCAGCGTCGGCCAGGCCCGCACCGCGTACTGCTTCCAGGTGGCGAGCTCCGGGTCGTCGAGCACCGGGTGCTCCACGCCGTACCGCTCCACGGCGTCGACGACCGCCTGGTGCTCCGCCTCGTGCACGAACTTCGGCGAGTGCACCCCGATGATCACCACCGTGTCCCGGTGCCGCTCCTCCAGCTCGCGCAGCTCGTCCAGGACGTGCAGGCAGTTGATGCAACAAAATGTCCAGAAATCGAGGACCACGATGCGTCCTCGCAGGTCAGCGAGGGTGTACTGCTTGTCGCCCGTGTTCAGCCAGCCGCCCTTGCCGGTCAGCTCGGGGGCACGGACGCGGGCACGGCGCGGGGTGGGGGCCGGGGATGTCTCGCTCATGGATCAAGAGTGCCACTCGCCGCCGACAGGCGATCCCGCCTGTGGACAACTCGAATCGGCCCTGGTCAGGACAGTGTGTGCCCCGTCGTAACGTCCACGTGGTCCGGGATGTCGTCGTGGCGGTCGCCGACCGTGGACGTGCCGGTCGGTTCGAAGAGGAGGATCGATGCCCCGGCCGGGGCGACCGGCTTGTGCTCGGTACCTCGGGGAACGGTGAAGACGGAGCCCTTGGGAAGGACGACCGTGCGCTCGCCGGCCGCTTCCCGCAGGGCGATGCGCAGCTCGCCCTCCAGGACCAGGAAGAACTCGTCGGTGTGGTCGTGGACGTGCCAGAGGTGTTCGCCGTCGACCTTGGCGACGCGGACGTCGTAGTCGTTGACGGCGGTGACGATGCGGGGGCTCCACAGGTCGTCGAAGGAGGCGAGGGCATGGGCGAGGGAGACGGGTTCGCTGGTCATGACGATCATCCTGGGGCGTCGGCCGGCCTCCGCGTGAGTGCTAGAAATCGCATATGACGCAAGGATCCTCTCAAGCGAACGGGTCGACCCATCGTGTCGCCGTGATCGTCGACGCGGGCACCAATCCGTTCGAGGTCGGGGTCGCCACCGAGCTGTTCGGGCTGCCGCGGCCCGAGCTGGGACTGCCCGTGCCGCCGTACGAGGTGACGGTGTGCGCGCCCACGCGCGAGGTGCGCATGAACCACGGCTTCTTCACCCTCAGCGGGGTGGCGGGGCTGGCGGCCGTGGACGGGGCGGACACGGTCGTCGTACCGGGACGGCCCGACAACGTCGTACCGCGCGGCGCCGACGTCCTCGACGCCGTCCGGCGTGCACACGCTCGGGGAGTGCGGATCGTGAGTTTCTGCACCGGGACCTTCGCGCTCGCCGAGGCCGGGCTGCTGGACGGACGGCCGGCCACCACGCACTGGCGCTGGGCGGACGCCTTCCGGGAACTGCATCCCCGGGTGCTGCTCCGGCCGGACGTGCTCTTCGTCGACGACGGCGACCTGCTCACCGCCTCGGGCAGCGCGGCCGCGCTCGACCTGGGGCTGCACATCTGGCGGCAGGACCACGGCGCCGAGATCGCCAACGCGGTGTCCCGGCGGCTGGTGTTCGCCTCGCACCGCGACGGCGGGCAGCGGCAGTTCGTGGAGCGGCCGGTGCCCGAGGTGCCGGACGAGTCGCTCGGCCCGCTGCTGGCCTGGGCGCAGGAGCGGCTCGGACAGCCGCTGACCGTGGCCGACCTGGCCGCGCGGGCCGCCGTCTCCCCCGCCACCCTGCACCGCCGGTTCCGCGCCCAGCTGGGCACCACCCCGCTGGCCTGGCTGACGGGGGAACGGGTCGCTCTCGCCTGCCGTCTGATCGAGCGCGGGGAGGAACGGCTGGACGTGGTGGCGGCGCGCAGCGGGCTCGGTACGGCGGCCAATCTGCGCGCGCGGCTGCGGCGCGAGACGGGACTCAGCCCGTCGGGCTACCGCCGGCGTTTCGGGCCGGTGGCCCGGGAAGGGGTACAGGTATGAGATTCCTGGTACGCGACCGGCTCCTCGGCTTCGGCGAGGACTACTGGATCGAGGACGAGCACGGCGACAAGGTGTTCCTCGTCGACGGCAAGGCCATGCGGCTGCGGGACACGTTCGAGCTGAAGGACCGGCACGGGCGCGTGCTCGTCGACTTCCACCAGAAGATGTTCGCCCTGCGCGACACGATGGTGATCGAACGCGAGGGCGAGCCGCTGGCCACCATCAGGCGCAAGCGGCTCTCGCTGCTGCGCAACCACTACCGGGTGCGCCTGGCCGAGGGCACCGAACTGGACGTCAGCGGCAAGATCCTCGACCGCGAGTTCGCCGTCGAGTACGACGGCGAACTGCTCGCCGTGATCTCCCGGCGCTGGCTGCACGTACGGGAGACCTACGGCGTCGACATCGTGCGGAACGACGCGGACCCGGCACTGCTGATCGCGGTCGCGGTGTGCGTGATCCATCTCGCGGAGAAGGAGCGGGAGGAGGACTAGCGGTGGCTCGGGGGCTCCAGGCCCAGCAGGCGGTCCTTGAGGGCGGGGAACTGTTCGCGGGTCGTGGCGACCCTGGCAGGGTCGAAGTCGACGGTGAGGATCTCCTCGCCGGCGCCCGCCTCGGCCAGTACCTCGCCCCAGGGATCGACCACGATCGAGTGACCCGCCTGCGGAACTCCGGCGTGTGTCCCGGCCGTTCCACACGCGAGCACGAACGCCTGGTTCTCGACCGCCCGCGCCTGGGCCAGCAGCGTCCAGTGCGCGCGTCGCCGCTCGGGCCAGCCCGCCGAGAGCACCATCGTCTCGGCGCCGGCGTCGACGAGTCCGCGGAAGAGTTCGGGGAACCGGAGGTCGTAGCAGGTGGCCACGCCCAGCGTGGTCTCCGGGAGCCGGACGGTCACCAGTTCCCGCCCGGCGCCCATCAGCACCGCCTCGCCCTTGTCGAAGCCGAAGCGGTGGATCTTGCGATAGGCCGCGGCCAGCTCACCGGAGGGGGAGAAGACGAGAGACGTGTTGTAGAGGGGGCCGTCAAGGTCCCGCTCGGGGATCGAGCCGGCGTGCAGCCAGACGCCCGCGTCGCTCGCCGCCTTCGCCATCGCCTCGTACGTCGGGCCTTCGAGCGGCTCGGCCTCCGTGGCGAACTCCTGGTAGGCGAACGCACCCGTCGTCCACAGCTCGGGCAGTACGACAAGATCGGCACCAGCCTGCTCGCGTACCAGCGCGGTCACACGCCGCCGACGAGATTCGACCGATTCGCCCTCGTTTACATCGATCTGGATGAGCGAGGCGCGCACACTACCACCGTCCTGGCATTCGAGCCGTCCACACGGGCCTACGATCGTCACACGAAAGCACTGCCGGGGTGCCTCACAGCAGCGTAACTTAGCGTCTCAAGACACCCGCCGACAGCAGCCACCTCCCGCTGGCAGCGCCGCCACAACCTGCCCGAGTACCGACCGCCGAGGGGTCCCGTTCCGTGAGTCTGCATCCCACCCTCCAGCCCTACGCCGACGCCTGGACCCACTCCATCGAAGCGATATCCGAGCTGGTGACGCCTCTGGTCGAGGGCGAGTGGAACCGGCGGACGCCATGCCCGGGCTGGTCGGTGCGGGACGTGGTCTCCCATGTGATCGGCCTGGACTGCGAGATGCTCGGCGACCCGCGTCCCATCCACACCCTGCCGCGCGACCTCTTCCACATCACCAACGAGCACCAGCGCTACATGGAGATGCAGGTCGACGCCCGCCGCCACCACACGGCGCCCGAGATGACCTCCGAGCTGGAGTACACGGTCATCCGCCGCAACCGTCAGCTGCGCAACGAGTCGCGGGAGCCGGGGCACCTGGTGCGCGGGCCGATGGGCAAGGAGATCACCCTCGAAACGGCCATGCGCAACCGCGCGTTCGACGTGTGGGTGCACGAGCAGGACCTGCGGGCGGCACTCGGACGGCCCGGCAACCTCGACTCGCCGGGCGCGCAGGTCGCCCGGGACGTGCTGCTCGCCGACCTGCCCCGGGTGGTCGCCGAAGACGCGAACGCGCCGCGCAGTTCGGCCGTCATCTTCGATGTGCACGGGCCGGTGGAGTTCCTGCGCACCATCCGCATCGACATCCAGGGCCGCGGCACCCTGGAGGCGACCCCCGCCCTCGGCCCCGCCGCCATCTTCACCCTCGACTGGGAGACCTACGTCCGTCTGGCCTGCGGCCGTACGACCCCGGAGGCGGTCGCGGACCGGGTGAAGGCGGAGGGCGACCCGGAACTGACGGCGGCGATCCTGCGGAACTTCGCGGTCACGCAGTAACGGCGGCCGCCGAATCGATCGGTACCCGATTAATTCGGTGTCCCCCAGCGGCCGGGGGATCTACCTTGCCCGGCATGACAGCTGACACCGCGCCGCACACCGATCTCCCGCCCCGCCTCACCCGGCTGACCTTCCACGGCCCGCTCTCCGAGACCCGCGCGACGGGGATGGTGAGGCGCCTCGCCGCGACCCGTCCTGCCACGGTGCTCGACATCGGCTGCGGCTGGGGCGAGCTGATGCTCCGGCTGCTGGAGGCCGTACCGGGGGCGGGTGGGGTCGGAGTGGATCTGCGTACGGAGGATCTGGAGCGGGGGCGGCGGGGCGCCGAGGCGCGGGCGCTGGCCGACCGGGTGGAGTTCGCGGAGGAGTCGGCGGTGGGCACCGGGCGCGGCCCGGCCGACGTGGTGCTGTGCCTCGGGGCGAGCCAGGCGCTGAGCGACGACCTGGTGACCGCCCTGCGGGAGCTGCGGCGGCTGGTGGCCGACGGCGGGCGGGTCCTGCTGGGCGAGGGCTTCTGGCAGCGCACCCCGACGGAAGCCGAGCTCGCCCGGATGTGGCCGGGCGCGTCGGCCGACGACCACCACGACCTGGCGACCCTCACCGACCTCGCGGTGGCCGCCGGCTTCCGCCCGGAGTGGACCGAGACGGCGAGCCCGGACGAGTGGGAGGAGTTCGAGTCGGCGTACCAGGCGGACACGGAGGTATGGCTGGCGGCCAACCCCGACCACCCCCTGGCAGCAGAAACCCGCGACCGCCTCGACACCCACCGCACGGCCTGGCTGACCTACCGCGGCGTCCTGGGCCTCGCCTACCTGACCCTCGTCCCGACAACCGGATGACCACACCCCTCGTCCCGACGACGCGGTCGCCGCCCCACTCCCACCGACGCCCGCCGGGTCACCGCACCGACGCCCGCCGGGTCACCGCACCGGCAGCCGCCGGGTCACCGCACCAGCGACTGCCGGGTCACCGCTCCGGTGGCCCCGGGCACCGCACCAGCGAGTGACCATTCATCGCCCGGAGCGGCCGCACAATCGCCGCGCACCAGCAGCCGCCCGATCGCGTCGCACGCGCGGAAAGCCGCCGACGGCGATCGCCCCGGCGGGTCGCCCAGCCTCTCTGCCCACTTGAACGGGCGGTGCGCGGGTGGGAGAAGGAATTCACGCAGGCACGTGCACCGTCTCCACCCGGCTCGCCACCAACCGCTCCCGCTCCCGCCGAGCCGCCCGCCCCCGCAACCGCAGGATCTGACTCACCCCCAGCGCCTGCAGCACAAACACACACGAGAACGCCACCGAGTAGTTGTCATCGGTCGCATCCAGCAGCACACCCACCACGAACAACGTCGTCATCGAGGCCACGAAACCACCCATGTTGGTGATTCCCGACGCGGTCCCCTGCCGCTCCGGCGGATTCGCGGGGCGCGCGAAGTCGAAGCCGAGCATCGACGCCGGCCCACACGCCCCCAGCACCGCACACAACACCACCAGCAGCCACATGGGCGCATGCTCGGCCGGATAGACCAGCGTCGCCGCCCAGACCACGGCGGTCGCGGCGACCGTGCCCAGCGCCAGCGGCAGCCGCGCCGTGTGGTGCCGGGCGACGATCTGGCCGTAGACCAGCCCGATCAGCATGTTGGAGAGGACGACCAGGGTCAGCAGTTCACCGGCCGTGGCGCGGGACAACCCCTGCGCCTGGACCAGGAACGGCAGCCCCCACAGCAGCAGGAACACCATCGCCGGGAACTGGGTGGTGAAGTGCACCCACAGGCCGAGCCGTGTCCCGGGCTCCCGCCAGGACGCGACGATCTGCCTGCGCACGTACGCCGCACCCTGGTGCGGGAAGGACTCCGGCTCGTACCCCTCGGGATGGTCCTTCAGGAACGAGAACACGAGGACCAGTACGACCACGCCGGCCAGCGCGCTGCCCGCGAACGCCGGGGTCCAGCCGACGCCGTGCAGCAGCCGGGCCAGGACCAGCGTGGAGACGAGGTTGCCCGCCATGCCGACCAGACCGGCGAGCTGGGCTATCAGCGGCCCGCGCCGCACCGGGAACCAGCGGGTGCCGAGCCGCAGCACGCTGATGAACGTCATCGCGTCGCCGCAGCCGAGCAGCGCGCGGGAGGCGAGCGCGGTGCCGTACGAGGGGGAGAAGGCGAAGCCCAGCTGCCCGGCGGTGAACAGCAGCGCGCCGATGCTCAGCACCTTCTTCGTGCCGAGCCGGTCGACCAGCAGGCCGACGGGTATCTGCATGCCTGCGTAGACCAGCAGCTGGAGGATGGAGAAGGTGGACAGGGCCGAGGCGCCGACATGGAAGCGGTCGGCCGCGTCGAGGCCGGCGACACCCAGGGACGTACGGAAGATGACGGCGACGAAGTAGACCGAGACGCCTGTGCACCACACCGCGACGGCCCGTCGGCCGCCCGGAGGATCACCGGGCAGGCTGGTGGCGGCGCGGTTCATCGGACCTCACCCCGCGCCAAGTGCGAGAACCAGTCGACGTGCCGGTGCACCAGTTGGACCGCGCGCTCGGCGTCCCCGGCGCGCAGCGCGTCCAGGATCTCCTCGTGCTCGGTCAGCGACTTGGCGATGCGGTCGGGGTGCGCGTGCATGATCGCGACGCCCATCCGCAGCTGGCGGTCGCGCAGTTGGTCGTAGAGACGGGAGAGGATCGCGTTGCCGCCGTCGCGGACGATCTCGGCGTGGAAGCAGCGGTCCGTGACGGCCGCGGCGGCCAGGTCACCGGCGGCGGCCTCGGCCTTCTGCCGGGTGAGCAGTTCCTCGAGCCGGGCCACGAGCGCCGGCGACGGGGGCACGGCCTTGCGTACCGCGTGCTCCTCGACCAGCATCCGGGTCTCCACCACGTCCGCGATCTCCTGCGCGGAGACGGGCAGCACCATGGCGCCCTTCTTGGGGTAGAGCTTGATCAGGCCCTCGACCTCCAGGCGCAGCAGCGCCTCGCGCACGGGGGTGCGGGAGACCCCCACAGCCTCGGCCAGCTCGCCCTCGGTGAGAAGCGTGCCGCCCTCGTAACGACGGTCCAGGACGCCTTGTTTGACATGGGAGTAGACACGGTCGGCGGCGGGGGGCTGCTTGACGGCCAGGCTCATGACCACAGCTTAGATACAACACGTACGCAAGAGACTTCGGCGTCCACCATGCGGACGTGACGTAGATCGCACCCAGCAACCGCACAACCATCTGTGCTACTTACGTGTCACACACGTGCGGCCCCACCCGCTTTGGCACCCCCAACTCGGCCGCACTCTCAGGGGCATTACGACTCGACTCGGGGTATTTCACTTGATTACCGGTATTAAGGGCACCCGCCTCCGCAAGGCCGTCGCCGTCGCCGTCACGTCCGGCGCGATGCTCGCGACCGGCGCCCTCACCGCGGCACCCGCGCAGGCCGTCACCGCGCCCTCGATCGTGGCCAAGGGTGGCTACGTCATGAACAACGGGACCGCCAAGACGCTGTACACGAAGGCGGCGGACACCAAGCTGTCCACCGGCTCCACCACGAAGGTCATGACCGCCAAGGTCGTGCTCGCACAGTCGAACCTGAACCTCGACAAGAAGGTCACGATCCAGAAGGCGTACAGCGACTACATCGTCGCCAACACCGCCTCCTCGGCTCACCTGATCGTCGGCGACAAGGTCACCGTCCGCCAGCTCCTCTACGGGCTGATGCTGCCCTCCGGCTGCGACGCCGCCTACGCGCTCGCGGACACCTACGGCTCGGGCACCACCCGCGCCGCGCGCGTCTCCAACTTCGTCGCCAAGATGAACACCGCCGCGAAGAGCCTGGGTCTGACGCACACCCACTTCGACTCCTTCGACGGCATCGGCAACGGCAACAACTACTCGACGCCGCGCGACCTGACGAAGATCGCCAGCAGCGCGATGAAGAACGCCACGTTCCGCACGGTCGTCAAGACGAAGAGCTACACGGCGAAGACGATCACCAAGACCGGTTCCACCCGCACCATGGGTACCTGGACCAACACCAACACGCTGCTCTCCAGCTACAGCGGCGCGATCGGCATCAAGACCGGCTCCGGCCCCGAGGCCAAGTACTGCCTGGTCTTCGCCGCGACCCGCAACGGCAAGACGGTCATCGGCACCGTCCTCGCCTCCACGTCGATCACCCAGCGCGCGACGGACGCCACGAAGCTCCTGAACTACGGCTTCGCGACCAGCTGACACACCTCGCACCGAACCGACGAAGGCCCGCCGCAACGCTTGTCCGCGACGGGCCTTTGCCATACCCGGACGACCCGACGCAGCAGAACGCGGGTTCTTCCCTCGCATTCATGAACATCGAGGTATTTGGCTGTCAAGCCCGCCGCAGCTCCCTTCAAACAGTGGGCCGCCGAAGTGATCGCGACCGTCCATCAGGATGGCTCCTACTCTCTCGAAGAAGCCGAGGTGCAGCCGACCGACCCGGGCGCGCCCACCGCGTACATCGTGCCGGACCAGGTCACGGAGGCCGTAGTGCGACTTGAGGCTCACAACCTTGAGCTGGACGAGGAACTGAAGGGCGGACAGCGCGAATCGATCAGGCTGCAGAAGAAGATGCTGGCAACGCAGAAGGAGATGCTGGCCACACAGAAGGCCATGCTCCGGGCACTGGAACGCATTGCCGACCGGTTCGACGCCCTCGTCCTCGGTCTTCCGGCCCTCAGCGGCAATCACGTTCCGCCAACCATCCAAGCCGTGCTGGCCGACTGGCGGCGACGAGTACCAGAGACGGGTGATGTGTGGACCGTGGCCGTCGCCGTCGTCCCCGTCCTCGTCGAGCAGGACCAGCTGCGCGAGCCGCTCGAATCGAGCGCCGGCCGGACCGGCCTGACGGTGCACCGCGTCGACGAGTGTCTCCGGCTGCTGCGCAAGCACGCCTGTATCCGCTCACGGGGCGGAACGGAGGACGGGGCGCCGGTTTATGTGCTGAATCGGCCCTGACACGTCGTGAACGAAAGAGAGCGGGCGGTCGCAATCCGAAGTTGCGACCGTCCGCTCTCTTGACCTGACTGCCCTTACCCCCAGGTGATCAACCGCTTCGGCTGCTCCAGGATCGCCGCGATGTCGGCGAGGACCTTCGAGCCGAGCTCGCCGTCGACCAGTCGGTGGTCGAAGCTCAGTGCCAGTGTGGTCACCTGACGTGGCTTCACCTTGCCCTTGTGGACCCAGGGCTGGAGCTTGATCGCGCCGACCGCGAGGATCGCCGCCTCGCCCGGGTTGAGGATCGGCGTGCCCGTGTCGATGCCGAAGACGCCGACGTTGGTGATGGTCACCGTGCCGCCCTGCATCGCGGCGGGCGAGGTCTTGCCGTCCCGGGCGGTGGCCACCAGCTCACCGAGGGACTCCGCCAGCTGCGGCAGCGTCTTCGCGTGGGCGTCCTTGATGTTCGGGACGATCAGGCCGCGCGGGGTGGCCGCGGCGATGCCCAGGTTGACGTAGTGCTTGAGCACGATCTCCTGGTTCGCCTCGTCCCAGGACGCGTTGATGTCCGGGTTGCGCCTGATGGCGACCAGCAGGGCCTTGGCGATGAGCAGGAGCGGGTTCACCCGGAGGCCCTGCAGGTCCTTGTCCTGCTTCAGCTCCTCCACCAGCTTCATCGTGCGCGTCACGTCCACCGTCACGAACTCCGTGACATGCGGCGCCGTGAACGCTGACCCGACCATCGCCGCCGCCGTCGCCTTGCGGACACCCTTGATGGGGACACGGGTCTCGCGGGCGGTGTCGTACGAGGCGACGGGGGCCACCGGAGCGACGGGAGCGACCGGGGCCGGCGCCGCCGGCTCGGGCACGGCCACCGCCGCGTGCACGTCCTCGCGCGTGATGATGCCGTCGGGGCCGGACGGGGTCACCGTGGCCAGGTCGACGCCCAGGTCCTTCGCCAGCTTGCGCACCGGCGGCTTGGCCAGCGGACGGGGGAGTTCCGCCAGGGCTTCCGCGGGGGCGGGCGCGTGGCTGTGGCCGTTCAGTTCGGTCTGGATCGACGCCTGGACCGCCACCTCGGTGACCGTGATCTCCGGGCCCTTGCGCGGACGGCGCTTGGTGGAGGAGGCCGCCACTCCGTAGCCGACGAGGACCGGCTGGCGGCCCTCCGGCTTCTTCTCCGGCTCCGGCTCCGGGGCCGCGGCCGGCTCTTCGCCCGGGGCGCCGCCCGCCACGTACACCGTGATGATCGCCATGCCCACGTCCACCGTGGTGCCCTCGGCGAAGCGGAGTTCGCGGACCACACCGTCGTAGGGGATGGGGAGCTCGACGGCCGCCTTCGCCGTCTCGACCTCGCACACCACCTGGCCGTCGGTGACCGTGTCGCCGGGCTGGACGTACCACTTGAGGATCTCGGCCTCGGTGAGTCCCTCGCCCACGTCCGGCATCTTGAACTCGCGTACGGACGCTTCCGTCATCGTCGTCACGACCCTCTCCTCAGTACGCCAGGGCACGGTCGACGGTGTCGAGCACCCGGTCCAGGCCCGGAAGGTACTCCTCCTCCAGGCGGGCCGGCGGATAGGGGGCGTGGTAGCCGCCCACCCGGAGTACCGGGGCCTCCAGGTGGTAGAAGCAGCGCTCGGTGATACGGGCGGCGATCTCCGCGCCGGAGCCGAAGAACACGGGCGCCTCGTGGACGACGACCAGGCGGCGGGTCTTCTCGACCGAGGCCTGGATGGAGTCGAAGTCGAGCGGGCTGACCGAGCGCAGGTCCAGGACCTCCAGGGACTTGCCCTCCTCGGCGGCCGCGTCGGCGGCCTCCTGGCAGAGCTTCACCATCGGGCCGTAGGCGGCCAGGGTGAGGTCGGTGCCCTCGCGGACCACGCGTGCCTTGTGCAGCGGGCCGGGGATGGCCTCGGTGTTGACCTCGCCCTTGTCCCAGTAGCGGCGCTTGGGCTCGAAGAAGATCACCGGGTCGTCGCTCTGGATGGCCTGCTGCATCATCCAGTACGCGTCGGAGGCGTTGGAAGGGCTGACGATCTTCAGTCCGGCCACGTGCGCGAAGAGTGCCTCGGGGGACTCGGAGTGGTGCTCGACCGCGCCGATGCCGCCGCCGTAGGGGATGCGGACGACGACCGGCATCTTCACCTTGCCCAGCGAGCGGGCGTGCATCTTCGCGAGCTGGGTGACGATCTGGTCGTAGGCCGGGAAGACGAAGCCGTCGAACTGGATCTCCACCACCGGGCGGTAGCCGCGCAGGGCGAGGCCGATCGCGGTGCCGACGATGCCGGACTCCGCGAGGGGGGTGTCGATGACGCGGCTGTCGCCGAAGTCCTTCTGGAGGCCGTCGGTGACGCGGAAGACGCCGCCGAGCTTGCCGACGTCCTCGCCCATGATGAGGACCTTGGGGTCCGTCTCCAGGGCGCGGCGCAGCGACTCGTTGATCGCCTTGGCGAGTGCCATCTTCTCCGCCATCTCAGTTACCCCCCTCTACGTCAGCGAACGTCGCCTGGTAGGCGGCGAACTGGGCTCGTTCCTCGTCGACGAGCGCGTGCCCGTCCGCGTACACGTTCTCGAAGATGGCGAAGTTGTCCGGGTCCGGCATGGCTCGCACCGCTTCGCGCACTCGCCTGCCCAACGCCTCGGACTCGGCCTCGAGTTCCGCGAAAAATCCCTCGTCCGCGTGGTTTGAGGCCTCCAGGTAGCGGCGAAGGCGCAGGATCGGGTCCTTGGCCTCCCAGGCCTCGCGCTCCTCGTCGGCCCGGTACTTGGTGGGGTCGTCGGAGGTGGTGTGGGCGCCCATCCGGTAGGTGTACGCCTCGACGAGCGTCGGTCCCTCGCCGCTGCGGGCGCGCTCCAGCGCCCACTTGGTGACCGCGAGGCAGGCCAGCACGTCGTTGCCGTCGACGCGGACGCCGGGGAAGCCGAACCCCTGGGCGCGCTGGTAGAGCGGGACGCGGGTCTGCTTCTCGGTCGGCTCGGAGATCGCCCACTGGTTGTTCTGGCAGAAGAACACCACCGGGGCGTTGTAGACCGCGGAGAAGGTGAACGATTCGGCGACGTCGCCCTGGCTGGACGCGCCGTCGCCGAAGTAGGCGATCACCGCGCTGTCCGCGCCGTCCTTGGCGACGCCCATCGCGTAGCCGGTGGCGTGCAGCGTCTGGGAGCCGATGACGATCGTGTAGAGGTGGAAGTTGTTGCTGTTGGGGTCCCAGCCGCCGTGGTTGACGCCGCGGAACATGCCCAGCAGGTTGGTCGGGTCGACCCCGCGGCACCAGGCGACGCCGTGCTCGCGGTAGGTCGGGAAGACGTAGTCGTCCTCGCGGGTGGCACGCCCGGAACCGATCTGGGCGGCTTCCTGGCCGAGCAAAGACGCCCACAGGCCCAGTTCACCCTGCCGCTGCAGGGCGGTGGCCTCGGCGTCGAAGCGGCGGGTGAGCACCATGTCGCGGTACAGGCCGCGCAGCTCGTCGGGGGTGATCCCGGCGACGTAGGCGTCGTACTCGGCGTTCTTGACCCGCTTGCCCTCGGGGGTCAGCAACTGCACGAGCTCGGGATCGGCGCTCTTCTTCGAGGTGGTGCGCGCGGTGGTACGAGTGGTGGTGCGCTTGGTGCCGGTCTTGCTGCCGGTGGTACCGGCCTTGCCTGCGGCGCTGCGTCGCGGTTCGCTCGCGGCACTGCTGTCCACGGTCACGTGTGCTCCTCCGTCGGTCCGGCCCCCGGGGTTGCCGGGTGAACCAGTGCGGCTCACCTGCTTCCGACACCCGTGGCACGGGGTGTGTGCCACTCGGCCGGGAACAGGCGTGACAGGTGCCCCGGCGAGCGCCCTGCAACAAGCACGTTACCCAGTGCCCCACATTTCTGTGAAACCCCTCCTGACCTGCGTTTTTGCTTGGAAATCCAAGTACTTTTTGCTTGGGTTTCCTAGTAAATCGGCGCGGGTCGGAAGCTAGCTGGTCAGAGCCTTGCAGGAGGCCGGAGCAACGGCACGTTATCCCGCCGGACCGGGCGACGGGAAGACTTCGCATGCAAGACCGACGTCGCCCGCGGTGAAGGAAAAATCACCGCATTCCCGCTCGACGCCCATGAGGCCGCCCGCCGGGGCGCCCGCGCATTCCGGCCACCCGGCCCGGCACCGGGACCCGGGGTGCGCCGAGCGCTCCGCCGCGACCCTACGCCCGGGAGCGCACCACCGGGTGCGCCTTCCGTACTTGCGCACGCCACGGACCATCGCGTGACCGAAAGCGACCATCAGCGACTGCCTGTGACAACGCGCAGCTCACAGGCCCGCGGCTTGCCCTAGCATCTGGCGCGTGCCGCGCTCTTGTGTACTACCCCTCGTGCCTCACGCGCCCCCTCTGGGCGCTCTGCTCCGGCTGTACGCCGCCGGTTCCGCGCTCGCCTGCGAGCCCGTGGAGCAGGGCCTGCTCAACCGCGGCTATCGCCTCTGCACGACCCGTGGCAGCTACTTCCTCAAGCACCACTTCGACCCGGACACCGCCGACCCCGCCGCCATCGAACGCCGCCACCGGGCCACCGAGCGGCTGGCCGCCCTCGGCGTCCCGGTCGCCCCGCCGCTGGCCCACCGCGAGGGCCGTACGGTCGCCGTGGTCGGCGGCCACGCCTACGCCCTGCACCCCTGGATCGACGGCCGGCACCGGCATGGCGGACAGCTCACGCGCGGGGAGTGTGCGCGGCTCGGCGCGCTCCTGGGTGCCGTGCACGCCTGTCTGGAGCGCGTGATGCCGCCCAAGGGGCGCACCCGCCCCGCCACCAGCCCCCATCCCGTCGAGAGCGCCGACCCTGCCGACACCTTCGCGCTCATCGACGACCTGCTCGCCCACGTCAGCCGCCATCGCCCCGCCGACGCCTTCGACGAACTGGCCCGCCACCGGCTCCTCGAACGCCGTGCGCTCCTGGAGCAGCACACCGGACGCCGCCCCCCGCCAGGTGGTTCGGTGGGCTGGGTGCACGGCGACTTCCACCCGTTCAACCTGCTCTACAAGGACGACGCGCCCGCCGCGATCGTCGACTGGGACCGGCTCGGGGTGCAGCCCCGCGCTGAGGAGGCCGTACGCGCCGCCGCGATCTTCTTCGTCCGCCCGGCGGGCGCGCTCGACCTGCGCAAGGTGCGGGCGTACGCGCGCGCGTACCGGCGCGCGGCCGGGGCCACACCCTCCGAGCTCGCGGCGGCCGTGCATCGCGTGTGGTGGGAGCGGCTCAACGACTTCTGGATGCTGCGCTGGCACTACGAGCGCGGCGACACCCGCGCGGACTGCCAGTTCCCGGCCGCCTCGGCGCTCGCCGTGTGGTGGACCAGGGAGTACGACGCGGTGTGCGACGCGTTCACGGCCTGACACCGGTAGTACACGTTCACGGCCTGACACCGGCAGGCCAAAAGGGAAGAGGGAAGGAAGAAGGCGCCCCCCGATGACCGGAGGGCGCCTTCTCAGTTGCCGAGGGGCGTGGTCGTCGGTGTCCTTCAACCGCCGCCCAGGCCGGTGTTGCCGGCGATCGTGCCGGCGTTGTCCCCGCCGCTGTCGCCCGTGCCCGTCGGGTCGGAGGGCTGCGTGTCGGGCGAGCTCGCGGTGTCGGTGGGCTGCGAGACGCTCGCCGTGTCGCTCGGCTTGTCGCTCGGCTCGCTGCTCTGCGCCTGGGTGTGGCTGTACGTCGGGGTCGGCGACGACGTGTACCCGCCGTTGTTGTTGGTGTCCGAGCCGCTCGTGTCGGTCTCGGTGTCCGTGGCCGTGTCGCTCGCCTCGTCGGACGGGCTCGCGCTGGGCGTCTCGTCCTTGGCGGTCTGCGAGACCGTCGGCGACTGTGACGTCCCCGCGCCGCCGCCGTTGCCCCCAGTCCCCTGGTTCAGCGCCAGCGCGAC
The DNA here is from genome assembly GCF_044767525.1 of Streptomyces sp. NPDC101234. Lineage (NCBI taxonomy): Bacteria > Bacillati > Actinomycetota > Actinomycetes > Kitasatosporales > Streptomycetaceae > Streptomyces > Streptomyces sp. NPDC101234. The sequence goes on along the minus strand of NZ_JBIWOA010000002.1, from coordinate 139,021 downwards.
ACCCGCCGCGATGGCGATCACCGCGAGGACGGCGAGGATCCACAGCTTGCCGCGGCCGCTGCCCGTGTTGCCGTGTCCCTCGAAGCCGCCGTCGTCGCCGTTCCCGTAGCCGGTCGGCAGTATCGGCTGCGGGATCTGCGTGGTCCCGGCGGGGTTCATCGGGCTGGCCATCACGGTCGTACCGGCGAAGCCGCCCGACGGGGTGTGCCGGCCGTCGTGCACGGTGACCGGGCCGGTGTTCCAGGTACCGGTGTGGCTGCCCTGCTCGTACAGCATCTGCAGGCCGTACTGGACCAGGCCGCGCATCTCCTCGGCGGTCTGGAAACGGTCGTCGGGCTCCTTGGCGAGCGAGCGCATGACCAGGCCGTCCAGCTCCGGCGGGGCCGCGCCCTCGGAGGTCTGGGACGGCGGCACCGGGATGTCCTGGACATGCTGGTAGACCACCGACAGCGGGGTCTCGCCGATGAACGGCGGGCGCAGCGAGAGGAGTTCGTAGAGCAGACAACCGGTGGCGTACAGGTCGGAACGATGGTCGACGGCCTTGCCGAGGGCCTGCTCAGGGGAGAGGTACTGGGGCGTGCCCATGACCATGCCGGTCTGCGTCATCGTCGTGGACGCGCCGTGCAGGGCGCGCGCGATGCCGAAGTCCATCACCTTGACGGAACCGGTCTGGGTGATGATCACGTTGGCCGGTTTGATGTCGCGGTGCACGATGCCGTGCTGGTGCGAGTAGGCGAGCGCCTCCAGCACCCCGGAGACGATGGTCAGGGCCTGCTCCGGGCCCGGCGCCTCCGCGTTGATCAGCAGGTCGCGGATGGTGTGGCCCTCGACCAGCTCCATCACGATGTACGGCACCGACTGACCGCCGACGACGTCCTCGCCGGAGTCGTACACCGCCACGATCGCGTGATGGTTGAGCCCGGCGACCGACTGTGCCTCGCGGGTGAAGCGGGCCTTGGAGACCGGGTCCTCGGCGAGGTCGGCGCGCAGCAGCTTGACGGCCACGGTCCGGCCCAGCCGGATGTCCTCGGCCGCGAACACCTCGGCCATGCCGCCCCGGCCGAGCCGGTGGGTCAGCCGGTACCGGCCGTCGCCGACCAGCCCTCCGTTGCCCCACATCTCCGGCGTGTCTGACATGCCGCCGCCAGTCGCCTCGGGGTCGGACGGGCCCTGGGCGCTGTGCGTCTGTGCCATCGGTCCTCGCCGTCGTTTCTGCCCGCGGTGCGCGCGGTGTTGTCACGGTCTCCGTCGGCCACGCTACAGCCTCCGCGCAACCCGCAGGTCCGGGATCCGGCCCGTGGACGGACCGGCCATCAAACCCGCACCACTCGCCGCCGTGCAAATTCCGTGTACCGGAGGTACGGCGGCTGTAACGCTTCCGCGAGTCTTCTTTCGCGTACGGTCACGGAACGGGCACCGCGCTTGACGTGTCAGTGCCCTGGGGCAGACTTGGCCGGGAATGAGACATTCGATCAACAAGGGTGCCTGAAATGCCGGGCGGGGGACGGGGAAAATGAGCCAGGACGGCACACACGGCCGTTACGCGGGGCGGGCTCTGGCCGGTGGCCGCTACCAGCTGCGCGACCTGCTCGGCGAGGGCGGCATGGCCTCCGTGCACCTGGCGTACGACACGGTCCTGGACCGTCAGGTCGCGATCAAGACCCTGCACACCGAACTCGGCCGGGAACAGGCCTTCCGCGAGCGCTTCCGCCGCGAGGCCCAGGCAGTGGCCAAGCTCACGCACACCAATATCGTCTCCGTCTTCGACACGGGCGAGGACGAGGTGGACGGCTCGACGATGCCGTACATCGTCATGGAGTACGTCGAGGGCCGCCCGCTCGGCTCGGTGCTGGAGGAGGACATACGGCAGTTCGGCGCGATGCCCGCCGACAAGGCGCTGAAGATCACCGCCGATGTGCTGGCCGCCCTGGAGATCAGCCACGAAATGGGCCTGGTCCACCGCGACATCAAGCCCGGCAACGTGATGACGACCAAGCGTGGGGTCGTCAAGGTGATGGACTTCGGCATCGCCCGGGCCATGCAGTCCGGGGTCACCTCGATGACCCAGACCGGCATGGTCGTCGGCACCCCGCAGTATCTGTCGCCGGAGCAGGCGCTGGGCCGGGGCGTGGACGCCCGCTCCGACCTCTACTCGGTCGGCATCATGCTGTTCCAGCTGGTCACCGGGCGGCTGCCGTTCGACGCGGACTCACCGCTGGCGATCGCCTACGCGCATGTCCAGGAGGAGCCGGTGGCCCCCTCCTCGATCAACCGTTCGCTTCCCCCGGCCGTGGACGCGCTGGTCGCCCGCGCCCTGAAGAAGAACCCGAACGAGCGCTTCCCGACCGCCGAGTCCATGCGCGACGAGTGCCTGCGGGTGGCCGCCTCCCTGCAGCCGGCCCCGCCGAGCATCGTCCCGGGCGTCCCGCGGACGCAGAGCGGCTCCGGGGTCGGCTCCGCGGTGTTCCCGCCGGTCGGCCAGGCGACGCCGGCGCCTCCCGGGCCGGTACAGACGCCGTACCAGCCGAATCCGGCCCCGAATCCGTACGGGACCCCGGCTCCTTCACCCGCGTACGGCTATCCGCAGCAGGCGGGCTACCAGACACCGGCCGGCTACGCCCAGCCCGCGCCGTCCACCCCGCCGCCGTACACCATCGCCGCGCAGTCGCCGTCCTTGGGCGGAGGCGGGAAGAGCAACCGGCCGGTGGTCGTCGGGTCGATCGCCGTGTCACTGGTCGCGGTGATCGGACTGATCGTCGCGCTGGCGATCAACAACGGCGGCGGAGACGACACCGGGAGCACCGGCGGTGGCGACAGCACCGCGAGCGCCTCGGCCTCGCACGCGTCGGGCTACCGCGGGCCCGACACCTCGAAGACCGTCGAGACGACCGAGTGCACCGAGCCCGAGGAGTCCTACAACGACCCGAACAAGGTGCGGGTCCCGGACTTCAAGTTCAAGTACATCAAGTCGGTCAAGGCGTGCTTCCAGGCCGCCGGATGGCGCATGAAGATCACTTACGTGGACGAGAACACGTACGGCGACGGCACGATCATGGACGAGTTCCCGTCCGCCGGCACGGACGTCGATCCGAAGAACGTGCCGACCATCGAACTCAAGGTGTCGACGGGCAACCCGCCGACCGGCTGAGACGCGCGGACGCGAGCGGACGTGCGCGGACGTGACAAGGGCCCGGCGGTCGCGCCGGGCCCTTTCGCCTGCTACGGGTTCTGGAGGTCCTGGAGGCCTCGGAGGCCCCGCAAGGTCCTAGAGGTACGGTCCGCCGGCCCGGCCGGCCGGGCCGTGCTCGTCGCCCTCGTGACCGACGCCCGGTGGCAGCGCACGGCGCATCTGCTCCAGCTGGGCGCGGGCGGCCATCTGCTGGGCGAACAGGGTCGTCTGGATCCCGTGGAAGAGCCCCTCCAGCCAGCCCACCAACTGGGCCTGCGCGATCCGCAGTTCCGCGTCGGACGGAGTCGAGTTCTCGGTGAAGGGCAGCGAGAGCCGCTCCAGCTCCTCCACCAGCTCCGGCGCCAGACCGTCCTCCAGCTCCTTCACGGAGCTGGCGTGGATCTCCTTGAGCCGGACCCGGCTGGCCTCGTCGAGGGGAGCCGCTCGCACCTCCTCCAGGAGCTGCTTGATCATGCTGCCGATCCGCATGACCTTGGCGGGCTGTTCCACCATCTCCGTCACCGGGATCTCGCGGGAGTCCTCGTCCCCATTGCCGCCACCGAGCGCCATCCCGTCCTGGCCCACGACCAGGATCTGGGGATTCTCGGGCGACCGTTCGTTCCTCGGCATCTCCATGCCGCCATTCTCTCGCACGCGTACACCTCACCACCGTGGTGCCCCCCGTTGGAGCTGATCCACCTTTCCAAGCCGCCCCGGACCGGTCGTAGACCCATCGGACCAACGAGAAATGACGGTTTTGCCATTAAATGTGAAGCTGGTGTGCGTCGACCCTGACGACAACCGTGCTCCAGGAGGTCACCGACGTGACTCCAAGGCTGCAATTCCTTCCCGACGGCGTACGGCTCACGCCGGTCCGTCTGCTGCTCGTGCTCGCGACGATCCTGCTGCCGTGCGACACGGCCGTCGCATACGGTCCAGATCCCCAGTCCTCGGACTCCGCCCGCGCCTCGGCCACCCCCGCTCCGTCCCGGGCCGGGACCCTGGCAGGTGAGGGCCGGACACGGCCGGGACGGCCCCAGGGACCGGCGGTGAAGGTCGAGGGACAGGACCCGGACGGGGACGAGGACGGCACCGACGAGGAGACGGCGACGGAGCCGGCGGAGATCGGTGCCGAGAGCCCGGGCGCCGCCTCCACGCAGCCGCCCCGGGAGGCCGACTTGGTGCCGCCCACCCAGTCCCAGCAGGCACGGCCCGCCCAGCAGGCCGTCACCCACACCCAGGACGGCGACAGCGAGCCCGTGCTGCAGATCCTTCCGCTGGGCAGCGGCCTGGTCCTGATCGGCCTCGGACTCGGCCTGGCCTTCATCGGTCTGCGGGTGCGGCGGAGCTAGGGGCCGACGACCGGCGGGTGCGGTGGGGCGACGGCTTGCGGGGACGACGGGGGGACGGCCTGCGGGTGCGACGGGGCGACGGCCTGCGGGTGCGGCGGGGCTATGGGGCGACGAGGAGGACCTTGCCGATGTGCTCGCTCGCCTCCACCACCCGCTGCGCCTGTGCCGCCTCCGCCATCGGCAGCTCCCGGTCGACGACCGGACGGACGTGGCCCTGGGCGATCAGCGGCCACACGTGCTCCCGCGCGGCCGCGACGATGGCCGCCTTCTCGGCGAGCGGACGGGCGCGCAGCGAGGTCGCGCTGACCGCGGCCCGCTTGCCGAGCAGCGCACCGATGTTCAGCTCACCCTTGGCACCGCCCTGCAGACCGATGATCGCGAGCCGCCCGTTGACGGCGAGGGCCTGCACGTTCCGGTCCAGGTACTTGGCGCCCATGTTGTCGAGGATGACGTCGGCACCCGCGCCGGCCGTGGCCTGCTTCACCTCGGCGACGAAGTCCTGCTCACGGTAGTTGACCAGGATGTCCGCGCCGAGCTCGGCACAGAAGTCCAGCTTCTCCTTCGTACCCGCGGTGACCGCGACCTTGGCCCCGATCGCCCGGCCCAGCTGGATCGCCATGGTGCCGATACCGCTGGAGCCGCCGTGCACGAGCAGCGTCTCGCCCGGGCGCAGATGGGAAATCATGAAGACGTTCGACCAGACCGTGCAGACCACCTCGGGCAGCGCGGCGGCCTGCCTGAGGTCCAGCCCCTCCGGCACCGGCAGCAGCTGCCCGGCCGGGACGGCGACCTTCTGGGCGTAACCGCCGCCCGCGAGCAGCGCGCACACCTCGTCGCCGACCGACCAGCCGGAGACACCGGGGCCGAGCGCGGCAATCCGCCCGGAGCACTCCAGACCGGGATAGGGAGACGCGCCCGGCGGCGGGTCGTAGAAGCCCTGCCGTTGCATGATGTCGGCGCGGTTGACCGCACTGGCCACCACCTCGACCAGCACCTCGCCCTCGCCGGGTACGGGATCGGGGACCTCGTCCCACACCAGCGCCTCGGGCCCACCAGGTTCGGGAATCGTGATCGCATGCATACCGCGACGCTACTCTCCGTCCGGCCGCCGCGGCTCCCTCGACCACACCCTCGACTCTTCTCACACACGCTGATGGTCGCGTCACGGATTCTGAGGCTGTACGGGGGAAAAGGCGGCGACTGCCGCGTGCCTAGTAATCATTCAAAGCCTGACGTCGCCATCCTGTTCATTAAAGCCAAGATTCCACACAGGGACGACGAAAGGTCGATCGAGTGAAGCTCACCAAGCGGCTTGCCACCATCAGCACCGCTGCGACGGCGGCGATTCTCATCAGCGCCGGTGGCGCCCAGGCGCAAAGCGCCGGCGGATCCATCCCGCTTCTGGACAACATTCCACTCCTGCGGGTCCTCCAACCGACTGGATTCGCCGGGCTGCGCGACGCGGCGACCGGAACCCAAAGCACCAACAATGACAACAACAATAACAACGCCACCGGCGGCCCGAACAACAACAATAACAACAACTCGGGCAGGACGAACAACAACAATAACAACAACAACGGCGACACACCGACCCAAGGTGACGGGGGGATCGTCCCGCTTCTGGGGAAGTCGCTTTTCAACTTCCAGGTCTGCTATCCGACAGGCCAGCACGGAGCCGTGAACAAGTTCCGCGGAAATCAGAACATCAACTGCCACCAAAGCTGAGGGCGGTACACCGAACCAGTCCGGCGGCCGCGTGGATCTGCACCACCGGCCGCCAGACTCTGAACTTCACCCGTTGTTGTTGTTATTGTTGTTGTTGTTCCCACCTCCGCCATTGTTGTTGTTATTGTTGTTGTTGTTCCCGCCCCCGCCGTTGTTATTGTTGTTGTTGTTGTTGTTCCCGCCTCCACCGTTGTTGTTGTTATTGTTGTTGTTGTTCCCGCCCCCGCCGTTGTTATTGTTGTTGTTATTGTTGTTCCCGCCTCCACCGTTGTTGTTATTGTTGTTATTGTTGTTGTTCCGGCCTCCGTTGTTGTTGTTGTTATTGTTGTTGTTCCGGCCTCCGTTGTTGTTGTTGTTGTTATTGTTGTTGTTGTTCCGGCCTCCGTTGTTATTGTTGTTGTTATTGTTGTTGTTGTGGTGCTTGTTGCCGTGGCCTCCACCGTTGTCACTCGGCACCACGGCGTGAACGCCGGTGGGCGTCGGGGCGGCGAAGGCGGTGGAAGGCGCCAGGGCGCCTCCTGCGGCCAGTGCGGCCGATGCGGTCAGTACCGCTGTGCGTTTTGCGATCTTCTTGATCATGACGATTCCTTCTCGATGCGAGGGACCGTTTCGATTCGCGGCCCAATTCGGACGGCGGAGAACAACTTCACGTGTCTCATTCGCGAAACACGGGCCTCCGCAATCTCTCCTGGAATCGTGCCCTGCCGTGGACGGGGGCACATCGGGCGGAGACCCCAAATTGCACCCGGCGTACCCCACATCTCAGCCTCGGAACCCCGGCCGGATCTTTTGCGCAGCTCCGGCCACAGGCGGAAACTTGCTGGTAATGAACCTGCTAGAGCGAGAGGCTTTGCTCCAGGACCTCACCAGCCACCTGCAGGATGCCGTGAGCGGCCCTGGACGTCTGGCCCTTGTGCGCGGCGAGGCCGGTATCGGGAAGACCACCGTGGTCAACCGTCTGGCTCAGCTGGCCGATCCCCACATCCGGATCCTGGTCGGCGCCTGTGACCCGCTGGCCGTACCCCGCCCCCTGGGCCCCCTGATGGATCTGGCCCCTCGCCTGGGCCAGGCGGCACGCACCGTCCTTGCCGGGGCCCTGGCGGGTACCTGCCGTCCCGACGAGGTCTTCGACTGCCTGCTGGCCGACCTGAACGCCTACCCCAGCCTGCTGGTCGTGGAGGACGTCCACTGGGCCGATGAGGCCACGATGGACCTGCTGCGACACCTGGCCCGGCGGCTGCCCAGCGTTCCGGCGTTGGTGGTGGCCACCTACCGGGACGATGAGATCGGCCGCACCCACGACCTGACCGCTCTCCTCGGCACCCTGGCCGCTTATCCCTGGGTGTGCCGCCACGACCTGGCCCCGCTGAGCCGTGGGGCTGTGGGCCGACTGGCTGCCGGACACGCCGTGGACGCCGAGCAGGTGTACCACGTCTCCGGCGGCAACCCTTTCATCGTCACCCAGATCCTGGCCGCCCCTGCCGAGTTCATCCCGGCCACCGTGCGCGAGGCCGTCGCCGGCCGCCTGGCCGGCCTGACGGCCACGGCTCGCCGGGCCGTCGACGTGCTGGCCGTCCTGGGGCGCCGGGTCGCACTGCCGTTGTTGGCCAGCGTGCTGCCGGGCCTGGAGGAGACGCTCGACGAGGCCGTGGCCGCTGGAATCGTGCGAACCGACGGTCAGGTGACCGAGTTCCGCCACGAGCTGACCCGGCTGGCGGTGCTCGAGTCCGTTCCCGCCGCTCACCGTCTGCAGGTGCACCGGCAGGTGCTGGCGGCGATGCGGTCCCGCCCGATCGCCGCGGATGACCTGGCACTGCTGGCCGATCATGCCGAAGGTGCCGGGGATCCGGTTGCCGTCCTGGAGTACGCGCCCGACGCGGCCACCCACGCTGCCGCGTCGGGGGCACACCGGGAGGCGGCCGCGCAGTACGCCCGCGCCCTGCGGTACGCCGACCGTCTGCCGACCGACCGACGGACCGACCTGCTGGAGGGCCATGCGCAGGCATGTCTCCTGTCCAGTCAGCTGGACGAGGGGATCGCTTCCGGCCGCAGGGCGGTCAAGCTGCGCCGTGCGCTGGGCGACCGGCGGCACGAAGGGGACGACCTGCGCTGGCTGTCGTGCTGGCTGTGGCTGATCGGGCGGACTGCCGAGGCCAGACGCACCGGCCAGGCAGCCGTGCGGGTGCTCGAAGGCCTGGAGCCGGGCCGGGAGCTGGCCAGGGCATACCTGAACCTCTGCCAACTGGCCTGCTACGAACATGAGCCGGTGGCGGTGACCGCCGCCTACGCCGAGAAGGCGATCGCTCTGGGTGAGCGCTTCGGCGATGCGGGGGCCGTCGTCCAGGCCCGCTTCCATGCCTCGGCGGCACGCATGTTGGACCAGGGGGCCGGCTGGGAGAACTGCGAAAAGGCGGTGTCCAGCGCGATGGCGCAGGATCTGCCGGAGGACGCGGGTCTTCTGGCGCTCATCATGTCCTGGTTCACGGTGCTGCAGGGTGATGCCGACCGGACCGCGGCGGCCGTGGACCGGGCGGAGGCGTACTGCCTGGATCACGGACTGCTGTCCTACCTGCTGTGCACAAGGGCCTGGAACAGCTGGGGGCTGCTGAACCGGGGCCGGTGCGCCGAGGCCGCCGATACCGCGCAGAACGTCCTGTCCCACCCCGGCTCGCCACCGGTGGTCCGGTCCCTGGCCCTGACCGTGCTGGGTCTGGTGCGGGCCCGCCAGGGCAAGGCTCAGGTCTGGCAACTGCTGGAGCAGGCGGCGAGCCTCGTCGACCCCGACTGTCTGCTGGACACGGGCCTGGGGTGGGAGGCCCGGGTCGAGACGGCCTGGCTGCTCGGTGACCACGAACTGGTGCAGGCAGAGGCAGAACGCGGTCTGGACGCGTTGGCGAATCGTGGCCACCCCTGGTTGTCCGGGCCCCTGGCCTGCTGGGTCCGCCGCGTCGGAGGAGTGCCGCCGCCCGTGGCCGCGGCAGGACCCTACGCGCTGGAGCTGGCCGGCGACTGGGCCGGCGCCGCGGCCCAGTGGGACGGACTCGGCTGCCCGTACCACGCCGCGCTGGTCCGCCTGTCCGGCGACGCGTCCGCGTTGCACCAGGCGTTGGCCACCTTCGAGGCCCTCGGGGCCCGGGCGGCCGTGGGGCGCACCCGCGCCATGATGCGTTCCCGCGGTGTCCGCCCGATCCGGCGCGGCCCGCGGGCGGCCACCCGGTCCAACCCGTACGGGCTGACCATCCGGGAAATGGACGTCCTCAAGCTGCTGCACGAGGGCTTGTCGGACGCCGAGATCGCCGCCCGTCTCTATATCGCGCCCAAGACCGCTGGGCATCACGTGGGCGCGGTACTGGCCAAACTCGGCGTCCACACGCGCCAGGAAGCCGCCCGGAAAGTCCACGATTCCGATCACACGCAACCGCACGGGTGATGAGAATGCAGAGATCAGCATTCCGGAGCATCAGCCTCATAGCCGCGCTCACCTGCTGTGCGGTGTTTGGCGCACAGGGCGCGTCAAGCACCGAGGCATCCCCGAAGTCGGCCCTTCAGTGTTACGCGACACACCGCAGCCCGAACACGATCGTGTGCTACCAGAAGTCCTGGAAGGCCGAGTTCAGACACGGCGACATGGTCTACGTCCCCATTCTCATCCAGGTGCCGACCCCTTCACGTCCGCCGTCCGTGGTGATCGTCGGCAGTCTGGACGACATTCACCCGTGACGGCCCGGACGTTTCACGTGAAACACACCCCGATACCCGCGGTCGCCCACGGCAGGTCAAGCAGTTCCGTCTCCTCACCCCGCTGTGCCCCGCCCGGCGGTACGACCGCGAGTGCGTCGGCAGCGGCGATGCCACGGAGCATCGCCGGGCCGTTGTAGTGCAGCGGAACGGCGGCGTCACCCCGCAGGACAACCGGGATGAGCCGGGTGTCGTACGGGTGGCCGTGCGTCGTCTCCGCCAGCGGCACTGTGTACGGCTCGGGGGCCGGGTGGGCCGCGAGGGTGCGCAGCAGGGGTTCGGCGAGGGTGAGCAGGCCGGAGACGGCGGCGAGGGGGTTGCCGGGGAGGCCGACGAGGTGCTGGTTCTGCTTGATACGGGCCAGCAGCATGGGATGACCGGGCCGCACCTGGACGCCGTCGACGAGGAGTTCGGCGCCGACGCGCTCCAGCGTGGGGTGGACATGGTCCACCGGACCGGAGGCGGTACCGCCCGTGGTGACGACGAGATCGGCCGTGGACGAGGTGATCGCCCGGTACAGGGCCTTGGCGTCGTCGCCGATCCTGCGTACGGCGGTCACCTCGGCTCCGAGTGCCCGCAGCCAGGGCGGCAGCATCGGGCCGAGCGCATCCCGGATGAGTCCTTCGCGCGGAAGCCCTTCGGTCAGCAACTCGTCGCCCAGGACCAGGACTTCGGCGCGGGGCCGGGGGACGGCGGTGACGGTGTCGTACCCCGCCGCCGCGGCGAGGCCGAGGACCGCCGGGGTGACCAGGGTGCCGACGGGCAGCAGCTGGTCACCGGTACGGCATTCCTGGCCGCGCGGGCGGATGTCCTGGCCGTGGTCGGTCTCTCGGGTGGGATGCAGCCGTCCCTGGGGGTCGATGCGGCCGTGCTCGCTGCGGAGCACGGCGGTGGTGTCCGCCGGCACCCGGGCGCCGGTGGCGATCCGGACCGCCTCGCCGTCGGTGAGCGGCTCGGGCTGCGCATGCCCGGCCAGTACGCCCTGCTCGCGCACCTGCCAGGGGCCGGGGCCCGCGACTGCCCAGCCGTCCATGGCGGAGGTGTCGAAGGAGGGCAGGTCGGTGAGTGCGTCCAGCGGGGCGGCGAGGGTCAGTCCGAGGGCACCCGTGAGCGGCACGGAGACGGGGGCCCGGCGGGCGCCGGAGCGGGCGGCACGGGCGGCGATCTCGCGGGCCCGGGGCCAGGGGGTGGCGCGGTGGCGGTGCGCCGACCGGCCGCCGGAGGCGTGCTCGCCGTGGGAGGCGGGCGCGGGGGGAGCGCCCTCTCGGGGTTGTCGGGGCTCTCTCACGAGGGCGAGCGCCTCCTCGACGTCGAGATCGTCGTCGGTGTCCATGGGGGTCGCGCCGGCCCGGATCCCGGGGGCCGTCACCGGCCGGGCCCGGGGTCGGGGGTGTCGGAGGCCGGCTCGGCGGAGCCGGGTTCACCGGAAGCGGGCTGCTCCGGAGCCGGCTGCTGCTGGGGAGAGTTCGCCTCTTCCTCCCAGCGCAGGGCCAGCGCGACGGCCTTGCGGGCCGCCTCGGCGACCGCCTCGGGTCCGCCCTTGCCCTGCGCTGCCGCGTAGCCGACGAGGAACGTGGTCAGCGGAGCGGCCGGGCGGGCCACACCGTGCGCGGCGTCCCGGGCCAGATCGAGCAGGACGCGGGTGTCGACGTCCAGGTCGATGCCCAGCTCGTCCTTGACTGCGGAGATCCATTCATCCAACACGTGTCCATGCTCCCTGATGCGTGCCCTGGCGTCGGCGATGTCGTCCCAGGTGTCGCAGTCGAAGGACGCGAGCGGGTCCGGGACGCGGGTGATGTTCAGTGCGGCGGTCAGGCGCCGAAGGGGGAGGCCGGTGAGGCCGCGGTCGCCTTCGGCCAGAGCGGACAGCGCGTGGCGCAGTGCGGCTGTGCGGTGGGCCGCGACGAGGGGCTGGTCCCTGCCGTCGGCGTCGGTGAGCAGCGCGGCGTCCGCGCCGGAGGTGTGCAGGGCCGACAACAGGCGCCCCACCGTTGGCTCTTCGAGGAACGGGAGGTCGGCGGAGAGTACGACCGCGTAGTCGGCGGTGGTGTGGCGCAGGCCGGCGTCGAGGGCGGCGACCGGGCCGCCGCCCGGGGGGGCCTCGCGGGTCCAGTGAACCGGGCGCGAGGTGGGGCGGGGGGTGGCCACGACGACGGTCCGCCGCGCGCCGGCGCAGGCCGCGAGGACCCGGTCGAGCAGGGGGCGGCCGCCGACCCTGACGGACGGCTTGTCGGCCCCGCCGAGCCGCTTCGCGGCGCCGCCGGCCAGCACGATCGCGTCGTAGGGCTGCGGCGGCTCGGTGTCGGTCACCTTTCGAGTATGGGGTGCGTTCTGATCACGGGGAACAGAGAGGGCATGGTGCGCCCAAGGGGGTGGGGCTGTGTGCAGGTGCGCGCGTGCGGGTGGTCGGTGGCTGGTCGCGCCCACGCGGCGGAGCCGCATATCGATACAGCCCCGCGCCCCTCACGGGGCGCCACAGCTAGAGCGTCCTGAGAAGTACCGTCGGGTTTTCCACGCAGTCGGCCACGTAGCGCAGGAAGCCGCCTGCTGTGCCGCCGTCGCAGACCCGGTGGTCGAAGGTGAGGGACAGCTGGACGACTTGGCGGACCGCCAGCTCGCCCTCGTGGACCCATGGCTTCGGGACGATGCGGCCCACTCCCAGCATCGCCGCCTCGGGGTGGTTGATGATCGGGGTGGAGCCGTCGACGCCGAAGACGCCGTAGTTGTTCAACGTGAAGGTGCCGCCGGTGAGTTCCGCCGGGGTCAGGGCTCCGGCGTGGGCGGACTCGGTGAGGCGGGCGAACTCCGCCGTGAGGGACTCGGCGTCGCGGGTGTGGGCGTCCCGGACCACCGGGACGACCAGGCCCCGCTCGGTCTGGGCGGCGAAGCCCAGGTGGACCTGGTCGAGCTGGACGATCTCGCGGGCCTCGACGTCGACGTAGGAGTTCAGCTCGGGGTGACGGGCCAGGGCCGCGGTGCAGATCCGGGCGAGGAGCGCGAGGAGGGAGATCTTCGGGCCCGCCGTCGCGTTCATCGCGGTCCGCGCGCGCATCAGCTCCGTCGCGTCGGCGTCCACCCAGCAGGTCGCGTCGGGGATCTCCCGGCGGCTGCGGGAGAGTTTGTCGGCGACCACGCCCCGGATGCCCTTGAGGGGTGTGCGGGTGCCCGCGGATCCGGGCGGTGCGGTCCTGGCGCCCGCGCGGGCCGCGTTGGCGCGCAGTGCGTCCTCGACGTCGGCGCGGAGGATGAGCCCTTCGGGGCCCGAGCCCTCCAGCCGGCGCAGGTCGAGGCCGTTGTCGCGGGCCAGGCGGCGCACCAGCGGGGAGATCACCGGGGCAGGGCCGTCGGTGAGCGCGGCGGGCGGTACGGGCACGCGCGGGTGGGTCGCCGCTTCCGGCGCGGCGACCTGGTGCGGCCGTTCCGGAACGGTGCTCCGGGCGGCCGTGCCGTTGGCCCGCTCCGGGGCGGACGTACGGACTCGTCGGCGGCGCGCCGGGGGCGTGCCCGTGCCGTAGCCCACCAGGACGTTGCCGGAGCCCTCCGCCTCGGGGACCGTGGCCGCCTCGCCGACGGCGACCGTCAGCAGCGGGGCGCCGACGGGCAGTTCGGTGCCCTCCTCGCCGAAGCGGGCGGTGACCACACCGCCGTAGGGGCAGGGAACCTCGACCATCGCCTTGGCCGTCTCGACCTCGACGACCGGCTGGTCGATCGCGACGACCTCGCCGACCTGGACCAGCCAGGTGACGATCACCGCCTCGGTGAGCCCCTCCCCGAGGTCGGGCAGTTTGAACTCCAGCACCTGTGCCATCAGCCCTCGGCCTCCCACTGCAGACGCGCCACCGCGTCCAGGATGCGGTCCACACCGGGCAGGTGGTGACGCTCCAGCATCGGCGGCGGGTAGGGAATGTCGAACCCGGCCACGCGCAGCACCGGCGCCTCCAGGTGGTGGAAGCAGCGCTCCGTGACCCGGGCCGCGATCTCCCCTCCCGGTCCGCCGAAGCCGCCCGACTCGTGTACGACGACCGCTCGCCCGGTGCGCCGTACCGAGGCGCAGACCGTCTCGTCGTCGAACGGCACCAGGGAGCGCAGGTCGACGACTTCCAGGTCCCAGCCCTCCGCCTGGCCGGCCTCGGCGGCTTCGAGGCAGACCGGTACGGACGGGCCGTAGGTGATGAGCGTGGCGCTGCGCCCTGTGCGGCGCACCACCGCGCGGCCGATGGGTTCAACGTCCGTCGGATGCTCGGGGTTCCAGGAGTCCTTGGACCAGTACAGCCGCTTGGGTTCGAGGAAGACGACCGGGTCGTCGGAGGCGATGGACCGGCGCAGCAGGCCGTAGGCGTCGGCGACGGTGGCGGGGGTGACGACGTACAGGCCGGGGGTGGCCATGTAGTAGGCCTCGGAGGAGTCGCTGTGGTGCTCGACGCCGCCGATGCCGCCGCCGTAGGGCACACGGACGGTGATCGGGAGGGGCATCCTGCCGCGGGTGCGGTTGCGCATCCGGGAGACATGGCTGATGAGCTGCTCGAAGGCGGGGTAGGCGAAGGCGTCGAACTGCATCTCCACGACCGGGCGCAGTCCGTACATCGCCATGCCCACCGCCGTGCCGAGGATGCCGGCCTCCGCGAGGGGGGTGTCGGTGCAGCGGGTCTCGCCGAACTCCTTGGCGAGGCCGTCGGTGACCCGGAAGACGCCGCCGAGGGCGCCGACGTCCTCGCCCATGACATGCACGGACGGGTCGGCGGCCATCGCGTCGCGCAGCGCGCGGGTGAGGGCCTGGGCCATGGTGGCGGGCTTGACGGCGACGGTGGTCATCAGTGGCCGCCTTCCCGCCGGTCGTCCTGCGCGGCTTCCAGCTCGGCCCGCAACATGGCGCGCTGTTCGCGCAGTTGCCCGGTGGTCTCGGCGTAGACCTGGTCGAAGAGGTCCATGGGGTCGAGTTCCGGGTCGCGGTTCATACGCTCGCGCAGGTCCGCGGCCATGGTCTCGGCGTCCTCGCGCGCCCGGCGCACGATGTCCTCGTCGAGGAGCCCGCGGTCGGTCAGCTCGCGCTCAAGCAGCAGGATCGGGTCGTGGTCCCGCCAGGCGTCGACCTCGGCGTCACCCCGGTAGCGGGTGGCGTCGTCGGCGTTGGTGTGGGCCTCGATGCGGTAGGTCACCGCCTCGACCAGGGTGGGTCCGCCGCCCTCGCGCGCGTGCCGTACGGCGTCGGAGAGGACCTCGTGCACGGCGGCCGCGTCGTTGCCGTCGACCAGGCGGCCCGGCATGCCGTAGCCGACGGCCTTGTGGGCCAGGGAGGGGGCGGCGGTCTGCTTGGCGAGCGGGACGGAGATGGCGAAGCCGTTGTTCTGGACCAGGAAGACGACCGGGGCCTGCCAGACGGCGGCGAAGTTCAGCGCCTCGTGGAAGTCGCCCTCGCTGGTGCCGCCGTCGCCGACCATGGCGAGCGCGACCACGTCGTCCCCCTTGAGGCGGGCCGCATGGGCGAGGCCCACGGCGTGCGGGAGCTGGGTGGCGAGCGGGGTGGAGAGCGGGGCCACCCGGTGGGCGTAGGGGTCGTAGCCCGTGTGCCAGTCGCCGCGCAGCAGGGTGAGCGCCTCGACGGGGTCCACGCCCCGGGCGATCACCGCGAGGGTGTCGCGGTAGCTGGGGAAGAGCCAGTCCCGCTCCTGGAGGGCGAGGGCGGCGGCGACCTCGCAGGCCTCCTGGCCGGTGCTGGAGGGGTAGACGGCGAGCCGGCCCTGTTTGGTGAGGGCGGTGGCCTGTGCGTTGTACCTGCGGCCGCGCACGAGCTGGGTGTACAGCCGGCGCAGCAGCTCGGGGTCGGCCTTGGCGACCGCCTCCGTGCCGAGGACACGGTACGGACGCTCGTCGGGCAGCAGCGGCGCGGGGTCCGTCCGGGGCTGCCAGGCGGGCGGCGGCGACGGACGGTACGCGCCGCGCTGCTCCATGACCGTCATGACGGCACCTCCTCATGGGGGTACGGGAGACGGATCGGCTGTGACCCGTCCCACCTACCGATTGTTCGGTCGTCGGCACATTTTGGCTACAGGCACCTTCAGGCTGTGGACAAACGGTTCTCCACAACCTGGAATGAACGCAGTACGTCCACGGCAGGAAGGCGGGGGGACATGGCTCCTGAACAAATGGCCGAGGGCCCGCAGGATCGCACGGCCCTGCCCCCCGCGCGCCCGCTGGACGCCATCGATCAGGACATCCTGCAGATCCTCCAGGCGGACGGCCGAGCGTCGATACGGTCGGTCGCCGAACGCGTCCATGTCTCGCGCGCCAACGCCTACGCGCGTATCAACCGTCTCATCGAGGACGGGGTGATCCGCGGTTTCGGGGCCCGGGTGGACCACGAGCGGGCGGGCCAGGGCACCTCGGCGTACATCACGCTGAAGATCGTCCAGAACACCTGGCGCACGGTCCGGGAGCAGCTGCGCCAGCTGCCCGGGGCCTCCCACATCGCCCTGGTGGGCGGCGACTTCGACGTCCTGCTGCTCGTGCACACGCCCGACAACAAGGCGCTGCGCGAGCTGGTGCTGACCCGGCTCCAGGCCATCCCCGAGGTGCTCAGCACCCGCACGCTGCTGGTGTTCGAGGAGGAGGACCTGGAGCCGGACGACGACTGACGTCAGTGTGCGCGCAGGCCCGTGAAGGCCAGCCGCACCACGGCGTCGGCGACCTCGCGCTCGCTCGCGCCGCGCCCGTCCGGGCGGTACCACTCGACGACCGAGTTGACCATGCCGAAGACCAGCCGGGTCGCGAGCCGCACTTCGACGTCGCCGCGTATGTCCCCCTCGGCGGCCGCCGCCTTCAGCAGCTCGGCCACCCGGTGGTCGAAGTCCCGGCGCCGCTCCAGCGCCCACCGCTCGGTGTCGGTGTTGCCGCGCACCCGCAGCAGCAGCGTCACATAGGGCAGTTCGGTGACCAGCACCTCGACCATGCGCCGTACGACGTGCTCCAGACGGTCGGCGGCGGGGCCCACGCGCGCGTGCTCCTCGTCGAGGATCCCGAACAAACCGTCCAGCGCCCGGCTGACCGCGCGGCGCAGCAGCTCCTCCTTGCCCGAGACGTGGTGGTAGATCGACGACTTGGAGATGCCGGCCGCCTTGGAGAGGTGCTCCATGGAGGTGCCGTCGTAGCCGCGCTCGTTGAAGACCTGGACGGCCACCGAGAGCAGGGTCTCGGGGGTGTAGGTGTCACGCTTGGCGGTGGTCATGAGGCGCCCTCCCGCTTCTCGGTGGCGTAGGCGTGCCGGTAGAGCGCGAGGGAGGGCGCGTAGCGGCCGCTGGGATCACGCAGATGCAGGTCGTCGAGGAGGTCATAGGCGAAGTCGCGGCCGAGGCGGCGGCTCCACTCGAAGGGGCCGAGCGGGTAGTTGACGCCCAGGCGCATCGCGGTGTCGATGTCCTCCTCGGTGGCCACGCCCTTGGCGACGGCGTCGTGCGCCAGGTCGACGATCCGGGCGACCGTCCGGGCGACGATCATGCCGGGCACGTCGCCGATGACGCTGACCTGCTTGCCGAGCGCCTGGAAGAGGCCGATGGCCTCGCTGAGCGTCTGGGGCAGGGTGTCGTGTCCCGCGGACAGGGCGATACGGGTGGCGCGGCGGTAGTCGAGGGCGAGGTCGAAGTAGACGACGTCCCGGAACTCCACCGACGTCTGGCCGTCGGTGAGCACCAGCTGGCCGCCGCTGGGCAGGACGAGGCGGGTGCCGTGGTCCTCGTCCTCCTCACGGACCTGGATGCCCGCCTCGCGGATCAACGGCAGCAGCTCGGCCGCCGGGCCCAGACCGCCCTCGGCGACGACGTAGGCGGGCGGCCGGGCCGGCTCGGCGGTGAGCGGTTCGGAGCGCTCCTCGCCGTCCGCGTAGTCGTACCAGCCGTGCCCGGTCTTGCGGCCGAGCCGGCCGGACTCGACCAGTCGGCGCTGGGCGAGGGAGGGCGTGAAGCGTACGTCCTGGAAGAAGGCCTGCCACACGGAGTGCGTGACGGACTCGTTGACGTCCTGGCCGATCAGGTCGGTCAGTTCGAAGGCGCCCATCCGGAAGCCGCCGCTCTCCCGCAGCACCGCGTCGATGGTGGCCGGGTCGGCGGCCTGCGCCTCGTAGACCGCGAACGCCTCGGCGTAGAAGGGCCGCGCGATGCGGTTGACGATGAAGCCGGGGGTGTCCGCGCTGGCGACCGGCGTCTTGCCCCAGGCGCGGGCGGTTTCGTACGCGCGCGTGGCCGACGTGACGTCGGTGGCGAACCCGGAGACCACCTCCACCAGCGGCATCAGCGGAGCCGGGTTGAAGAAGTGCAGGCCCACCAGCCGGGCGGCACCCCGCAGGCCT
The DNA here is from genome assembly GCF_044767525.1 of Streptomyces sp. NPDC101234. Taxonomy (NCBI): domain Bacteria; kingdom Bacillati; phylum Actinomycetota; class Actinomycetes; order Kitasatosporales; family Streptomycetaceae; genus Streptomyces; species Streptomyces sp. NPDC101234. The sequence goes on along the minus strand of NZ_JBIWOA010000002.1, from coordinate 120,696 downwards.
CCGCCGATGGCCGTCACCGACAGGGAGGACGTGTTGGTGGCGAACAGACAGTCCTCGCCGACGATGTCCTCCAGGGCGCGGAACAGCTCCTGCTTGACGTCCAGGCGCTCCAGGACGGCCTCCACGACCAGGGCGCAGTCCGCGAACTCTGTGAGCTCCTCGGCGGGAAGCAGCCGCTCGCGGGCCGCGTCCCTGGCGGCAGCCGTCATCCGGTCCTTCTCGACGAGCCGGTCGAGGCGGGCGCCGATCGCCGCGGCCGCGTCCCGGGCCCGCCCGGGGACGGCGTCGTACAGCCGTACGGCATGGCCCGCGACGAGTGCGACCTGGGCGATGCCCTGGCCCATGGTGCCGGTGCCGACGACTCCCACGGGGCTGCTGAGGTCGATTGCTGTCATGTGCGCGATCCTCCCGCACGGGGTTTTCCACAGATGCGGCAGGCCCCCTTGTCCCGACCGATCGTTCGGTTACTCTAACTCTGTCCGGCTGTTTCTGCCCAGGTCATGAGCTCGAAGGGGAGCTCATCAGACGAGGAGTTGGTCCCGCATGACCGCCGAACTCACCGTGCACGAGCTGATCGCCAAGCACCGGCCCACGCTTGACCAGGCGCTGGAGGCGATCCGCACGCGCGCGTACTGGTCCCCCCACCCCGAGCACCCCAAGGCCTACGGCGAGCACGGCAGCCTGGACCCGGCGGCGGGCAAGGCCGCCTTCGACGCCCTGCTCGGCGGCCGGATCGACCTCGGCCAGCCCGGCACCGACGACTGGGTCGGCGGCGAGGTCTCGCCGTACGGCATCGACCTGGACGTGACCTACCCGCACACCGACGTCGACACGCTCCTTCCCGCCATGCAGGCCGGGCAGCGCGCGTGGCGCGACGCGGGCGCGGAGGCGCGCGCGGTGGTGTGTCTGGAGATCCTCAAGCGGATCAGCGACCGCACGCACGAGTTCGCGCACGCGGTCATGCACACCAGCGGCCAGGCGTTCATGATGGCGTTCCAGGCGGGCGGCCCGCACGCCCAGGACCGCGGCCTGGAGGCGGTGGCGTACGCGTACGTGGAGCAGGTCCGCACCCCCCACACGGCCGAGTGGACCAAGCCCCAGGGCAAGCGCGACCCCCTCGCGCTGACCAAGACGTTCAAGCCGGTCCCGCGCGGGATCGCCCTGGTCATCGGCTGCAACACGTTCCCGACGTGGAACGGCTACCCGGGCCTGTTCGCCTCCCTCGCCACCGGCAACGCGGTCCTGGTCAAGCCGCACCCGCGCGCGGTGCTCCCGCTCGCCCTCACCGTCCAGGTCGCCCGTCAGGTCCTCGCCGAGGCCGGCTTCGACCCGAACCTGGTGGCCCTGACGGCGGAGCGCCCCGGCGAGGGCATCGCGAAGACGCTCGCCACCCGCCCGGAGATCAGGATCATCGACTACACGGGTTCCACCGCCTTCGGCGACTGGCTGGAGGCCAACGCCCGGCAGGCACAGGTCTACACGGAGAAGGCCGGCGTCAACACGGTGCTGGTCGAGTCCACCGACAACTACAAGGGGATGCTCTCCAACCTGGCGTTCTCGCTGTCCCTGTACAGCGGCCAGATGTGCACGACGCCGCAGAACCTGCTGATCCCCCGCGACGGCATCCGCACCGATGAGGGGCCCAGGACCTACGACGAGGTGGTCGCCGACCTCGCCCGCGCGGTCGACGGTCTGCTCGGCGACGACGCCCGCGCGAACGCGCTCCTCGGCGCGATCGTCAACCCCGACGTCAAGGCCCGTCTGGAGGCCGCGGCCGGCCTCGGCGAGGTCGCCCTGGCGTCCCGGGAGATCGCCAACCCGGAGTTCCCGAACGCGGTCGTCCGCACACCGGTCATCGTCAAGCTGGACGGGGCCAAGCCGGACGACGAGGCGGCCTACATGAGCGAGTGCTTCGGGCCGGTGTCCTTCGCCGTCGCCGTGGACTCGGCCGCCGACGCGGTGGACCTGCTGCGGCGGACGGTGCGGGACAAGGGCGCGATGACGGTCGGGGCGTACACGGTCGACGCGGACGTGGAGAGCGCCGTGGAGGAGGTCTGCCTGGAGGAGGCGGCCCAGCTGTCGCTGAACCTGGTGGGCGGGGTGTATGTGAACCAGACGGCGGCGTTCTCGGACTTCCACGGGTCCGGGGGCAATGCGGCGGCGAACGCGGCGCTGACGGACGGCGCGTTCGTGGCGAACCGGTTCCGGGTGATCGAGGTGCGCAGGGAGGCGTAAGACCGGCCCTTCACTGCGGGTGCGTGGGGGCTGGTCGCGCAGTTCCCCGCGCCCCTGAAGGGGCGCACCCGCCCAGGTGCCTTACAAAGCGCTCCAGTGGTACAGCGTCATCGCCACGCTCGTCGCCAGGTTGTAGCTGCTCACCTGCGGGCGCATCGGCAGCCGTAGGAGATGGTCGGTCCTCGCTCGCAGTTCCGCCGAGAGACCCGTGCGCTCCGAGCCGAAGGCGAGGATGGCGTCGTCCGGGAGCTTCGTGCCCCGGACGTCCTCGCCCTCCGGGTCCAAGGCGTACACAGGGCCCTGCGGCAGCTCCGCCACCGTCAGCCGTTCCACCGCCGTCGCGAAGTGGAGCCCCGCACCGCCCCGCACGACCGTCGGATGCCAAGGATCGAGCGTGCCGGTCGTGATCACTCCCGTCGCTCCGAAGCCCGCCGCCAGGCGGATCACCGCGCCCGCGTTGCCGAGGTTGCGGGGCTCGTCGAGGACCACGATCGGGGCCGTGCGCGGGACGCGCGCCAGCGCGCGGAGGTTGGCCTCGCGGGAGGGTCGTACGGCCAGCGCGGCGACGCCCGTCGGGTGGGCGCGCGCGACGAGCTTGGCGTACGACTCCGCAGTCACCTCGGTCAGCAGCGCGGCCAGCGCGTCCCGGACGTCGGGGGCGAGGTCGGCCGCGAGGGCCAGGGTCGCCTCCCGGTCCGTCGTGACCGCCACCGGCACCTCCGCGCCGAAGCGCAGGGCGTGCTTGAGGGCGTGGAAGCCGTCGAGCAGCACGGCGGAGCCCGCCTGCTGTGCCCAGCGGTCAAGGGGGTCGGTCATGCCCCGAAGCCTACGCGGGGCTGTTCGTCGGCCTCGGGGGAGCGAGGACGGGGCAGTGACGGGGCGCCCCGCCGGAAAACGCGGGCCCGCGCGCGTACCGCCCAGCCGCCGAGCCCGAGCAGGAAGGACGTCGGCAGGAAGACCGAGTCCGCCGCGATCATGGCGAGGGAGAAGAAGGGCAGGCCGAGGACGACCGCGATCACCGCGTGCTCGGTCATCATCGCGGCCAGCAGCACGTTCTTGACCCGCCGGTTGAACAGCGTGAACGGGAAGGCGACCTGGACGATGACCGTCCCGTAGGTCACCAGCATCACCATCGTGCCGTTGGCGGACAGCAGGTCGGCGAGGGCCGGCCAGGGTGAGAAGTAGTCCAGGTGGAGCGGGTAGTAGACGGCGGTGCCGTCCTGCCAGCGGGAACCCTGGATCTTGTACCAGCCGGCGGTGGCGTAGATGAGGCAGGCCTCGGCCATGATCACGAACAGGGCGCCGTTGTGCAGGATGTTCGCGATGACGTCCAGCAGGATCCGGGGCTCGGCGGTGCGCGCCCAGCGGCCCACCGCCCACCACAGGGCGGCGCCCGCCCAGGTCGCCCACATGAGGGCCGGTACCAGCCAGCCGCCGCCGGTGCGGCCGGTGAGGGCCGCCGCGACCAGCAGCAGACCGGAGACCGCCCACAGGGCCGGGCCCACCCGGTCGGAGGCGCGGTCGGGGGCGACGAGCTCGCCACGCGCGCGTGCGGCGCTCGCGCGGGCCGCCCGGCGGGCGTCCAGGGACCAGACCTGGCCGCAGCGGGTGAACACCAGGTAGAAGGACATCAGGTGCAGCACGTTGTCGCCGCCGTCGCCCACGAACACGCTGCGGTTCTGCAGGGACAGCACCCCGACCATGAACAGCAGGGATGTGGTTCGGGTGCGCCAGCCCAGCAGCAGCAGAGCACTGGTGAGCACGGCCAGGAAGTAGAAGACCTCGAAGAAGACCCGGCTGTCGGAGAACAGCAGCGCCGTGAAGGCGTGGTTGTCGGAGGTCAGCTGCTGGGCGAGGCCGAAGCTCCAGGGGCCGTCGGGGCCGTACAGCTCCTGGCGGTGCGGGTACTCGCGCAGCAGGAAGAGCAGCCAGGTGGCGGCGAACCCGATACGGACGACGGCCGTCTGGTACGGCCCGAAGGCCGACCCGGTGACCCGGGCGATGGCGCGGGACAGGCACAGGGCGAGCCGGCTCACCGCACACCCCCGTTCGCCTCGTCCGCCGTGACCCTCCACCAGGGCAGCACCCGGTAGACAGGGTTGTCGGAGACCTTCTCGCCGCTCCAGTCCGGCGGGGGCACGTCGGTGGTGCTGGAGCGCACCTGGACGCGCTCGATGGTGCCCTTCTCACTGGTCGCGTCCCCCCGGTACATGCGCATGACGACGATCCGGCGCAGGTACTGCTCGGAGAGGGAGCCGCGCAGGCCGATGGGACGGTTGTCGTTGCCGTGCGTGGTGACGAAGAAGTCCCAGGCCCGGCGCAGCTCGTTCTGCACGGTGTGGCTCGGCAGCAGACTGCCGTCGATGGCCTTGCCGTCCTGGACCGACAGGTCGTTCCAGCCGGTGGTGGTCGTGGTGCCGTCCTGCATCAGCACGTCGGCACGCACCTGCACCGCGATGTTCTGCTGCAGCGGGTTGGGCGCGAAGAGCTTCCAGTTCTGCTCGAACTCCGGATACACCCATTCCTCGATCGCCTTGCCGTGCTGCTTGGTGACCGTGTTCGCCGGCGCGACGCTCAGGAACACCATCCCGAGGTGCACACAGGCGGCGACCGCGACCAGGGCCAGGGCGAGGGCCGCGCCGACCTGGTAGCGGGGGGAGAGGGCGGCGACGCCGGTGCGGGGGACGGACGGCGGCGGTCCCGCGGGCGCGGCGGGGTCACCGGTCCGCACCGCACGCGCTCCGCTCGGACCCTCCGGCCCCTGCGGGGCGGCCGCGTCCTCGTCGTACGCGTCGTCCATTCCGCCCCGTTCCCCGATCCCGCCGCCCGATCCCGCTGTCCGATCCGGACGGCCGGTCCGGGACCACCCGGTGTGCCGCTGCCCGGCACTCGCACGGAACGGTACTCAGCACCGGCCGCCGGGCGCAGCCCCGTGGCGGAGCCCGGGAGCGTGTCCATCGCCACTCCGAGCGGGCCCGGCGGCGCGCCGCCGGAGCCTACCCGCCGACGTCATCGCAGGTCACAAGGCCTCCAAGGACCATCTGCGGGCCTTCGGCCGACGAGTTGTCCACAGGCTGGGCCGAAGGTTTTCCACACCGGTGACTCCTCACATCACCACCACACCTCACATCACAGCCACACCTCGCACCTCACGCCGGCCGGGCGGCCCGGGAGGGTCAGCCGCGGGCCCGCAGCATGCGGCTGATCACGTCCGAGCGTTCCAGAAGGGTCTTGCGGACCACGGGGGCCGCGTCCTGGGCCGACTGCCGGGCCTTCTCGATGTACGCCGGGTCGACGGCGTACGGCGGGAAGAGCTGGGAGGTGTAGACCATCGCCAGGATCATGCCGCCCTGGTGCAGCTGCGGGATCGTGTCCAGATAGCGCTCGGCGTACGGGGCGAGCAGGTCGTCCTGGCCGGGGCGCCAGAAGGCCACCGCCACCGGGTTGACCGACCCGACCGGCACCGCGCGGTCCACCGCCAGCCGCTGCCAGACCTCGGCCTTCGCCGCCGGGTCGGGAAGGGCGGCCCGGACGGTGAGGGCGCGGACCCAGGCGTCGGGGTCGGGGTCGCGTTCGAGCAGGGCGGTGGACTCGGCGGCGACGTCGGCGCCGAGTTCGGCCTCGCGGACGAGGGCCCGCCAGCGCAGGTCGATGTCGTCGCCGGCCCGGTCGCGGAGCCGGCCGAGATCGTCGGCACCGCCCACCCGGGCCAGTCCGCGCAGGGCGACCTGGCGGCGGCCCGGGTCGGCGGCGAGCTGCCGGCAGACCGCGGCCACGGCCTCCGACAGCGCGGGGCGTTCGGCCGGCGGGGCCCAGAGTTCGGCGATGTTCGTGACGAGGTTCAGATAGGGCTCGATCACGGCGTCGGACGTCTCGGCGGCGAGGACCGCGGTGAGGCAGTGCCCGGCCTCGGCCGCCGTGGCCTCACCGGCCGTGAGCATGTCCCAGACGGTGGCGGCGGCCGCGCCCCGGGAGATGGCCGTGGGCAGCTGGGCCGCGGCGCGCAGGAGGGTGTCCCGGGTGCCGGGTGCCGGGCGGGTGGTGGCGAAGGTGAGGTCGTCGTCGTTGATCAGCAGGAGGTCGGCGGTGGCGGGGAGCCCGGTGACCGGGGTGCGCGGCTCGGTCACCTCGACGCGGACCAGGGCGGCGCGCGCGAGGGCGTCGCCGTCGCGGCCGTACGCGCCGACCGCCAGGACCTGGGGGCGCGGGGTGCCGTCGGCGACCAGGGTGACGGTGTCGCCGTCGTGCTCCAGGGTGAAGCGGTCGGTGCCGGCGGTCTCCAGCCAGGCCTTCCGCCAGGCGGCCAGGTCGCGGCCACTGGCCTCGGCGAGCGCGTCGATCAGGTCCTGGAGGGTGGTGGTGCCCCAGGCGTGGCGGGCGAAGTAGGCGGCCATGCCGGTCCGGAAACGGTCCTCGCCGACATAGGTCATCAGCTGCTGGAGGACGGAGGCGCCCTTGGGGTAGGTGATGTTGTCGAAGATCGACGCGGCCTGGGCGACATCGTGGATGGGCTGGTGGATCGGGTGGGACACCGGGCCCTGGTCGGAGAGGTAGGCCTTGAGCTTGCCGTCGGCGAGGTGGCCGGCCCAGGCGTCGGTGTAGCGGGTGGCGCCTTCGGCGGCCCAGTGGCAGGCGAACTCGGCGAAGGCCTCGTTCAGCCAGAGGTCGTCCCACCAGCGCATGGTGACGATGTTGCCGAACCACATGTGCGCCATCTCGTGCAGCAGCACGAGCGCGAGCAGCTCGCGTTCGGCGGGCGTCGGCACGGCCCGCCGCAGGAACGCGTCCGACCAGGTCACACAGCCGTAGTTCTCCATCGCGCCGCCGAACTCGGGCATGAACACCTGGTCGTACCTGCGCTGCGGGAACGGCATCGCGAAGGCCTCGGCGAAGAAGGCGAGGCCCTGGGCGGTGAGGGTGAAGATCTCGTCCGCGTCGCGTTCCAGGACCTCGGCGAGCGAGCGGCGGGCGTAGATGCCGAGGTCGTGGCCGTCGGCCTCGCGGCGGATCCCGTGGAAGGTGCCCGCGTTGACGACGGTGTTGTACACCGACAGCGGCGGGGTGTCCGGGAAGGTCCAGCGGCGGGCCGCGCCCTGCTCCTCGACCTGCGGGTCGCCGGAGTTGCTGAGGACGGTCCAGGCGGCCGGGGCGGTGACGGTGAAGGCGTGCGGGGCCTTGAGGTCGGGCTGGTCGAAGCAGGCCCAGACGAAGCGGGCCTCGTCCGGTTCGAAGCTCGTCCAGACGTAGACCTCGCCGTCGGCGGGGTCCACGGCCTTGTGCACACCCGGACTGGCGGTGGTGTCGGCCTGGACGCTCTCCACGCGCAGCACGTTGTGCGCGGCCAGGCCGGGCAGCGCGATACGGCCGTCGCCGGAGGGGGTGAGGGGGGTGCCGTTCAGGGTGGCGGCGCGGACCTCGGCCGCGCAGTCCACGAAGGTCTCCGCGCCGGGCTCATGGCAGGCGAAGGCGACCGTGGAGACACAGCGGATCTCCGGTCCGTCGGGCAGGGCGGTGAGGTCGATGTCCACGTCGTACCGCTCGACCGAGATCAGCGCGGCGCGGTGCTCGGCCTCGGTGCGGGTCAGGCTTCGGATCCCCATTGAGTCCTCCCTAGGGTGTCCGTCCCCCATTGGCGGACACACGGGCGCCAGCCTACGACGGGGGGAGCCGGAGATCGCAGGGCTTTTCGGTTCCCTTCTTCTAGAACCTGTTCTATCTTGACGGACCGTCAGATGACGTCGTCGGATCACGCCGACAGGCACTTTCCGATCACCGGATCCGTCGGGAGGACAGGACCGTGGACTTCACCTTCACCGAGGAGCAGTTGGCGGCGGCCGAGGCCGCACGGGGGGTGCTCGCCGCGGTGGCACCGGACGGGGTGCCGAGCCCGGCGCTGACCACCGGTGCCGTCGCCGCGGGCTTCGACCGGGAGCTGTGGGACAGGCTGGCGGGCGCGGATCTGCTGAGCCTGCCGCTGGACGAGGAGTACGGCGGGGCCGGGCTCGACGCGATCGCGCTGTGCCTGGTGCTGCGGGAGTCGGCGAAGGTGCTGGCACGGGTGCCGCTGCTGGAGAACAGCGCGGCCGTGGCGGCTCTGCAGACCTACGGGGACAAGGAGCTGGGGACGCGGCTGCTGGCGCCGGCCGGGCGCGGGGAGCTGGTGCTGACCGTCGCCGCGAGCGGGCGCACCGGGCACGACCCGGCCGAACTCGCGGTGACCGCCCGGCCGGACGGGGAGACCTGGGTGCTGGACGGGGTGCAGACAGCGGTGCCATGGGCGTACGACGCCGATCTCGTCGTCGTACCGGCGCACACCGACGGCGACCGGAACGTGCTGGCGCTGGTGGCGCCGACGGGTGCCGGGGTCGCGCTCGCCGAGCAGGTGTCGACCAGCGGGGAACGCCTCGGCGAACTGCGGCTGGAGTCGGCGCGGGTCGCGGGGCGGGACGTGGTGACGGCGGCGGGGGCCTGGGAGTGGCTTCGGGAACTGCTGGCGACCGGGACGTGCGCGCTGGCGCTCGGGCTCGGTGAACGGGTGCTGCGGATGACCAGTGAGTACACCGGGAAGCGGGAGCAGTTCGGGCATCCGATCGCCACGTTCCAGGCGGTGGCCGTGCAGGCCGCCGACCGGTACATCGACCTGCGGGCCATGGAGGCGACGCTGTGGCAGGCGGCCTGGCGGATCGCTTCAGGGGCGCCGGGAGCGCTGCCCCTGGCCGGGGACGTGGCGGTGGCGAAGATCTGGGCTGCCGAGGGGGTGCGGCGGGTGGTGCAGACCGCGCAGCATCTGCACGGGGGGTTCGGGGCCGACACGGAGTATGCGCTGCACCGGTATCACGCGTGGGCCAAGCAGCTCGAGCTGGCGCTCGGGGGTGCGGGGGCGTATGAGGAGGCGCTGGGGGATCTGCTGGCCGCGCATCCACTGGGATAGGGCGGACTGCAGATCAGGGAGCGTTCGGTGGTGTGTCGAGTGCCGGCCGGTGGGGGCTGGTCGCGCCCACGCGGCGGTAGCCGCAAATCGAGTACAGCCCCGCGCCCCTGAAGGGGCGCTCCAGTGCGGGGCGCCAGCAGTCCCCCTCAGACGACGAACCCCGGCTCGCCCGTGTCCGTCACGATCTCTCGGCCCGCTGCCTGCCATACCTGCATGCCGCCGTCCACGTTCACCGCGTCGATGCCCTGCTGGACCAGGTACATCGTGACCTGGGCCGAGCGGCCGCCGGAGCGGCAGATGACGTTGACGCGGCCGTCCTGGGGCGCGGCCTCGGTGAGCTCGCCGTAGCGGGCCACGAACTCGCTGATCGGGATGTGCAGGGCACCGGCCGCGTGGCCCGCCTGCCACTCGTCGTCCTCGCGGACGTCCAGCAGGAAGTCGCCGTCCTTGAGGTCCGCGACCTCGACCGTGGGCACACGCGCTGCGAAGTTCATGGCTACGACGCTACCGGACCGCTACTCCTGCATGAGCAGCGCGGCCAGCTCCGCCTCCCGCTCGGCGACGTCCTTGTGGAGCTTCTCGGCGATCTCGTCGAGGAGCCTGTCGGGGTCCTCGGGGGCCAGCCGGAGCAGACCCGCGATGGGCCCGTCCTCCAGTTCCCTGGCCACGAGGGTGAGCAGTTCCTTGCGCTGGGCGAGCCATTCGAGGCGGGCGTACAGTTCCTCGGCGCGGCTCGGCTTGCGCTCCGGCGGGACCGGGCCGGCCGCCCATTCCTCGGCGAGCTCCCGCAGCAGGGCCTCGTCGCCGCGGGCGTAGGCCGCGTTGACCCGGGTGAGGAACTCCTCGCGCCGCTCCTGCTCGGCGCCCTCCTGCACCAGGTCGGGGTGGGCCTTGCGGGCCAGCTCCCGGTAGAGGCGGCGGGCCTCCTCGCTGGGCCGCACCCGCTGCGGGGGCCGTACCTCCTGCTCGGTGAGCATGGCGGCGGCCTCCGGGAACAGGCCGTGGCCGTCCATCCAGCCGTGCAGCAGTTCCTCGACGCCGGGGATGGGCATGACCCGGGCCCGGGCCTCCTCGGCGGCGCGGATGTCCTCGGGGTCGCCGGTGCGGGCGGCCTTGGCCTCGGCGATCCGCGCGTCCAGCTCTTCGAGCCGGAGGTAGACGGGGCCGAGTTTCTGTTCGTGCAGCCGGGAGAAATTCTCGACCTCGACGCGGAAGGTCTCCACCGCGATCTCGTACTCGATCAACGCCTGCTCGGCGGCCCGTACGGCCCGCTCCAGGCGCTCCTCGGGCCGCGGTGCCTGGGACTGCTCAGCTTCCGGGGTCGTCACCCGACCAGCCTAGGCCCTGTCGTCGTCATCGGTGGCCGGGACCCACTGTGCGACCAGGTCCGTGCAGGCCACGACGAGGGTGCCGGGGCGGCAGGCCAGCTCGTGGGTGCAGCCGTCGGGGTGCGGGAGGATCTCGTCGAGGATGACCTCGCCGAGCGAGGTGAGGTCGCAGGCGCCCAGGATGTCCGTCTGGAAACGGGAGACGCCCGAGTAGCGGACGACCAGGTCCTCGTCGTGCTGGAAGCAGTTGTGGCCGAAGCGGATCTCGATGTCGGCGGGGGCCGTGCGGCGCATGTCCAGCGGGCGCAGGTCCTTCACACAGCGACGGCCGCCGAACTCGTAGTGGCGCGGGTCGGTGGCGAAGGCGCGAGCGCCGGGCGGCAGGCCGCCGGCCAGTTCCGGCAGCCGCGCCAGGTAGGGGCCGGGGTCGATGGAGACCGCGGGCCCGCCCTCGTCGATCTCGACGTACTTCACCTCGGCACCTCATCCGCTTCGACGTACGTCACCATCTGCGGGGCTCACACCCCGAGCTCCGCCGCGATCCGTCCCGAGCGCACCGCGGCCACCAGTTCCCCGTGGTCCGCCTCCGTGCGGTCGGCGTAGGCCACCGCGAAGTCCGCCACCGCCTCGTCCAGCTCCTCGCTCTTGCCGCAGTAGCCGGCGATCAGGCGCGGGTCGGCGCTGTGCGAGTGGGCGCGGGCCAGCAGGGCGCCGGTCATCCGGCCGTAGTCGTCGATCTGGTCGGGGGACAGGGCGGCCGGGTCGACGCTGCCCTTGCGGTTGCGGAACTGGCGGACCTGGAAGGGGCGGCCGTGCACCGTGGTCCAGCCCAGCAGGATGTCGCTGACCACCTGCATCCGCTTCTGGCCCAGCACCACCCGGCGGCCCTCGTGGTCGACGGCCGGAGCGTCGAAGCCCGCAGTGGCCAGATGCGGGACGAGCGCGGACGGGCGGGCCTCCTTGACCTGGAGGATCAGCGGCTCGCCGCGGTGGTCGAGGAGGAGGACGACATAGGAACGGGTGCCGACGCTGCCGGTGCCGACTATGCGGAAGGCGACATCGTGCGGGGTGTGCCGGGAGAGGAGGGGGTGGCGGTCCTCGGAGAGCGTGCCGACGTAGTGCTCCAGGGCCTCGGTGACCGCCTCCGCCTCCGCGTCCGGGACCCGGCGCAGCACCGGTGCGGCGTCGACGAAGCGGCGGCCGCCGTCCTCGGTGAGCTCGGTGGAGCGGGCCGCGAACCGGCCGCTGGTGTTGGCCCGGGCCTTCTCCGAGACCCGGCGCAGGGTGCCGACCATGTCGTGGGCGTCGGAGTGGGAGACCAGCTCCTCGTCCGCTATGGCGTTCCACGCGTCCAGGACCGGAAGCCTGGCCAGCAGGCGCATGGTGCGGCGGTAGGCGCCGGCCGCGTCGCCCGCCGCCTTGCGGCACGTCTCCTCGTCGGCGCCCGCCTCCCGGCCGGCCAGCACCAGGGAGGCGGCGAGCCGCTTGAGGTCCCACTCCCAGGGGCCGGGCACCGTCTCGTCGAAGTCGTTCAGGTCGATGACGAGGTCGCCGCGCGGGTCGCCGTACAGACCGAAGTTGGCCGCGTGGGCGTCACCGCATATCTGGGTGGCGATCCTGGTCATCGGGGTGCGGGCCAGATCGTGCGCCATCAGCCCGGCCGAACCGCGCAGGAACGCGAACGGGCTCGCCGCCATCCTGCCGACCCGTATCGGGACGAGCTCCGGGATACGGTCCCGGTTGGACTCCTCGACCGCGCTCACCGCGTCCGGACGGGAGCCGTCCAGGTCGAGGGCGTGATGGCTGCCGCGCGGGACCGCCGAACGCAGCGCCTTGCCCTCCTGCTTGGGTGAACCCTTCGGGGGCCACTGCGCAAAGCCCCTCGGCGAGGGCAGCTTGCGCGCCCCGGCCGTCGCCGACTCTTCCGGTCCGGTCACGCCGACCGCCTCCCCCGTACGCCACGCACGCACACTCTCGAACATCAACTCGTGGAGACGGTACAGGTGGGGGCCGGAAGACGTCAGACCCTGTGGACAACTTCGGGGCGTTCCGGGCGAATCGGGGCGGCCGGCACCGTCGTACACCTGTGGGTCAGGCCGGCTGGGCGGCCGGGGTCGCGAAGCGGTGGGCCGGGACCTCCGGCAGGGTGCGCCTGGCCAGACCGGCCAGGGTGGCGCCGGGGCCGATGTCCAGGAACGCGGTGGCGTCCAGCTCCTCGTTCAGGACGCGCAGGGTGTCCGCCCAGCGGACCGGGCCGACCAGTTGACGGGCGCTCAGTTCCCGCCAGTGGCCGCCGCCCCGGTGAGCACGGGCGTCGACGTTGGCGACCACCGGAACCGACCCGGTCGCGAAGTCCGTCAGCTCCAGAGCCCGGCGCAGCGCCGTGCCGGCCGGCTCCATATAGGGGCTGTGGCAGGCGGCGGTGACCGGCAGGACGCTGTAGCGCAGGCCCGCCTCGGCCGCGCGGGCGGCGGTGGCCGCCACGGCCGTACGGCTGCCGGCGACCACCGTCTGCACGGGGCTGTTGTGGTTGGCCACCCACAGCTCGGCGCCGTCCGCGCGGGCCGCCTCCACCAGGGCCGTGGCCTGCGCCGGATCGCCGCCCATCACGGCCGCCATCGCCCCCGGCCGCTGCCGGGCCTCCGCGGCCATGGCCCGGCCCCGCTCGCCCACCAGCCAGGCGCCGTCGGCCACCGACAGCACCCCGGCGGCCACCAGGGCCGAGTACTCGCCGAGGCTGTGCCCGGCGACCGCCACCACGCGGGCCTGCGGATCGTTCCGGCGGAACTCCGACCAGGCCAGCAGTGACGCCGTGAACACCGAGATCTGGGCGTGGTCGGTGCGGGACAGGGTCTCCTGGTCCGCCGTCAGCAGCAGCTCGGCGACGTCGAAACCGGACGACCGGGAGACGGGGCCGACGAGTTCCCAGGACGGGGTCCCCCGCCACGGCTCGCCCATGGCGGGGCGCTGCACCCCCTGGCCGGGGAACAGGACGGCGTACCGCGGTTCGGTGGCGGGCCCGTGAACGTGCGCAACCATGATCTTCCCTCTCGGTGATTCCGACGGCGGTCGGAAACATCGTCCGGGGTGCCCGCTCAAGTCCGGGCCCACGCCCCGCTCAAGGCCCGGCTCGCCTTTCACTCAAGTCCCGGAAACGAAGTCGGCGGCTTTTCACCGGCTTGAGTCAGGCATTGTCCGCGACCCCGAATCCTTCTTCCGGGCGGCCTCGGTCCAGAGGGCGTCCGGAAGGGAGGACAAGGCATGACCACCGTGGTCGAGAAATCCGTGCCGGAAAACCCGGTGCCGTTCGCCGAACCGGAGCCCGAGCGTCCCGACAGCGTGCATGTGCGCGTCGAGGAGCTACGACGGCTGCGTGCCGAGGTGCAGGCGGGTCCCGGAGCGCGGGCGACCGAGGCGCAGCGGTCCAAGGGCAAGCTGACCGCCCGCGAGCGCATCGGACTGCTGCTGGACGAGGGGTCGTTCACCGAACTGGAGCCGCTGCGCCGACACCGTGCGACCGGCTTCGGCCTGGAGCGGCGCCGCCCGCACACCGACGGTGTCGTCACCGGCTGGGGCACCGTCGACGGCCGCCAGGTCTTCGTCTACGCGCACGACTTCCGTATCTTCGGCGGCGCGCTCGGCGAGTCCCACGCGGCGAAGATCCACAAGCTGATGGATCTGGCGGAGGCGTCCGGCGCCCCGCTGGTGAGCCTCTGCGACGGCGCGGGCGCCCGCATCCAGGAAGGAGTGACCGCACTCGCCGGATACGGCGGCATCTTCAGCCGCAACGCGCGCTCCTCGGGCGTCATACCGCAGATCAGCGTGATCCTCGGCCCGTGCGCGGGCGGCGCGGCCTACTCGCCGGCGCTGACCGACTTCACCTTCATGGTGCGGGGCGTGGCGCAGATGTTCATCACCGGCCCGGACGTCGTGCAGGCGGTCACCGGCGAGCGGGTGAGCATGGACGAACTGGGCGGCGCCGATGTGCACGCGTCGGTGTCCGGGGTCGCGGCGTTCGCGTACGACGACGAGGCGAACTGCCTGGAGGACGTGCGCTATCTGCTGTCGTACCTGCCCTCCAACAACCGGCAGGCACCGCCCGTGCTGCCCGCCGACGATCCGGCGGACCGGCGCACCGACCGGCTCACCGACCTGGTCCCGGCCGACCCCGCGCGCGGGTACGACGTGCGCGAGGTCATCGAGGAGATCGTCGACCACGGCGAGTACTTCGAGGTCCAGCCCACCTGGGCGGCCAACGTCGTGTGCGCCCTGTCCCGGATCGACGGGCACGTGGTCGGCGTCGTCGCCAACCAGCCCATCGCCAGCGCCGGGGTGCTGGACATCAAGGCCAGCGAGAAGGCGGCACGGTTCGTGTCCCTGTGCGACGCCTTCAACATCCCGCTGATCACCATGCTGGACGTGCCCGGCTTCCTGCCCGGCGTGGCGCAGGAGCACGGCGGCATCATCCGGCACGGCGCGAAGCTGCTGTACGCGTACTGCAACGCCACCGTCCCGCGCATCCAGCTGATCCTGCGCAAGGCGTACGGCGGCGCCTACATCGTCATGGACTCCCGCTCGGTCGGGGCGGACCTGTCCTTCGCCTGGCCCACCAACGAGGTCGCGGTCATGGGCGCGGAGGGTGCCGCCAACGTCATCTTCCGCCGGCAGATCGCCGCCGCCGACGACCCCGCCGCGATGCGCGAACAGATGGTCAAGGAGTACCGGGCCGAGCTCATGCACCCGTACTACGCGGCCGAACGCGGCCTCGTCGACGACGTCATCGAACCGGGTGAGACCCGCGCGGTGCTCGCCCGCTCGCTGGCCATGCTGCGGGCCAAACACCGGTCGCTGCCGCAGCGCAAGCACGGGATCACCCCGCTGTGAGCGCCGCGCCGCCCCCCACCGACGTGCTGCGCGAGGCCGCCTTCCGCGTGGTGCGCGGCAACCCCGACGCCGACGAACTGGCCGCGCTGGTCGCCGTGCTGACCATCCTGCGGGCCCGCGCCCGTGCCGACGGCGATCCCGCCGGCCCGTCCGCACCCCGCGCGACCTGGGACCGGGCCGGCAACGGCTACCGCAGTCCGCTCGCCTGGCCGGCCTAGAAAAGAGCGGCCCGATTTCCCGGGGCCGCCCTTGAGTTCGCTTTTAGTCAGCGATGTGCCACCTCCCCCGACAATGAAATCACGCGAGAGGAAAGGGAATTCCTCCCGGAACACCTCCCCGTTCTCGCCGTATCAGGAGGCCGACGAAAATGACCCCCGCCGAAAAGAAGACCTGCCTTCCGGGCGCCGCGAACCTCGAATTCATGCGCACCGTGGACCGTTCTCTGCTGCACCGCTGGGCGCTTTCCGAGGTCTTCCTCACGGACGCCCGCCAGACCGGCGAGAACGAGTACCTCGCCGCCGCCCAACTGCCCCCGCTGCACGCCTACTACACCGGGCACGCCTCACGGCTCGGCTGCCCCGACCCGCTGCTCCTGCTGGAGTGCTGCCGACAGGCCGAGACCTACGGCGGCCACGAGTACGCCGGGGTCTCGCGCAAGAGCAAGTTCCTGCTGCGGTCCTGGTCGATGGAGCTGCCGGGGCTGCTCACCCTCCCGCAGCAGGAGCAGCCCGGCGAACTGCGGATCTCGGTGCGCACCAGCAAGCGCCGCGGCAGCCCCGGCGATGTGCGCCGGCTGGCCTTCGGCATCGACATGAAGCTCGCCCAGCGCTGCCTCGGCTTCGTGCACATGGACGTCGGCTACATCCCCGCCGAGGTCTACGACACGGTCCGGCTCAACGGCCGCGGCCGGCCGCTGGTGCCGTTCGGGGACCTGCCCCGGCAGACCGCGTACGTCGACCCGCACCTGGTCGGCCGCAGCGACCCGGCGAACGTGGTGCTCGCCTCCGCCACCGTGGGCAGCGACAACGCCTCCGCGACCGTGCGGGTCCCGCTGGAGAACCGCAGCATGTTCGACCACGGCCAGGACCACGTGCCCGGCATGGTGCTCATGGAGGCGGCCCGCCAGCTGTGCCTGCTCGGCGTCTCCGACCTGTGGGGCGCCTCCGTCAGCCGCAGCACGGTCGCCGGCTTCGACTTCTCCTTCACCCGGTACGCCGAGCTGGACGCCCCCACGACGGTGCACATCCGCAAGACCGAACCGTACGCGCACCAGGACAACCTCAGCCTGATGCTGCCGGACCTGCGGACCTTCCACATCGACTTCGAGCAGGACGGCGATGTCATCGCCTCCGGACAGATGCACACCACCACCGCGTCGACGGGGGTCCCGCTGCTGGAAGGCGAGGAGTGCGCATGACCCCCGACGAGGTGTGGATCGCCCCCGCCGAATGGCTGCCGCCGGCCGCCGAGAAGACGGCGGACGCACTGGCCGCCAGCCGGGTCACCGCCGAGGAGGCGGACGCGATGGGCTACGAACAGCTGCCCGTCTCCCCCGACCTGTCGGCTCCTCAGATGGCGGTCCGTGCCGCCCGGCGCGCCCTGTCCCGGGCCGGGGTCCCCGCCGCGGACCTGGCCACGGTCCTGCACGCCTGGACGTACTACCAGGGCCACGACTTCTGGTCGCCCGCGCACTACGTGGCCGCCGAGACCGGTGCCGGCGACGCGATCCCGACCGGCGTCCAGCAGATGTGCAACGGCGCCGCGGCCGCGCTGCGCACCGCCCTGCTCCAACTCGCCGCGCACCCCGGCGCACCGGTCCTGGTGACCACCGGCGACCGCTTCGCCCCGCCCGGCTTCGACCGGTGGGGCGGCGACTACGGCGTCTGGTACGGCGACGGCGCCACCGCGGCCGTAGTCGGCTCCGGAGGCGACCGCGTCCCCGAAGGCTCGCTCGCCCTGCGCGCCCTGCACACCCGGGCGGCGCCCGAGCTGGAGAGCGCCCACCGTGACGTGGCCGCCTTCCACGAGGCACCGCATCTGCGGGACGCGGCCGTGAACGTCCGCCGGACCAAGAAGGCGTACTTCACCGGCCGGGGCAAGTCGGCCTTCCTGGACCGGCTGCGCAGGGAGACCACGGCCGTACTGGCCGCCGCCCTGGCCGAGGCGGGCATCGGCCCGGGCGGGCCGGGGCTGAGCGCGGTGCTGCTGCCGCGGCTCGGCCGGGCCACCGCACGGGACGTGTACGGCCCCGCCGTCGCCGAGGTCACCGACGCGCCGACGGCGGACCTGGGCGAGCGCACCGGCCACCTGGGCGCCGGGGACCTGCTGTCCAACCTGGCCGCCCTGGCCTCCGACACCGGCCCGCACCGCCTCGAACGCGGCCGGTACGCCGCGGTGCTGAGCGCCGGCGCCGGGTTCACCTGGAGCGCCGCCGTGGTGCAGCGGACCTGAACTCCCCGGCCGGCCCCTCCTCTCCCGTTCGACGAAAGGCACTGTCATGACGATCCCCCAGCGCGAGGGCCCCGACGAGCGGCGTCCGGTCCTGATCGTGGGCGCCGGCCCCGTGGGACTGGTCCTCGCCACCGAACTGCTCGCCCAGGGCATCGCGGTCCGGCTGATCGACCACTCGGCCGCCGGCCCCGTCCAGCACTCCCGGGCCAGCGTGGTCTGGCCGCGCAGCCTGGAACTCCTCGGCCGTATCGGCGCCTGTGAGCCGCTGATCGAGCTGGGCAACCGGCTGGACTCGGTGCAGTACTACTCCGACAAGAGGTTTCTCGGCGCCGTCGAGATGAGCCGGCTCACCGACACCCCGTACCCCTTCGGTGTGGTCGTCCCGCAGGACACCACCGAAGAGGTGATCCGCACCCGGCTGGCCGCGTACGGCGGCGAGATCGAGTTCGGCTCCCTCACCGGGCTCGACACCTCGGGGCCCCGGCCGGTAGCCGACGTGGAGCGGGCCGACGGGAGCACCGAGCAGATCGAGGCGGACTGGGTGGTCGGCGCGGACGGTGCGCGCAGCGCGGTGCGCCGCTTCGCCGGGATCGAGTTCCTCGGCACCGGGAACGACGTGCTGTTCGCCATCGGCGACGGCCCCGTGGCCGGCGACATGGACCCGCACGCGCTGGTCTACTGCTACTCCCGCTCGGGTGCGCTGGGCATCGCCCCCTTCGGCGGCGGCACGTTCCGGCTCGCCATCAGCGTGCCGGACTGGCGCGAGGAGCAGGGGCCGCCGCCCAGCCTCTTCCAGCGGTTCCTCGACGAGCGCTCCCCGCGGCCCGGCATCGTCGGCGAGCTGGAGTGGTCGACCATCTTCCGCGCCCGGCGCCGGGTGGCCGAGACCATGCGCGCGGGCCGCGTCTTCCTCGCCGGCGACGCCGCCCACGTGTTCAGCGCGGCCGGCGCGCAGGGGATGAACACCGGCATCCAGGACGCGGTCAACCTCGCCTGGAAGCTGGCCGGCGTCGTACGCGGCGCCTTCGAACCGGGCATCCTCGACACCTACGACAGCGACCGCCATCTGGCCGCGGAACGCATCGTGCTGACCACCGCCAAGCAGACCAGCTGGGGTCTGTTCAAACGACGCCATGAACTCGCCCTGCGCGACGGCGCCGTACGGCTGGCCCACCGGACCGGAGCACTGCAGCGGTTCGGGGCCCCGCTGATGGCACAGCACGACGTCAGCTACCGGCCGGCCGGGTCGCTGCGCGACACGCTGCCCGGCCTGACCCGCCGGCTCCGCGCCGGCGACCGGCTGCCGGTGTTCGCCGCGCACGGTGCGCCCCAGCCGGGCGCCGACCGCTGGCCCTCGATCCACCCGGCGCGGCTGACGCTGCTGCTGTGGGCCGGTGAGCGGCAGGACTCCGGTTGGGTGGCCGCCCGAGAGGCGGTGACCGCGGTCGCACCCGAGGGGGTGCCGGTGCGGGACATCTCCGCCTGGCCGGGCTTCGCCCCCTTGCTCGGCACGGCACCCAAGGCCGTCCTGGTACGGCCCGACGGGCACATCGCGGCGCTCACCGCACCGGAGCCCGCCGCGGTCCGTACGGCGCTGCGCCGTGCGGGCAGCACCTTCCGCCCCGGCCGTACCGCCGTGCCGGACGTCCAGGCCGCACGGCTGACGGCCGTGGCACAGCCCGCCGGCCGCACGGCCGGTGGCGGGAGCGACCGCCTGGCCGGTCACGCGGGCGAAGGACCCGCAGGTCACGGGGGCGAAGGACCCGCCGGTCACGAGGCCGGGGAGCTGGTCTCATGAGCCGCGCCGCGGTCCTGTGCGGACTGGGCGGTGCGCTGCCCGCGACAGCCCTCTCGAACGAGGAGCTGGCCGCCCGGCTCGACACCTCCGACCAGTGGATCCGCACCCGTACCGGGATCCGGCAGCGCCATGTCGTCGCCCCGGGCGAGGCCACCTCCGACCTCGCGGTCGCGGCCGGGGCGGACGCCCTGGCCTCGGCCCGCCGTACGGACGGGGACACCGCCGCCGACGTGGACCTCGTCGTACTGGCCACCAGCACGCCGGACCGGCCCTGCCCGGCCACCGCACCGGACGTCGCCCACCGGCTCGGGCTGAAAACGGTGCCCGCCTTCGACGTGGCCGCCGTGTGCACGGGGTTCGTGTACGCACTGGCCACCGCGTCCTCCATGATCAGCGCGGGGATCTCGGAGCGGGCCCTGGTGATCGGCGCGGACACCTTCTCCACCATCCTCGACCCGGGCGACCGCACCACCCGGGCCATCTTCGGCGACGGGGCCGGAGCCGTGGTGCTGCGGGCCGGCGAGGCCGCCGAGCCGGGGGCGCTGCTCGGCTTCGACCTGGGCAGCGACGGCTCGGGCGCCGACCTGATCACGGTGCGCGCCGGAGGTTCCCGGCAGCGCTCGGCGGACGGAGCCCCGCCCGCCTCGGACCACTTCTTCACCATGGACGGCCGGCCGGTGTTCACCCAGGCCGTGCTGAACATGAGCCGCTCCTCGCAGGCGCTGCTCGACCGGGTCGGCTGGCCGCCCGCAGAGGTGGACAAGGTCGTGGCGCACCAGGCCAACATCCGCATCCTGCACGCCGTCGGCGAGCAACTCGGCCTGGAGGACAAGCAGATCGTGGCCAACCTGGACCGGGTCGGCAACACCGTGGCCGCCTCGATCCCGCTCGCCCTGCGGGACGCCGCCGCCGACGGCGAGCTGCTGCCGGGCCACCGCGTCCTGCTCACCGGCTTCGGCGGCGGCCTCACCTGGGGCTCGGCCGCACTGGTCTGGCCGGAGCTGCACACCGGCTGACCCACGTACCGCATCACTCCATGTCGCTCCACGTCACTTCACATCACCCAGATCACCCAGATCACCCAGATCACCCACGAAGGGAAACCCATCATGAACACTCCCGTCATCGCCGCCCAGGAGTCCCTCAAGCACCGCGTCTCCGCTCTGATCAGCGAGAAGTTCGGCCTCGACGAGGCGGAACTGCTGTCCGGCGTCACCTTCGACGAGCTGGAGATCGACTCCCTCATCCTCGTCGAGCTGAGCCTGATCCTGCGCAAGGAGATGGACATCGTCCTGGTGGAGGGCGAGCTGAAGTCCTCCTTCACCCTGGACGAGGCGGTCGCCGTGATCCGTGCGAAGGCGGACCAGGCGTGAGCGGGGTGGCCCGGGGCCGCGGAGTCGCGGTCACCGGCATGGGCCTCGTCACCCCGGCCGGCATCGGGGTGGAGGAGAACTGGCGGCGCGTCCTGTCCGGCGTGTCCGCCGCGGCCACCGACCCCGAGCTGAAGGGCGAGAAGGTCGACATCTCCTGCCGGGTCCCCGGCTTCGACGCGACGGCCGAGCTGGGCCGGCGCACCGCCTGGAGACTGGACCGCTTCGCCCAGCTCGCCATCGTGGGCGCCCGGCAGGCGGTCGCCGACTCCGGCCTGGACACCGGGTCCTGGGACTGCACCCGGGTGGGCGTGGTCATCGGCAACTCACTGGGCGGCGCGACCACCCTGGAGAAACAGCTGCGCACCTACTTCGAGGGCACCCCGGAGGACGTGTCGGCGCTGATGATCCCCATGGGCATGGTCAACATGGTCGCCGGCTACGTCGCCATGGACCTGCGTATCCACGGTCCCAGCCTGGTCACCGCGACCGCGTGCGCGTCGGGGGCGTCCGCGATCGGCACGGCCCGCGAATGGCTGCTGTCCGGGCTGTGCGACGTCGTCCTGGCCGGCGGCACCGAGTCGGCGATCAGCCCCGGCACGCTCAACGGCCTGTCCCGCATGGGGGCGCTGTCGGGCCGCACCGACGAACCGGCCGCGGCATCCCGCCCGTTCGCGGCGGACCGGGACGGCTTCGTGGCCGGCGAGGGCGCGGCCATCCTCGTGCTGGAGCGGTGCGAGGACGCCACCGCCCGCGGTGCCCGGCGCTACGCGGACATCGCCGGATTCAGCGCCACGTCCGACGCACACCACGCCACGGCCCCGCATCCGCGGGGCGAGGGCCTGGCGCGCGCCCTGCAGTCCGCGCTGCGGGACGCCGGGGTGCTCCCCGACGAAGTGGAGCACGTCAACGCGCACGGCACCTCCACCCCGATGAACGACCTCACGGAGGCCCGCGCCCTGAACGCGGTGCTCGGCGACCGTGCGGCGGTCACCTCCACCAAGGGCGTCACCGGCCACACCCTGGCCGCGGCCGGTGCCGTCGAGGCGGCGTACACGGCGCTGGCGCTTTACCACGGAGCCGTGCCGCCCACCGCCAACATCGAGTCGGTGGACCCGTCGTTCGACGTCGACATCGACGTCGTCACGGGCGCACCACGGCACCGGCGGATGAGCGTCGCGGCGAGTACGTCCCTGGGCTTCGGCGGTCACAACGCCGCCCTGGTGCTCACCGCGGCCTGACGGCGGGGCCGGGGTCCCCGCCCCGGCCCCGCCCCCCGGCCAAGCCTCCTTGGCCAAACCCCCTGAACAGAATTGGAGTTCGTATGACCACGCGTCGCCTCGGCCCGACCGGGCTCGCCGTTCACCCCGTCGGCCTCGGCTGCATGGGGATGAGCTGGGGCTATGCCGAGTCCCAGCGTGACGACACGGTCTCGGTCGAGGTGATCCGGCGCGCCCTGGACGCCGGCCCGGTCCTGCTGGACACGGCCGACGCCTACGGCGAGGGCCACAACGAGACCCTGGTCGGCCGCGCCCTCGCCGGACGCCGCGGTGACGCCGTGGTCGCGACCAAGACCGGCATCGTCGTGGACGACCTGGCCACCCGGACCCTGAGCCGCGACGCCTCCCCGGAGCGCATCCGGCGCTCGGCCGACGCGTCGCTGCGGCGGCTCGGCGTCGATGTCATCGACCTGTACTACCTGCACCGCGTCGACCCCGCCGTACCGCTGGAGGAGTCCTGGGGCGCGCTGTCCGAGCTGGTGCGCGCCGGCAAGGTGCGCCATCTCGGGCTGTCCGAGGTGACCCGGGAGCAGGCCGGCACCGCCCACCGCATCCATCCGGTGGCCGCGGTGCAGTCCGAACTGTCCCTGTGGACACGGGAACCGCTCGACCCGGACACCGGGATCGCCGGCTGGTGCGCCGGACACGGTGCCTCCTTCGTGCCGTTCGCGCCGCTCGGCCGGGGCTTCCTCACCGGCCGCTATGCCCGGCCCGACGAGTTCGAGGCAGGCGACTTCCGGGCCACCAACCCGCGTTTCACGGGCGAGGCGTTCACCGCCAACCTGCGCATCGTGCGGGCGGTGCAGAAGGTCGCCGCCCGGTACGGCGCCACCACCGCCCAGGTCGCCCTGGCCTGGACCCTCGCACAGGGCGAGCACGTGATCCCGATCCCCGGCACCAAGCAACCCCGCTACCTGGCGGACAACCTGGCCGCGGCCGGCCTGCGCCTCACGGAGCAGGACCTGCGGGACCTCGGCGAGGTGCCCGCCGCCACCGGTAGCCGCTACTGACCCCAGCCCGCCCTCGACAGGCAGGAACACACCATGTCCGAACAGCTCGACCAGCAGGACGGCGCCGCCGCGCCGCCCCCGTACACCGTGGCCGTCGTCGGCCTCGGCGGCACCGGACTGGCCCTGGCGCGCCGGCTGGCCGGCGCGGGGCTCACCGTCGTCGGCGTGGACGACGACCCGGCGGCCCTGACCCGCGCCGGCCAACTGCCCGCTTCCGAGCGCCCCCGCACGGTGACCCGCTTCCCGGCCGGCGTCGCCGAGGCCGACCTGGTCATCGAGGCCGTACCGGAACCGGCGTCGCTCAAGCGGCAGGTGCTGGCCGAGGTGCGGCGGCACCGGCGGCCCGGCACCCCGGTGCTCACCACCGCGCTGACCACACCCCTCGCCGCCCTGGAGGACGCCGCGGGCCCCGGCCTGCTGGCACTGCGCTTCCTTCGCGCGGACGCCCTGGACGCGGTGGAGGTGGCCCGCGCCCCAGGCGCCGGGGATGCCGCGGCCGAGCGGGTCGAGCGGGTTCTGGCGGCGGCCGGGATCACGGCGCACCATGTCGTGGACCGGCCCGGCTCGCTCGCCCCCGGCCTGCTGTTCGGCCTGCTCAACCGGGCCGCGTGGATGGTCCACGACGGGTACGCCACCGCCGAGGCGGTCGACACCGCCGTGCGGCTGGGCTGCGGCTGGAGCCAGGGGCCGCTGGCCGTGCTGGACGCCATCGGCCTGGACACGGCACGAGACGTCCTCACCGGACTCACCGGACTCACCGGGCCCGGCGGGCCGGGAGCCGGGCACGCGGCACCGGCCCCGGTGCTGGACGAGCTGATCGCCCGGGGCTCGCTCGGCCGCAAGACGGGCCGCGGCTTCCACCGGTACGACGCGGGCGACGAGCCGCGCCGCCCGGCCCTGCCGACCGCGGCGCCCGGGCGCCGGGTGGCGGTCGTCGGCTCCGGGACCATGGCCACCGGCATCGCCGAGGCGTTCGTACACGGCGGTTTCGAGACCGTGCTGCTGGCCCGGACGCAGGACAAGGCGCGGGCGGCCGCGGAGCGCGTGGAGTTCGCGCTGCAGCGCAAGGGTGCGCACGACGAGCCGCGGCGGGCACGCTTCACGGCCACCGCGGACCGTTCGGTGCTGGGCGCGGTGGACATCGTCGTCGAGGCCGTGGTGGAGGACCTGGAGGTCAAGCGGCGGCTCTTCGCCGAGCTGGGCGAGATCTGCGCGCCGCGCACGCTGCTGGCCACCTCCACCTCCAGCCTGCCGGTGGCCGCCTGCACCGAGCCCGCGGGCCGCCCCGGGGACGTGCTGGGCCTGCACTTCTTCAACCCGGCGCCGGTGATGCGGCTGGTGGAGCTGGTGCCGGCGCACGGCACCAGCGAGCACACCCTGGCCCGCGCCCGCGCGGTCGCCGAACAGCTCGGCAAGCAGACCGTGCAGTGCGGTGACCGGGCCGGGTTCATCGTCAACGCGCTGCTCTTCCCGTATCTGAACCAGGCCCTGGAACTGCTGGACGCGGAGGGGACGACGACGGTCGCGCTGGACGCGTCCGCGCGGGCGGTGGGCGGCCAGCCGCTCGGTCCGGTACGGCTGCTCGAGACGGTCGGCACCGACGTCGCCCTGGAGGTGCAGCGCCGGCTGTGCGCCGCCCCGGGCGGCCGGGCACCGGAACCGGCCGCACTGCTGGAGCAGTTGGTGGCCGCCGGTCACCTGGGCCGCAAGACACCGGGCCGCAACACCCGGACCTACCTGACCGCCCGCACGGCAGTCCCCGCCCGCACCACAGCCCCCGTCCGGGCGGCCGCCCCGGTGTCGGCCGTCGCCTGATCCCGCCGGGCCGCGGCCCGCCCTCCCCGGTCAGGGCCGCCGCCCGGTCCCCGCCTCACACCCCCGCACGGAAGGCGCTTGCCCATGTCCGTCTGGCCCGACTCTTCGAACGACCCTGTCGAGATCGCCTTCTTCGATGTCGACGAGACGCTGATCACCGTCAAGAGCATGTTCCGGTTCCTGGAGTTCCACTACCGCGAGCGCGGCCTGCCGCCGTCCGCCTACGACGAGGCCGCGGGCGCGCTGCGGCGCAGGTCGGCGGCGGGCGTCTCGCGGCTGGTGACCAACCGCGAGTACTACCGGCTGTACGCGGACCGCCCGCGCAGCGAGCTGTTCGCGCACGGCCGTGCCTGGTTCGACGCGGAACTCGCCGGCGGCACGCTGCTGCATCCGCCGGTGGTCTCCGCCCTGCGCCGGCACCGGGCGCAGGGAGCGCTGATCGTGCTGGTGTCGGGCTCGTTCCGGCCGTGTCTGGAGCCGCTCGCGGAACTGCTCGGCGCGGACGAGATCCTGTGCAGCGAGCCGGAGTACGTGGACGGTCGCTGCACGGGTCAGGTGGACCGTCCGGTCATCGGCGTGCAGAAGGGCCGGCTGGCGCGCACGCTGATGCGGCGGCGCGCGGTGTCCCCGTCGCGCGCCGCCGCCTATGCCGACCACGCCTCCGACCTCGATCTGCTCCGCTCCGTCGGCCGTCCCTTCGCCGTCGGCGACGACATGGTGCTCGGCGCCCATGTCGCCGGGGTGGGCGGCGGCACGCTGCCGGGGGTCGGCCGGACGGCGGGCGTCAGCCGACCGGCTCCTTGGCGACCGACACCAGCGCGGTGAAGCAGAGCCTGTCGTCCTGGTGCATCGTCACCAGCAGCCGGGCCCGTCCGAGTTGGTCGTCCGGCAGGAGCTGGGCGTCCACCCGGCAGGGGGAGTCGAGCTCGACGTAGCGGTGGAAGATGGTCTCCATCGCCTCGGCGACGCCGGCCCGGGGGTGCCGTACGGCGCGGGCGGCCTGCTTGGCGGCCTCCAGCAGCAGGATGCCCGGGGCATGGTCGCTGGGGTGGTCGAAGTACATCGGGTGGCGGGTGTCGATCCGCAGCTGCCAGCGGTCGCGGGCGTCGGTGGGCGAGAGCACCGCGTCCCGGAACTCGTCGCTGGTCCCGGAGACCGGGGGCGGCAGCGGGCGGCTGCGGGCCAGCTCCAGCATCCGGTGGGCGTCGCCGTGCGGGCCGCGCAGCCGCTCGTAGATGGCGGGCGACTGGATGCTGAACCGGGTGTGGGCGGTGGCCAGCTGCTCGCCGTCGCGCAGCACCGTGATGTCCAGGGACAGGCCCGAGACCCGGCCGCGCCGGCGGACCACGTCGTGGCAGCGGACGTGCAGATCGGGCCGGCCCCCGGTGCCGCCGTCGCGCAGGGCCGTCAGGTTCAGCGTGTAGCGGTACTCGTCCCAGAGCAGACGGTCGCCGAACGGCACGGCGTAACCGGCGTGTGCCAGCAGCGGAAACGTCTGCCGAATCGTCTCGGTGAGCAGGACGGCCCCGTCCTGGTGGCTGTGCCGGGTGGCCGCGAGTCCGCTGGTGTCCGTCCAGTCGGCGGCGATGAGGAACTCGTCCTCGGCGAGGCGCCTCAGCCCCGAGAGCAGCACCTGGTCGGCATCGTGCTTGTGGACCAGGTCCTTCGCAACCCGGGCCGGCCTCGAAACGGCAGCCGTGATCGTCTCGTTCATATGGATCCCCCTGTGTCCGAACGCTGAGAAACACTGCACCCCGCGCGCTGGCGGAGTGGCGCCACGGCACGTAACATAGAGGACGTTCTTTTTTTTGTCGAGAGCGGGGCGCAGCCATGCCACCAGCCAAACAGGAACGCGCACTCAAGCAGGAGCGCGCCATTCACACCCGCGAGCAGCTCTTGAAGGCGGCGGCGGAGGTCTTCGACGAATACGGCTACGCCGGCGCCGGGATCAGCAAGATCCTGCAGCGCGCGGGGGTGACCGCGGGGGCGCTCTACTTCCACTTCAAGAACAAGCAGAACCTCGCGGTGGAGGTGATGAACGCCCAGCGGGGCACCATCGAGCCGCATGTGCCCTCCACGGGGCTGCAGCGCCTGGTGGACATCACCCTCATCTGGTCGCACTCGCTCCAGGCCGACCCCGTGCTGCGCGCGGGCGTCCGGCTCACCGGCGAACAGGCCACCTTCGGGCTCGCCGACGCCACGCCGTACACCGTGTGGGCCCGCAGCTTCGAGGAGTGCCTGGTGGCGGCACGGGAACAGGGCGAGCTGCGCGAGCACGTACGGCTCGACGAGCTGGCCCAGTTCATCGTCGGCGCGTGCACCGGTATGCAGGAGTACGCGCAGGTCGTCTCCCGGCGCGCCGACCTGCCGCACCGCACGGTGAGCATGTGGCACCTGCTGCTGCCCGGCATCGCCACCGGCCCGGCGCTCGACCGGATCGAGAACAGCGAGGAGCGCGCGCTGTCCCTGTGGACATCCGTGAGCGCGCCCGACAAGGGGGAGGGAACCCGATCATGACCGACCGGCTGCACCGACTGAGACTGGCCGCCGTCAACATCGACGGCGTCCTGCTCAACGACACGTTCAGCCCGCTCATCCACCGGTTCGTCACCCGCCGCGGGGGCACCTACTCGGCCGACGTCGAACGCAGCGTCTTCTCCCAGCGGCAGGCCGACGCCGGACGCGCCATGGCCGCCGCGGTACCGCAGCGGCTGACCGGCGAGGAGGCCCTGGCCGCCTACTTCGAGGAGCGCGCCACCTATCTCGTCGACCATCCCGTCGAGGTCACCGAGGGGGCGGGGCCGCTGCTGGAGCGGCTGCGCGCCGCCGGACTCCAGGTGGTCTGCTACGGCGGACTGGACAAGTCCCACTTCGACGAGCATCTCGCCGCGTACGCCGGGATGTTCACCCCGCCCGGCTATGTCTGCACCAACGATGTGCGCCCGGGGCTGCGGGAGATCACCGCACAGTTCGGGCTGGAGCACGGCCAGGTGCTCTTCATCGACGACGTGGCCCGGGTCGCCGAGGCGGCACGAGCCCTCGGCGCCCCGTTCATCGGGCTCCCCAGCAGCTTCGAGCACAGCCACCAGGCCGAACTGATGCGGCAGGCCGGGGTGCGCCATCTCGTGGGCTCTCTGGCCGACATCGACGTCACCCTGCTGCGCACGGTGGACGCGGAGGCGGAGACCGGCACGCTCTGGTCAGGGCCGGCGGCGGAATCCACCTCGGCACCCGCGGAGTCCGCCGCGATGGCCGCGGAGCCGGCGGTGGCCCGCTAGGGCCCTCCGGGAAAGTGCGTGCCAGGCCTGTGTGCCGGGCCCCGCGCCGCCGGGCAGATCCAGAAGACACCCCTGCCCTGCGGCTCCGGGGCCGCCGGGGCGCCGCGTCCACCGCGCGCCCCGGCAGCCCGGCTCCCCGGCAGCTCCCCGGCAGCTCGTCGGCCCGGCGGCACCTGCCGCCCGTCGGCGTCTAGACGGCCAGCGTGCCGCCCTCGACCGGCAGGGTCGCGCCGGTCACGAAGGACGACGCGTCGCTGCACAGCCACAGGGCCGCCCGGGCCACCTCCACCGGGGCGGCGAACCGTTTCTGTATGGCCCGGGCGAAGAACGTCTGCTCCACCCCGGGCAGTTGCTCGATGACCGACTCCATCATCTCGGTGAGCGTGCTGCCCACGGCCAGCGCGTTGACCCGGATGTTCCGGTCCCCGTACGACGCCGCCGCGGCCTTGGTCAGGCCGATCACCGCGTGTTTGGAGGCCACATAGGGTGCTCCCACGCCGGTGGCGATGAGGCCGGCCACACTCGCGGTGTTGACGATCGTGCCGCCGCCGGTGGTGAGCATGGCGCGGATCTGGTGGCGCATGCAGTTCCACACGCCCCGGACGTTGACGTCCATGACGGCGTCGTAGTCGTCGTCCGACATCTCGTGCAGGTCCTGGCCCAGTGCGGTCCGCCCGGCGTTGTTGAAGGCGGCGTCCAGGCGTCCGAAGCGGTCGACCGTCGTCTCCACGACCCGTGCCACGTCCTCGCCCCGGCGTACGTCCGCGGGAACGGCCACCGCCCGGCCGCCCCCGGACTCGATCTCCTCGGCCAGTGAGCCGAGCTGCTCGTGGCGGCGGGCCGTGAGCACCACCCGCGCGCCGTGCTCGGCGAAGAGCCGTGCCGCCGCTGCGCCGATGCCCGACGAAGCCCCCGTGATCATGACTACCCTGCCATCCATTTCGCACATCTGATCGATCATGGCGGGCAGTCAAGCAGCCGGGCGACGGACCGTCAGCCGGATCCTGTGCGTCCTTACCAGCCAACCTGCCAAGAACGTTCCGAGCTGCCCGTTCGCCGGACCTCTTGGGTAATTCTTGACCTACGCTGGACGCCGTTCCGGACGGCATCCAGGCCGTCGAACGGGACGGGAGAGGGTGTGCGAGCGCAGGTGGCGAAGCAGGAGAGGGCAGAGCAGACCCGGCAGCGGATCGTCGAGGCCGCGGCCGCCGAGTTCGCCGAGCACGGCTACGCCGGCACCTCCCTGCACCGGATCGTCAGCTCGGCCGGGGTCACCACGGGCGCGCTGACCTTCCACTTCTCCAGCAAGTCGGCCCTGGCGGACGCCGTCCAGGAGGCCGGTGCCGCCGCCACCCGCGCGGTGGTCCACGAGGCCGCCGCCGCACCGGGGCTGCAGGGCGCGCTCGCGGAGGTACTGGCGCTGGCCGACGCGCTGCGCACCACGCAGAGCGTCCGGGCGGCCGCCCGGCTGACCCGTGAGGGCCATGGCACCGACCCTGGCTGGTACGACTCCTGGGCCGGCGGCCTGCGCGAGTCGCTGGAGCGGTCCTGGCGCGAGGAACGACCGGACGGCGGGCTGACCCCGGTGATGGCGGGCTCGCTGCTCTCCCACGTCCTGCTCGGCGTCGAGGCGACCTCCGCCGCGCCGGACGCCCTGCGCGCGCTCACCGGCGACGGCCCCGAGGAGAGCCTGGCGCAGGCCCTGACCGCGCTGGGCACCCTGCTCACCCGGGACACCCCGGCCACCGCCCGGACGGGCACCGCGGACTGACGGCCCGCCGACATCCACAGAGCCCTGCTCCGGCCCGATATCGTCACCGAACGCACCGTTCCGCACACATAAAGTGTCACCGCACTCCACACGCAGGCCGTCCCCACACCCCGCACCGGGAGATTTCCGCGCCCGGTCCGACAGTCGCGGACGCCACCCCCGCCGCAGCTCAGACCCCCTGAGCACACTCCCGCGCGCACATCCGGGCCATCCCCTCACACCCGCCTTCCCGACGCCCGCCCTAGAAACATAGCGAATGTTCTCTATACTTCTGGGGTCGGAAGAGAGGAGCTACCCATGCATGCGGCCAAGGACCACGCCGACGTTCCCGGCGCGGCGGTCCCCGCCCCGCCGGCCCACCGGCTCTTCGCCCATATGCCGCGGGCCGACCAACGGCGATGGGCCGGCGTGTATCTGAAGGGGCTGCTGACCACCCAGGGCAAGAAGTCGCTACGGCGCCTGGCGGCCTCGGTGACTCCGTCGCCGACCGCCCCCCAGTCCCTGCAGCAGTTCGTCAACGACAGTGCCTGGCGGTGGCGACCGGTCCGCGCCGAACTCGCCCGCTGGATCGCCGAGCACACCACCGCGCACGCATGGACGCTCTCCCCCGTGGTCATCCCCAAGCGGGGCGAACTGTCCGCCGGCGTCCACCGGCGCTTCGTGCCGGCCCTCGGACGCACCGTCAACTGCCAGCTCGCCATCGGCGCGTTCCTCTCCGGCGAGCACGGCGACCTCTCCGTGGACTGGCAGCTGTACCTGCCACGGCGCTGGACCGAGGACGACCGGCTGCGGCTGCGGGCCCGTATCCCCGACACCGCCGGCCACGACTCCGCCGCCGGGCTGTGCCTCGCGCTCGCCGACCGGCTGGCGCAGACCACGCCCGGCACCCTGCCGGTGGTCGTCCACACCGACGGGCACATCGACGCCAGGACCGTGATCGAGGGGCTGGACGCACGCGGCCTGGCCTGGATCGTGGCCGTGCCCGACGCCCTGCCGCTGTCCCTCGCCCGGGCGGCGGACCCCCACCGGGCAGTCGGCGGGGCGGTCCCCCACCCGGCTCCGGAGCCCGCACGCACCCTGCTGCGCCGGCACACCGGGCCGCACACCACCGCCTCCGCCCCCGGCTGCCCCCGGCCCGGCACCCTGCCGGTGCTGCTGCCCTCACCCGTCGATCCCCGGCCGGCCCTGCTGGTCGGCGCCCGGACCACCGCCACCACCCGGCCCGGCCGGATCTGGCTGACCAACCTGCCCCCGGCACGGCACGCCCAGGCCCTCGATCTCATCTGCTCCGCCGACGCGGCCCGGATCGGCGCCGCCGAGACCGAGATGGGCCTGCACGACTTCGCCGGCCGTTCCTACCCCGGCTGGCACCGCCACGCCACGCTGGTCTCCGTCGCCTCGGCACACCGCAGGCTCGGGCACGACCTGTGCCCGGCGGGCGGTGGCCGCTCCCGCACACCGGGCCACGGCTGACCGCCACCGCACACCAGCAGCTCGGCATCGTACGAATGCCGGCAACTCTGCGCCGTACGGACACCGGCAGCTCGGCGCCGTACGACGGCACGTGACCGCCGTGACCCGGCCCGCGCCCGCCGGCCGACGGCCCGTCCTCCCCGCACGCACAGCACCACGGGAAGCCTGCAGCGGCGCAGGGTTCCTGCCGATCTGTTCGCCCGCACACCGCCCGCCGCGCCGGACGGTGCCGCCCACCTTGAGGAGGGGCCGTGGAGTTCCGTGTCCTCGGACCGATCGACGTCCGCGAACAAGGGCGTGACGTCACGCCCAGCGCGCCCAAGCAACGGCAGGTGCTCGCTCTGCTCATGGCACAGGCCAACCACCGTGTGTCGGTGCCGGCGCTGCTGAGCGAGGTCTGGGACGGCGAGCCGCCCCGCACCGCCACCACCGCCCTGCAGACCTACATAGGGGCGATACGCAAGGCGCTGGCCGCCGCCACCGGCACCAGCGCCCGGGACATCGCCGACCACCGCCTGGTCACCGACGGAAACGGTTATGTGCTGCGGCTGGCGGACGACGAATGGGACCGGCCGCGCTTCGAACGGCTGGTCCTCGAGGCCCGTGGCCTGCTGGAGAGGAGGGAGACGCACAGCGCCACCGAAGTCCTCGGCAGGGCACTGGCGATGTGGCGCGGCGCGCCCTTCTGCAACGTCCGGCACGGCAGCCGGCTCACCACACAGGCCCGGGTGCTGAACGAGGCGCATCTGGCCGCCTGCGAGGTGCGCATCGACGCCCTGCTGCTGTGCCGGCGCTTCCAGGAGGCGGTCGGCGAGGCCGTCGCCCTGGTCGGCGACCACCCCTACCACGAGAACCTGCACGCCCAGTTGATGCGCGCGCTGTACGCCTCGGGACGCCGTGCCGCGGCCCTGGAGGTCTACCAGTCGCTGCGCCGCCGGATGACCGACGACCTGGGCATCCCTCCCTCGCCGTCCACCACGACCCTGCACCATGTGATGCTCCAGGACCGCCCCGACCAGCGCTACCTCGCCGCCGTAGGAGCCGGGGCGCTGTCCTGACCCGGAGTCACCGAACGGCCCCGGACGGCCCCTCAGGCGCCGTCGCCCTCCCACAGACTCTCCACGGCGTGCGACGGGCCGCCCACCGCACGGACGTGCCCCATCGCCGCCTGGACGAAAGCACGTAGCCGGGCCGTCTCGTGTCCGGTGGGCCAGATGAACGCGTAGTCGATGCGCGGGGCGTCCGAGAACGGCTTGAAGACCAGACCGGGCCGGCTGTAGTAGTGCGCGCCCGCGGCCGCCACCGGCGTCACGCCCTTGCCGGCGAGGACGAGGGAGAGCGCGTCCTCCCAGTGCGTGATCGCCTGCCCGTGCGGGATGGGCCGGCCCGACGGCGTCTGCCGCGGGAAATGGTGGTCCAGCCATTGTGCCGACACGTTCCCGCCGACCGTCAGCAGCGTCGCCTCCGCCAGGTCCTCCACGCTCACCGCATCGCGCCGCGCGAACGGGTGCGCCGACGACATCAACAGCACCCTGGGCTGCGACACCAGCACCGGACCCAGCGTCAGATCCGGCTCGGTCACCGGTGGTTCGGTGACCTGGAGCTCTACGTCCCCGGCGCGCAGCGGCCCGTAGGGGTCCGAGATCTGCACCTGCCGTATCTGCACGTCCACGCCCGGATGCCGGCGGCCGAACACCTCGGCGACGCTGTGCAGCAGATGGCCCGTGAACGCGCCGGAGAAACCGATCCGCAGTGCGCCGGTGACACCGCGGCCCGCCGCCATGGCCTTCGCGACGGCCTCCTCGATCCCCTGCCAGGCCGGCGCGATGTCGTCCCTGAGCTGTTCCCCGATGGCGGTCAGCGTGACATGGCGGCTGGTGCGCTCGAACAGTCTGGCGCCGATCCGGCGCTCCAGCCGGGCGATGGTCTGGCTGACCCTGCTCTGCGACACCCCCACGCGGTCGGCGGTACGGCCGAAGTGCAGCTCCTCGCCGAGAGTCAGGAAGATCTCGATCTCCTGGCGTTCCATGACCGAATCCCCGCGCCCCTCATTTCCGCGACCTTGGACGATGAGCCCAGCGAATCGATCGTTGCACAGATCGTTCTTGTTGCGCAGGTCCCCCGATTCGAAGCTGGTCAGGCCATACGGATCGTCAGGAAGGACCCCGCTCATGGCCGTCACCGAATCCTCGCCCCCCACCGAACCCGCCCGCGACGTACGCGCACCGGCCGGTCCCGCCGCCGAGGCGGCCGCCGCGCCGGCCGCGCCGGCGACCGCCTTCTCGTCGCGCGAGTGGCTGGTGCTCCTCACCCTCTGCTGCGCCACCTTCATGTGCGGCCTGGACTTCTCCATCGTCACCGTCGCCCTGCCCGACATCGGCAGCGGCCTCGGCTTCTCCTCCGCCGGCACGCTGCAGTGGGTGGCCACCGCCAGCCTGCTGCCCTCGGCGAGCCTGCTGCCGCTGTTCGCCCGGGTCGCCGACCTGATCGGCCGCAAGCGGCTGTTCACGCTCGGCGTCGCCGTGTTCACCCTGTTCTCGCTCGGCGCCGCCGTCGCGAACAGCCCCGGCGTGCTGATCGCCACCCGCATCGGCCAGGGCACCGCTGCCGCGATGATCGCCCCGGCCGCCATCGCCCTGATGACCGGCTACTTCACCGAGGGCCCCAAGCGCGCCCGCGCCCTGGGCCTCAACGGCGCCGTCATGTCGCTGGGCTTCGTGCTCGGCGCGCTCGGCGGCGGCATCATCACCAGCGGCTTCAGCTGGCGCTGGACCATGGTCGCGCTGTGCGTGATGGGCGTCCTGGCAATGGCCGGCGCGGTGAGCCTGCCGGCGATCCGCGAGTCCGGTGCCGCGAAGCGGATGGACATCCCCGGCGCGATCCTGGCCACGGCCGGTCTGTTCGGACTGGTCTACGGCATCTCCAACGGCGGCGACCAGGGCTGGAGCCGCCCGGCGGCCTTCGGACCGATCGTCGGCGGCCTGGTGCTGCTGGCCGCGTTCCTGCTGGTCGAGCGGCGCCACCCGGAACCGCTCGTGCCGCTGTCGGTGCTGAACCGGCCGACCGTGAAGTGGTCGGGGCTGTTCGGTGTCATCACCTTCGGCATGTGCGCCGGCACGACCGTGCTGCTGAGCCTGTACATGCAGGACGTGCTCGGCTTCACCGCCCTGCAGGCGGGTCTGAGCTACCTCGGCGAGGGCGCGGCCGCGACCCTCGGCGGCATGTACGTCGCGAAGCTGCTGGGCCGGTTCGGCGGGGTGAAGGTGCTGAGCGCGGGCCTGCTCATCCAGGGCGTCGGCACGGTCGCGATGTTCGCCCTGCCGGTCCACGTCAACCTGGCCGCCCTGCTCGTCACTTCCTCGGTCATGGGCCTCGGCCACGTCTTCAGCGTGGTGTCCTTCATCACCATCATGACCTCGGGGGTCAGCGAGCAGGACCAGGGCGTCGTCGGCGGCCTGTCGCAGCTGCCGCAGTACGTGGCCGCGATCGGCGTCTCCGGGCTCAGCGCCATCGCCGCCGCCCGCACCAACGCCCTCGCCTCGGGCGCCTCCCCGTCCCGCGCCGACATCCTGGGCGGACTGCACGCGGGCATGGTCACGGCCGGTGTCGTCGTCCTCGCCGGTGCCCTGCTCGTCGGCGCCACGCTCCGCAAGCGGACCGCGGCGTAGGCCGTCCCGTGCCCGGCACCCGGCGCCGCCCGCCGGCGCCGTCCGCGCACCCGGCGCGTCCGTCCGCCCCGATCCGGCGGACGGACGCGCCGCCCCCGTATCCGCGCCGCCCCGTATCCGAGCCGCGCCGGGCGCCGTCGCCGCCCGGGAGGAGACCAACCGTGAACGACAGCCGACTGCGCAGGCCCTCCGCGGTGCGCACCCTGCGCGTGGGAGAGCTGAAGGTCAGCTATGTGCCCGACGGGGCCATGCTGCTGAAGCCGGCCGGCTCTCTGCCCGCAGCCCCGGACCGGCACGGGGCCGGGTACGGGGCCTACCTCAACGACACCCGCCGGCTGGTCGCCAACACCGGCGGCCTGCTCGTCGAGCACGGCGGCCGGGCCCTGCTGATCGACGCCGGGTTCGGCCCGCGCGCGGTGCCGGAGGACCCCGGCCACCCCTACCGGGGCGCGGTGCACGGCGGCGCGCTGCCCGGCAACCTGGCCCTGCTCGGACGGCCGCCGCAGGACATCGAGACCGTGGCCTTCACCCACCTGCACCCCGACCACATCGGCTGGGCCTGCGTCGAGCCGGCCCTCTTCACCCGGGCCGCCTTCCTGGTCCCCAAGGGCGAGTGGGACCAGCGCGGCCCCGCGGCGACGGCCATGGAATCCCGGACGCGGCTGGTGCTGCCCGGCGAGGAGATCTTTCCCGGTGTCCACGCGCTGGCGCTGCCCGGCCACACCGCGGGCCACACCGGCTTCGTCATCGCCTCCCGCGGCACCCGCCTGCTGGCCTTCGGCGACGCCCTGCTCTCCCCCCTCCAGGTACGGCACCCCGAGTGGTCCGCCGGCCACGACGACGACCCCGCCCAGTCCGCACGCCACCGCCGCCGTCTGATCGCCGAGCTTCGACGCCCGGACACCCTGGGCTTCGGCATCCACTTCGCGGACGTGGTCTTCGGCCGGGTACGACCGCACGGCGAAGGGGCGGCCTGGCAGCCGCTGTGACGAGTCGCGTCCGTGACATAGCTCACGGACGCGACCAGCCGCGTCCGGCCCCGGGCTGTGCGATCCCTCACAACCCGAGCACAACGAGAAACGGGCCCCTGCCGTGACTTCCGTCACCGGCAGAGACCCGTTCATCGGTATCTCTGTGCGCGAGGGGGGAGTTGAACCCCCACGCCCTTGCGGGCACTGGAACCTGAATCCAGCGCGTCTGCCTATTCCGCCACCCGCGCATTGGGTGTGTCCTCCGGTCCCGGCCCCGTGTTTTTTGCGGGCTGGCCCCTTCCGACATCCAGAACACTAGCACGTGGGACAGGGTGGGTTCACATCCCCTTTTCCTGGGCAGCGGCCACCCGGCGACCACGTACCGGGCAGCCGTCGTTCACGTATCAACCTCGTACCGGTCCTGCCCATCTGCCCAGGAGGCGGATCGGGTCCACAGTCAGGTGCGGGACACTGGTCGTAGGCCACCTCTACGATCCTGTGCAGAAGACACGCGGATCCTTGACAGGAGAAGCGCGCGGAGGAGTTCGAAGGGGAGCCACTCGGGGAACCGGCTGATTGCCGGGCGCGTGGATACGATCAGTGAGCGGTAACGGAAGCAGCAGCAGTACGGGCAAGGCGACAGAGGAGGTGCCCTGTGGGAGTCCTGAAGAAGTTCGAGCAACGTCTCGAAGGTCTGGTCAACGGCACCTTCGCCAAGGTGTTCAAGTCCGAGGTCCAGCCCGTGGAGATCGCCGGCGCACTGCAGCGCGAGTGCGACAACAACGCGACCATCTGGAACCGCGACCGGACCGTCGTACCCAATGACTTCATCGTGGAGCTGAGCGCCCCCGACTTCGAGCGCCTCAGCCCCTACTCCGGGCAACTCGGCGACGAGCTCGCCGGAATGGTCCGCGACTACGCCAAGCAGCAGCGCTACACCTTCATGGGGCCGATCAAGGTCAACCTGGAGAAGGCCGAGGACCTCGACACCGGCCTGTACCGGGTGCGCAGCCGTACGCTCGCCTCCTCCAGCAACCAGCAGGCCCCGGAGCGCGCCCCCGCGAGCGGCGCCCCGCAGCGGCCGGCCGGCTACGGCTACCCGCAGCCGGGCTCCGGCGCCCCGCCGATGCCGAGCGCACCACCGCCCGGCGCCCCGCAGCGCCCCGGCGGCTACGGCTACCCACAGCCGACCCAGCCCGCCGGCCCCTCCGGACCGGTCGGCGCCCCGGCGCCCGGCTCCCGTACCCGCTACTGGATCGAGATCAACGGCACCCGCCACCAGATCTCCCGCGCGACACTCGTGCTGGGTCGCAGCACCGAGGCCGACGTGCGGATCGACGACCCCGGCGTCTCCCGCCGGCACTGCGAGATCCGGACCGGAACGCCCTCGACGATCCAGGATCTCGGATCCACCAACGGCATCGTGGTGGACGGGCAGCACACCACCCGCGCTACGCTCCGCGACGGCTCGCGGATCGTCGTGGGCAACACCACCATCATTTACCGGCAAGCCGAAGGGTGAAGCGGGGGCAATGTCAGAGCTGACCCTCACGGTCATGCGGCTGGGTTTCCTGGCCGTACTGTGGCTGTTCGTGATCGTGGCCGTGCAGGTCATCCGCAGCGACCTGTTCGGTACGCGCGTCACCCAGCGCGGATCGCGTAGGGAAGAAGGACGCCGGCAACAGCCCGCCGCCCGGCAGCAGGCCGCGCCCCCGCAGCAGCGCGCCCAGCAGCCCGCGAGCGGCGGACGCCGGCGCAACGCCCCCAGCAAGCTGGTCGTCAGCGAGGGCACCCTGACCGGGACGACCGTCGCGCTCCAGGGCCAGACCATCACCCTGGGCCGCGCCCACGACTCCACGATCGTGCTGGACGACGACTACGCCTCCAGCCGCCATGCCAGGATCTACCCGGACCGCGACGGCCAGTGGATCGTCGAGGACCTCGGGTCGACCAACGGCACGTACCTGGACCGGTCCCGGCTGACGACTCCCACACCGATCCCGCTGGGCGCGCCGATCCGCATCGGCAAAACCGTCATCGAGCTGCGGAAGTAGTGCTACATCATGAGTAGGCGCGAGCGGAGCGAGCACGCAGCGGCGGACCGGACGCCGGTCCTTTGCGCGCTCCCGACCGGAGGGTGGGCACCGTGCGGATGTATCCGGAGCCGACGGGCGAGGTGCGCATGAGTCTGTCACTGCGCTTCGCCGCCGGATCGCACAAAGGCATGATCCGGGAAGGCAACGAGGACTCCGGTTACGCCGGTCCCCGCCTGCTCGCCATCGCCGACGGCATGGGCGGCCAGGCCGCCGGCGAGGTCGCCTCCTCCGAGGTGATCTCCACCCTGGTCACGCTCGACGACGACGTGCCCGGCTCCGACATCCTCACCTCCCTCGGCCACGCCGTGCAGCGCGCCAACGACCAGCTGCGCGCCATGGTCGAGGAGGACCCGCAGCTGGAAGGCATGGGGACCACCCTCACCGCCCTGCTGTGGACCGGCCAGCGCCTCGGCCTGGTGCACGTCGGCGACTCCCGCGCGTACCTGCTCCGTGACGGCGTGCTCACCCAGATCACCCAGGACCACACCTGGGTGCAGCGGCTCGTCGACGAGGGCCGCATCACCGAGGAAGAGGCCACCACCCACCCGCAGCGCTCCCTGCTGATGCGCGCGCTGGGCAGCGGCGAGCACGTCGAACCCGATCTCTCCATCCGCGAGGTCCGCGCCGGCGACCGTTACCTCATCTGCTCCGACGGACTCTCCGGGGTGGTCTCCCACCAGACCCTGGAGGAGACCCTCGCCAGCTACCAGGGCCCCCAGGAGACCGTGCAGGAGCTGATCCAGCTCGCCCTGCGCGGCGGCGGCCCCGACAACATCACCGTCATCATCGCCGACGTCCTCGACCTGGACACCGGCGACACCCTCGCCGGACAGCTCTCCGACACCCCGGTCGTGGTCGGCGCCGTCGCCGAGAACCAGCAGCACCTGCACGACAACGGCTTCATGCAGACCCCCGCGGGCCGCGCCGCGAGCCTCGGCCGCCCGGTCCCCGGCCAGGGCGGAGGCGGCGAGTTCGGCCCGCCCGGCTCCGACGACACCGGATACGCCCCGGCCGGCAGCTACGGCGACTACACCGACGACGACTTCATCAAGCCCCGCAAGGGGCGGAAGTGGCTGAAGAGATCCTTCTACAGCGTGCTCGCCCTCGCCGTCATCGGCGGGGGCATGTACGGCGGCTGGCGCTGGACGCAGACGCAGTACTACGTCGGCGCCAACGGCGAGCACGTCGCGCTGTACCAGGGCATCAGCCAGGACCTGGCCTGGGTCTCGCTTTCGAAGGTGCAGCAGGACCACCCCGAGATCGAACTCAAGTACCTGCCGCCGTACCAGCAGAAGCAGGTCAAGGCCACCATCGCCGAGGGCGGTCTCCCCGACGCCCAGTCGAAGGTCCAAGAGCTGGCCGTGCAGGCCTCCGCCTGCCAGAAGGAGTCGGAACGCACCGCGTCCGAGTCCAAGGCCAACTCCAAGACGGGCCAGGGCCAGGCCGGAGGCACCACGGGAACCACCAAGACCTCTCTCACGTCCAAGGCCTCGCCCGCACCGTCGAAATCGACGTCCTCCACGGCGTCACCGTCCCCGTCCACCTCAGCGACCGCCACTCCCAGCCCCGGCCCCACTCTCTCGGAGGATGAGCAGAAGGTCGTCTCGCTGTGCGGTAAGCAGTAGGCAAGCCGTGAGAGGCCCCGTCACACGATGAGCAGTACTACCAACACGTCGACGAACCAGACGTCCACGATCGGCTCCATCGGCACACCGAGCCGCCGCAACACCGAGCTCGCGCTCCTGGTGTTCGCCGTCGCCATCCCGGTGTTCGCCTACGCCAACGTGGGCCTGGCCATCAACGACAAGGTCCCCGCGGGACTGCTGAGCTACGGACTGGGCCTCGGCCTCCTGGCCGGCGTCGCCCACCTCGCCGTCCGCAAGTTCGCCCCCTACGCGGACCCCCTGCTGCTGCCGCTGGCCACCCTGCTCAACGGCCTCGGCCTGGTCGTCATCTGGAGACTCGACCAGTCCAAGCTGCTGCAGACGATCAAACAGGCGGGCACCGCGGCACCACGGCAGCTGCTGTACACCGCGATGGGCATCGCGCTGTTCATCGTCGTGCTGATCTTCCTCAAGGACCACCGCGTCCTGCAGCGCTACACCTACATCTCCATGGTCGGCGCGCTCTTCCTGCTGCTGCTGCCGCTCGTACCGGGCCTCGGCCAGAACATCTACGGCGCCAAGATCTGGATCTCCGTCGCGGGCTTCTCCATCCAGCCCGGCGAGTTCGCCAAGATCGTCCTCGCGATCTTCTTCGCCGGCTACCTGATGGTCAAACGGGACGCCCTCGCACTCGCCAGCCGCCGCTTCATGGGCCTGTACCTGCCGCGCGGCCGCGACCTCGGACCGATCCTGGTCGTCTGGTTCATGTCGATCCTCATCCTGGTGTTCGAGACCGACCTCGGTACCTCGCTGCTGTTCTTCGGAATGTTCGTCATCATGCTGTACGTCGCCACCGAGCGGACCAGCTGGATCGTCTTCGGTCTGCTGATGGCCGCGGCCGGCGCGGTCGGCGTGGCCAGCTTCGAACCGCACGTCCAGCAGCGCGTCCAGGCCTGGCTCAGCCCGATGAACGAGTACAAGCTCTCCCAGAAGGGCGTCGCCGGCCACTCCGAGCAGGCGATGCAGGCCCTGTGGGCGTTCGGCTCCGGCGGCACCCTCGGCACCGGCCTCGGCCAGGGCCACTCCGAGCTCATCCGGTTCGCCGCCAACTCCGACTTCATCCTCGCCACCTTCGGCGAGGAGCTCGGCCTGGCCGGCATCATGGCGTTCCTGCTGCTCTACGGCCTGATCGTGGAGCGCGGCGTACGCACCGCCCTCGCCGCCCGCGACCCGTTCGGCAAGCTGCTCGCCATCGGCCTCTCCGGCGCCTTCGCCCTCCAGGTCTTCGTCGTCGCAGGCGGCGTCATGGGCCTCATCCCGCTCACCGGTATGACGATGCCGTTCGTGGCGTACGGCGGTTCCTCCGTCATCGCCAACTGGGCACTGATCGGCATCCTCATCCGCATCAGCGACACCGCCCGCCGCCCGGCCCCGGCCCCCGCAGCCAACCCCGACGCCGAGATGACCCAGGTGGTCCGCCCGTCATGAACAAGCCCCTACGCCGGATCGCGATCTTCTGCGGCCTCCTGGTCCTCACCCTGCTGCTGCGCGACAACTGGCTCCAGTACGTCAAGGCCGACAGCCTCCGCGAGGACACGGCCAACCGCCGCGTCACGATCGCCCGCTACTCCACACCGCGCGGCGACATCATCGTCGACGGCAGCCCCATCACCGGCTCCACCGCGTCGAGTTCCTCCGGGCTCAACGACCTGAAGTACAAGCGCACGTACAAGAACGGTCCCATGTGGGCCCCGGTCACCGGCTTCGCCTCCCAGGCCTTCGGCGCCACCCAGCTGGAGAACCTGGAAGACGGCATCCTCACCGGCAACGACGACCGGCTCTTCTTCCGCAACACCCTCGACATGATCACGGGCAAGCAGAAGTCGGGCGGCAACGTCGTCACCACGCTCAACGCGGCCGCCCAGAAGGCCGCGTACAACGGCCTGAAGTCCCAGGGCGGCAAGGGCGCGGTCGTCGCCCTGGACCCCTCCACGGGCAAGATCCTGGCCCTCGCCTCCTACCCGTCGTACGACCCCTCGGCCTTCGCCGGCACCTCGGACACCGACGCCACGGCCTGGAAGAAGCTGCAGAAGACGTACAACCCGAACGACCCGATGCTGAACCGGGCGCTGCGCGAGACCTACCCGCCGGGCTCCACCTTCAAGGTGGTCACCGCCTCGGCCGCGCTGGAGAACGGGCTGTACAACTCGGCCGACCAGGCCACCAACTCGCCACTTCCGTACGTCATGCCCGGCACCACCACCGAGCTGAAGAACGAGGGCAACATCCCCTGCAAGAACGCGACCATGCGGATCGCGCTGCAGTACTCCTGCAACACCGTCTTCGGCAAGATCGGCGCCGACCTCGGCAACGCCAAGATGCTCGCCGAGGCCAAGAAGTTCGGCTTCGACGCCCAGCAGTTCACCCCGGTCCGCTCCAGCGCCTCGGTCTTCTCCAACGACATGAACCAGTCGCAGACCGCGCTGTCCTCGATCGGCCAGTACAACACCGCCGCGACCCCGCTGCAGATGGCCATGGTCGCCTCCGCGGTCGCCAACGACGGCAAGCTGATGAAGCCGTACATGATCGACAAGCTCCAGTCGCCGGGCCTCGACACCATCTCGCAGACCGACCCCCAGGAACTGAGCCAGCCGCTGACCTCGTCCAACGCCCAGATCCTCCAGTCCATGATGGAGACGGTCGTCAAGGACGGCACCGGCAAGAACGCGCAGATCAACGGCGTCACCGTCGGCGGCAAGACCGGCACCGCCCAGCACGGTGTGGAGAACAGCGAGAACCCGTACGCCTGGTTCATCTCCTACGCCAAGCTCCCCGACGGCAGCAAGCCGGTCGCTGTCGCCGTGGTGATCGAGGACGACCAGGCCAACCGTGACGACATCTCCGGCGGCGGCCTCGCGGCCCCGATCGCGAAGAGCGTGATGGAGGCGGTCATCAACTCCAAGAAGTGACCCCGCTCACGTTCCCTTCACATCGGTGCACGTTGCGATACCGGTCCTGTATCGGGTTACGGGCTTGGCCAGGTCACACGAACACAGCCGGGTACGGTAGGCCCGGACGGCAGCCTCCGACCGCACACCCGTGCCGGTCGGGACCCACGGAGAGGGCTGGTAGGTAGCTATGGAAGAGCCGCGTCGCCTCGGCGGCCGGTACGAGCTGGGCCACGTGCTCGGCCGTGGTGGCATGGCGGAGGTCTACCTCGCGCATGACACCCGGCTCGGCCGCGCGGTGGCGGTGAAGACGCTGCGCGTGGACCTCGCGCGTGATCCTTCCTTCCAGGCCCGGTTCCGCCGGGAGGCCCAGTCTGCCGCCTCGCTCAACCATCCCGCGATCGTCGCGGTCTACGACACGGGCGAGGACTACATCGACGGGGTCTCGATCCCGTACATCGTCATGGAGTACGTGGAGGGCTCGACACTGCGCGAGCTGCTCCACTCCGGACGCAAACTCCTGCCCGAGCGTGCGATGGAAATGACCATCGGCATCCTCCAGGGCCTGGAGTACGCGCACCGCAGCGGCATCGTCCACCGGGACATCAAGCCGGCGAACGTCATGCTGACGCGCAACGGCCAGGTCAAGGTGATGGACTTCGGCATCGCCCGCGCCATGGGCGACTCCGGCATGACCATGACCCAGACAGCCGCGGTCATCGGCACCGCCCAGTACCTGTCTCCCGAGCAGGCCAAGGGCGAGCAGGTCGACGCCCGCTCGGACCTCTACTCGACAGGCTGCCTGCTCTACGAGCTGTTGACGGTACGCCCGCCGTTCGTGGGCGACAGCCCGGTGGCGGTGGCCTACCAGCACGTACGGGAGGAACCGCAGCCCCCGTCGGTCTTCGACCCCGAGATCACCCCGGAGATGGACGCGATCGTCCTCCGGGCCCTGGTCAAGGACCCGAACTACCGCTACCAGTCGGCCGACGAGATGCGCGCCGACATCGAGGCCTGCCTGGACGGCCAGCCGGTCGCCGCCACCGCGGCGATGGGCTCCGTGGGCTACGGCGGCTACCCGGACGACCAGGCGACCACCGCACTGCGCGCGGACGCCGGCGCGACCACCATGCTCCCGCCCATGAACCCGGACGACGGCGGCTACGGCTACGACGACCGCCCGGACCGCCGCCGCCAGCAGAAGAAGAGCAACACCTCCACGATCCTGCTCGTGGTCGCCGGCATCCTGGTGCTGGTCGGCTCCGTCCTGATCGGAAAATGGGTGGTCAGCGGAAACGGCGCGGACAAACCCTTCGCCGCCCCGAACTTCGTGGGCTCCACGTACACGGACGCACAGAAGATGGCCGTGAATTCGGGCCTGAAGCTGGGCACACCGACCAGGAAACCCTGCGAGAACGCACCGAAGGGCAGCGTCTGCTCCCAGGACCCGACGGAGGGCTCGAACGTCAAGAAGGG
This sequence comes from Streptomyces sp. NPDC101234, assembly GCF_044767525.1. Taxonomy (NCBI): domain Bacteria; kingdom Bacillati; phylum Actinomycetota; class Actinomycetes; order Kitasatosporales; family Streptomycetaceae; genus Streptomyces; species Streptomyces sp. NPDC101234. Next base: position 76,309 of record NZ_JBIWOA010000002.1, on the reverse strand, counting down.
CGACACGATCAACCTGGTGGTGTCGACGGGGGCGCCGAAGGTCTCCGTCCCCAGCGTGATCGGCCTGAGCCTCAGCGACGCGCAGTCGAAGCTGCAGGGCGACGACTACAAGTTCGTGGTCAAGACGCAGGCCCGTACCTCCACCGAGGACCCGAACACCGTCCTGGACCAGAACCCCATCGGGGGCAAGGAAGTCCAGAAGGGCTCCACGATCACCCTCACCATCGCCAAGGCCGAGGAGAAGTCCACGGTCCCCGACGTCACCGGCCAGACCTGTGACCAGGCCAAGGCACAGATGACGGCCAACAACCTGACCGGCAACTGCACCAACGTGGACACCAACGACTCCAGCCTGATCGGCAAGGTCGTCTCGACCGACCCCCAGGCCAACAGTCAGGTCACGAAGAACTCCACGGTGAACATCCAGATCGGGCAGGCCCCGGCGAACCAACAGGTCCAGATTCCACAGGACATTTCGGGCAAGACCTTGAAGGACGCCCGGAACGAGCTCCAGAGCCTCGGCCTCCAGGTCAACGTCCAGGGTTCTCAGGACGACAACGCCACCGTCGTCACCTCGTCGCCCTCCCCGGGCAGCACCGCCAACAAGGGCGACACGATCACCCTGTTCGCCACCGCCCAGAACAACAACGGCGGCAACAACGGCGGTACCAACATCTTCGGCGGTACCAGCGGCTGACGCCCCGATCACGACAGCGGAGCCCCGGCATCCTTCTTCCAGAAGGGCGCCGGGGCTCCGCTTTGCTCGGGCTCACCAAACCCGCACATAAGTTCCTTCATCGATCGTGCCCTCGTACGCCACACCTCGTTGACCGGATGGGGTGGGGAATCTGTTCGCCGCCCCGGCCATGCGGCCACGACGAACAAGGGGGCAGAACATGATCGACCAAACAGCCCTGCTGGAGTCCCAAGCTCTGCGCAGCAGCGTGCTGGACCGCACCGACGTGCTCGACAAGGTGAAGGCACTGTCACTGCTGCCGGACGGGATGCATGTGACGACGGCGATGGTGGCGGCGTACTTCGAGGTGAGCCGCAAGGCCATCGAGTCACTGGTACTCGATCACCGCGAAGAGCTGGTGGCCAACGGCTACCGCGTTTTGGCAGGTACAGAACTGACCTCCTTCAAGGAGGTCAGTGGGTTTCAGTCACGGTCCCGATCCCTTGCACTGTACCCACGCCGAGCCGTCCTCAACGTCGCCATGCTCCTCCGCGACAGCGAAGTCGCACGTCAGGTACGCGTGTATCTCCTGGACATGGAGTACCTGGCCCGGACGCAGCCTGTGGAAAACCCGACCCCGACAGACCTCGGGGACCTCGACGACCGCATCGACCAGCGCATCACACACATCCTCGGCAAGACCGTCGTCCCGATGTTCAACGCCCTGATCGAGACATCGGGCGACCACCGCAAGGAGCTGATCGCCCTGCGGGCAGGAGTCCAGCGCATCGAGCGGCGGCTCCACCAGCACCACGCACGGCTGAAGAGGCTAGAAGGGATCCGGGACGATCGCCCCGCCATCGGAGTCATGGCCGCCATGGACGCCATGAACGGCCGCACCTTCGAGCGTCACATCGCCAAGCTGCTGATCCGCGACGGTTGCACCAACGTCGTCGTACAGGGCGGTCACGGCGACCGGGGCGTCGACATCATCGGACTCACGGCCGACGGGCGACGCCTCGTCGTCCAGTGCAAGAGGTTCGCGCCCTGTCTCAACATCACCAGCCCCGACGTCCAGAAGTTCATCGGGGCCGCAAAGGTCCTGTACAGCGCGGACGTGGCGCTCTACGTGGCAACGTGCCCCTTCACAGCGGCAGCCCTGGACATCGCCGCCGAAGCCGGGATCATCTCCGTACACCGTGGGAAGCTTGAGGACTGGAGCGCCGGGGAACCGCTGAAGGTTCTGGAGTAGGCGGGATGTGACACGCAAAGGCCCGAAGCCGCAAGACAAAGTTGCGGCTTCGGGCCTCCGCCATGCTAGACGACAGAGGTCCTCGAAGGACCTCTGTCAGTCGCGCAGCTCCTTCGGCAGCGTCCGCTTGCTGTCCACCTTCTCCACCCGCACCAGCTCGCCCCACACCACGTACCGGTACCGGCTCGTGTACACCGGTGTGCACGTCGTCAGGGTGATGTAGTGGCCCGGCTTGGTCCTGCCGGACTCCTTGGGGATCTGGGTGAGGACCTTGACGTTGTACTTCGAGGTCTCCGGGAGGATGTCGTAGACCTTGTAGACGTACCAGTCGTCCCGCGTCTCGAAGACGACCGGGTCGCCGACCTTCACCTTGTCGATGTTGTGGAACTTCGCGCCGTGACCGTCCCGGTGCGCCGCGAGGGTGAAGTTGCCGGTCTTGCCCGTCGTCGGGAGCGCGGCCTTGACCGGATCCGTGTAGTAGCCGGCCACACCGTCGTTGAGGACATCCGTCGACGTGCCCTTCTCGACCAGGACCTCGCCGTTCTTCATCGACGGCACATGCAGGAAGCCGATGCCGTCCTTCGTGTCCAGCGCCCCCGGACCGGTGTCCGGCTGGGCCCAGGTGTCACGGACCTTGTCACCCTCCCGGTCCGCCTTGCGGTCGGCTATGACGTTCGTCCACCAAAGGGAGTAGACGACGAACAGCCCGAGCACCAGGCCCGCCGTGATGAGGAGTTCACCCAGGACGCTGACCGCCATCGCGATCCGGCCGATCGGCCGACGGCCCGGGACGGGTACCGCGTCCGGCGCGTCGGTCTGCTCTTCGGTGTCGTCGGCGGTCGCTGCCACTGTTCCTCTGCCTCTGCCCTTACTCGACGAGCGCGTCCGGCTTGCCCTTGCTGCGCGGGCGTTCCTCGACCATCTTGCCCCACACGATCAACCGGTACTTGCTGGTGAACTCCGGTGTGCAGGTGGTGAGTGTGATGTAGCGGCCCGCCTTGGTGAAACCCGAACCCTTCGGAATCGGGTCCAGCACACTCACGTTGCCCGGTGACGTCACCGGCAGCATCGACGTCACCTTGTACACGAAGTACTCGTCCTGCGTCTCGACGACGACCGCGTCACCGGCCACCAGTCTGTTGATGTACCGGAACGGCTCGCCGTGCGTGTTGCGGTGCGCGGCCAGCCCGAAGTTGCCGGTCTTGTCCTGAGGCATCGCGGTCTTCAGCGCACCCTCGCCGTAGTGACCGACCATGCCCTTGTCGAGCACCTTCTTGTTGCTGACGCCCTCGGCGATCGGCGCCACCACGTCCAGCTTGGGGATGTGCAGGATGGCGAAACCCTGCCCCGGCGCGAAGACACCGGGCGAACGCTTGCCGCTCGCCCAGTCCTGCTGCAGGGTGCTCGCCTCACTGCCCGCCTGGGCATGGGCACGGACGTTCGTCCACCACAGCTGATAGGTGACGAACAGCAGCATCAGCACACCGGTGGTGATGAACACCTCGCCTATCGCCCGGCTCGCCACGACGGCCGGGCTGGGCTTGCGCAGCCGCTCCCGGCGACGCGCCTCGACCCGGGACAGCGGACGTCCCGAGGCGCTGTTCCCGCTCGGCTGTGCCTCCGCCGCCTCCGATACGCCACCGTGCCGCCCGCCACGCCGCCTGGCTGCCTTTCTGCGGGCCGCTCGGCCGCCCTCTGGTGTCCCAGGGGCAGAAGAGGCTGCCGTGCCCGCAGACGCCGACATGGGCGGCGGATCGGGGATCCGCAGGGCGACGGTCTCCTCGTCGATCGGCGGGAGATAGGCCGCCGCCGGCTCCTCGGCCGCGACCGGAGGCAGATACGCCGTCTCCCCGAGCGCGCTCGACGCCCCGTACGGCTGAGTCCCGTACGAGGTATCGGTCTCGCGCTCGGGGCGCAGCGCGGTCACGCCGTGGCCCTGCCCACCACCGGGGCGAGCCCCGCCGACCTCGCCACGGCCTCCTGGTCGCCGCACTCCACCAGCCAGTTGGCCAGCATCCGGTGCCCGTGCTCGGTCAGCACCGACTCGGGGTGGAACTGCACCCCCTCCACCGGGAGTTCACGGTGCCGCAGCCCCATGATGATCCCGTCGTGGGTGCGGGCGGTCACCTCCAGCTCGGCCGGAACCGTGTCCGGCTCGGCCGCGAGCGAGTGGTAGCGGGTCGCGGTGAACGGGGTCGGCAGGCCGGCGAAGACCCCCTTGCCCTCATGCTCCACCAGCGAGGTCTTGCCGTGCAGCAGCTCCGGCGCCCGGTCCACCACACCGCCGTACGCCACCTGCATCGACTGCATGCCGAGGCACACCCCGAAAACGGGCACACCGGTCTCGGCACAGTGCCTGACCATCTCCACACACACCCCGGCCTCCTCCGGCGTACCGGGGCCCGGCGACAGCAGCACACCGTCGAAACCGTCCTGGGCATGCGCCGTCGACACCTCGTCGTTGCGCAGCACCTCGCACTCGGCGCCCAGCTGGTACAGGTACTGGACCAGGTTGAAGACGAAGCTGTCGTAGTTGTCGACGACGAGAATCCGCGCGCTCACTGGTTGTCCACCGTCACATCGTTGAAGGGCAGCAGCGGTTCGGCCCAGGGGAAGACGTACTGGAAGAGGACGTAGACCACGGCCAGGACGAGCACGAGTGAGATCAGCGACTTCACCCATACGTTCCCCGGCAGATGCCGCCAGATGTAGCCGTACATGCCGTCCCTGCCGTCCCTTCCGTTCCGTCACGGCACCAGAATCCCGCCGTACTGCACCAGACTAACGGCGCAGCGCCGCGGGTTTGCCTGCCTCCACAGGCTGTGTGGAGTCCAGATGGGCCCAGACGATCAGCCGATGACTGTGCCCCCATTCCGGATCACACGTGGTCAGCGTGAGATAGCGCCCCGGACGCGTATACCCCGACTTACGTGGCACAGGGTCGATCACTTCAACGTCCGTCGGAACTGTTTTGTAAGGGCCTTTGTCGATCCGATACGTGAACCAGGTGGTCCCGTCCGTCAGCACGATCGCATCGCCCTTGCGCAGCTCCGGGAAGTCCAGGAACGGGTCGCCGTACGTGCGGCGATGGCCGGCGACCGCGAAGTTGCCCTCCTGGCCGAGCCGCGCGGTCCGGGCGTAGTGGGCCAGGCCCTTCTTCAGCACATCGGTCCCCGTGCCCTCCAGGACCGGCTTGTTCCACGTGAAACCGAACCGCGGGATGTACATGATCGCGAAAGGCCTGCCGTAGTGGTAGGCCGCGGGAGCGGCGGGAGTGGACGCCCTGGCCGTCGGGTGCAGCGTGGCGTCGGCCGACCACTGCCTCTGTAACCGGTCGATCTGTTCGTGCATCACGCTGTCGGCCTTCACCCCGGTCCAGAACAGCACATAGACCACGAAGAGGACGATGAGCGTGCCGACGGTGATGCAGAGCTCGCTCACGGTCCTGACGATCACGCGCACCGGCGGCTCCAGAAGGTGACGAGCTGCTTACTCCACGGGCTTCGCGTAGTGCAGATCCACTGTGCCCGAGTAACCCGGCAGAGTCACCGTCCCGTCCTCGGTGACTTTCCAGCCGAGGCCGTAGACGTTCACGTACACCATGTAGTTCTGGATCGCCTCGGAGTCCGCGAGCCCCTGCTGCATCTTCGCCGGGTCCCCGACCGCCTGGATCTTGTACGGCGGTGAATAGACCCGGCCCTGGAGAATCAGCGTGTTGCCGACGCAGCGCACCGCACTGGTGGAGATCAGCCGCTGGTCCATGACCTTGATGCCCTGGGCGCCGCTCTTCCACAGGGCGTTCACCACGGCCTGCAGGTCCTGCTGGTGGATGACCAGATAGTCGGGCTGCGGCTCGGGATAGCCGGGCAGCTTGGCCGTCGCGTTCGGCGGAGCGTCGTTCAGCGTGACGGTGATCGCCTTGCCGCTGAGCTTCCGGGTGCCCGCGTCCTTCTCCAGCCCCGTGAGCTTGTCGTCCTGGGCCCTGGTGGAACCGTCGTCGCGTTCGGCGAGCTTCTCGTTCTGGTCGCGCGAACTCGCGTTGGCCTCGTCCAGCTCCTTGTTCTTGCGGCTGCGTTCCTGGATCAGGTCGGACAGCTTCAGCAGATTGTCGTCCGAGCGGATGTCGGTGCCCTTGGCCGTGTTGAAGCTGGTGAAGAAGAGAAGGCCGGCGAGGGCGAAGACTCCGACGGTAAGAACCCGCACCGGACGGAAGCCACCCTTACGGGCCGGGTCGGAACCCGTTGATCCGGTCGCGTTGGAGTCGGCAGAATTGCTCAACGTACCCTTATCTCCTTCGGCGCCGTAGAAGCACTACGCTAACGGACGCCCGGGGGAGCGCTCAGTGCGCCCTTACTGTCCCCTTGTACGCTGCCCCGAGCCCGACCCAGTTACCTGCGCGGCCACGCAGCGCATCGACAGGAGAGACCCTCGTGCCGAAGTCACGTATCCGCAAGAAGGCCGACTACACGCCGCCCCCGGCGAAGCAGACGACCGCCATCAAGTTGAACAACCGGGCCTGGGTCGCGCCGGTGATGCTGGCCATGTTCCTCATCGGGCTGGCCTGGATCGTCGTCTTCTATGTGACCGACGGCTCGCTGCCCATCGACAGCCTCGACAACTGGAACATCGTCGTGGGCTTCGGCTTCATCGCCGCCGGCTTCGGTGTCTCCACGCAGTGGAAGTAGCTCGGCGGTAGCTCTACCCAGGGCTGTTCACTGAGTTATCCACAGGCCTGACCTGCTATCCACACCCTCCTGGGGAAAAGACGACGATCTGTGGATAACCCATCAGGCGTTGACACCGATACGACTACCACAACACCGCTCGCTTGACTGTTCGCCCCCTCCCTCACCTGCAGAAACGCAGATGAGGGACAGGGGGCACAGTTGTGCGCACACGTTGTGTATAAGATCGTCACCGTCTGTGGACAACGGTTCGGTATCGGTGCGGTGAGCCGCGGTGAGCCGCCGTGAACAGGCTCAGGTGAGCTGCGCGGTCCTGATGACCGTGATGACGACGGCCAGCACCAGGACCAGCGCGCCGGTGCCGTACTGGATGAGGTTCCGCCGCTCGCGCGGGGCGTGCACCATCGCGTAGCCGGTGACGACACCGGCGACCAGGCCGCCGATGTGGGCCTGCCAGGCGATACCGCCGCTGAAGGTGAAGATGAGGTTGATCACCAACAGGGCGATGATCGGCCGCATGTCGTAGTTGAGCCGGCGGATGAGCACCGCGGTCGCGCCGAAGAGGCCGAAGATCGCGCCGGAGGCGCCGAGCGAGGGCTGGTTCTGGGCGGCGAGCAGATAGGTGAGGGCGCTGCCGGCCAGGCCGGAGACGAAGTAGAGCGTGATGTAGCGGGCGCGGCCGAGGGCGGCTTCCAGGGGGCCGCCGATCCACCACAGGCTGAGCATGTTGAACGCGATGTGCATGGGGTTGCCGGGATCGTGCAGGAACATCGAGGTCAGCATGCGGTAGTACTGGCCCTGCGCCACTCCTTCGAGCGGGCTGAACTGGGAGTACTGGGCCTGGCCGATCATCTCGAAGTGGTTGGTGAAGCTGTTCCCGACCGAGACCTGGATCAGGAAGACGGCGATGTTGATGCCGATCAGGATCTTGGTGACCAGCCGCGGGTCCATGGTGACCGTGCCGCCGGCGATGGTGCGCGGGCGGGAGGCGGCCGGGGGCGGGCCGCTGTGGCCGGCGGTGGTGCCGCGCACGCACTCGGGGCACTGGAAGCCCACGGAGGCGCTGACCATGCACTCGGGGCAGATGGGGCGCTCGCAGCGGGTGCAGCGCACGCCGGTCTCCCGGTCCGGGTGCCGGTAGCACTTGGGCAGGCTGTGTGCGTCGCGGGCGCTGCCTGCCGCCTGGTCCTCCATGGGGTCCCCTCGCTCGTCGTGGGCACCATTCTGCCCCGCACATCCTTACGGACGAGCGGGGCGTTTGGTTCCCTTCGGACGCTCTCCCCGGATTCGGGGCCAGGTCAGCTGTCGCGCTTCTCGACGGCGACCGTTTTGATCACGACGTTGTTCTCGGGCCGCTTGTTCGGTCCGCTGACGGCGACGGCGGCGATCTTGTCCACGACCTTCTGGCTGTCCGGGTCGACGACCTCGCCGAAGATGGTGTGCTTGCGGTTGAGGTGGGGGGCGGGGTTGACCGTGATGAAGAACTGCGAGCCGTTGGTGCGGGGGCCGGCGTTGGCCATGGCGAGCAGGTAGGGCCGGTCGAAGCGCAGGTCGGGGTGGAACTCGTCCTCGAACTTGTAGCCGGGGCCGCCGATGCCGGTGCCGAGGGGGTCGCCGCCCTGGATCATGAAGCCGCTGATCACCCGGTGGAAGACCGTGCCGTCGTAGAGCGGGTCGGTGGAGACCGTGCCGGTGGCCGGGTGGGTCCACTCTCGCTCGCCCTGCGCCAGTTCGACGAAGTTCTTGACCGTCTTCGGCGCGTGGTTCGGGAAGAGCCGGACCACGATGTCGCCGAGGCTGGTCTTCAGGGTGGCGTAGAGCTGCTCGGCCACGGTCCACCTTCCGTTGTGCTCGGGTTCAGTGCCCAGATCCTCGCACGGTACGGCGGGTCCGTCGCCCGTCGTGGGTCTGTGGACGTGGATCCTCACGAATCACTTGCCGAACCCCTTCTGTCATGCGGGGGCGCGCGGGGCCGATCCGTGGCATTGTCGTCGACAAGCCCCTCTTAGCTCTGGTTGCACCCGTATGCCCGCCCTCGCGCGCCGCTCGGCCCGTTGGCAGGCATGATCCATAAAAGGGTGGAAAGTCGAATTACCGTACGCCACCGAGGAGGAGGAAACCCGTGACCCGCAACGACAGCGTGCGCGCCGCGACCAGCTCGGCGAAGGACAGCGTGCGCCACGCCGCGGAAGTGGTGGCGCCCTACGCCGACACGGCCAAGGAGCGTGCCGCGTACTACGCGCAGGAGGCACGCGTACGGCTCGCGCCCGTGGTGTCGCAGGCCGCTGAACAGGCCCGCGTCCAGTACGACGCCCGTCTCGTGCCGCGCCTGGAACTGGCTCGGGCGCATGTGCCGCCGAAGGTGGACCAGGCCGCGCACGATGCCGCCGATCTGACCCGTAAGGCGGCCCGGCAGGCCGCCGACTACTCGCGTCCGAGGATCGAGCAGGCGGTGGCGGCGGCCGGGCCGGTCCGTGACGAGGCCGCGACGCGGGGTGCCGCGGCGCTGGCCGCGCTGCGGGGCAATGTCTCGGCCGAGGACATCCAGAAGCTGGCTCGCCGGAACCAGCGGCGTTCGGCGTGCGGGCGTGTGTTCAAGGCGTTCGTGGTGGCCGGTGTGCTGGCCGGGGCCGGCGTCGCCGCCTGGAAGTGGTGGGACAAGCAGGCCAACCCTGACTGGCTGGTCGAGCCGCCTGCGGCGACGGAGGTGCCAGAGTCGGGCCGCCTCGGTTCGGTGGACGGCAGTTCGCCGCTCGATCCCGAGGTTCAGGCCAAGGAGGCCGAGGAGCGGGCGAACCGGGACGGCAAGAAGCACTGACCCACGACCCAAAAAAAAGAACCCCTCTGACCGCATACGTGCTGGTCAGAGGGGTTTTTGTGGAGCCTAGGGGAGTCGAACCCCTGACATCTGCCATGCAAAGACAGCGCTCTACCAACTGAGCTAAGGCCCCGGCGCAGACCAGAGTACCGGGTCACCCCCCGTACCTCGCAAAAAGATTGGGGGTCCCCGCGGATGACCACGCTCCGTAAGATGCTCGACGAGGTTCGCTGTAGCGAACCGTGGATTTTTTGGGGAAGCGATGGGGAGACGCAATGGACGCCGCACAGCAGGAAGCCACCGCCAGAGCGCGGGAGCTGCAGCGGAACTGGTACGGGGAGCCGTTGGGGGCGCTCTTCCGTAAGCTCATCGACGATCTGGGGCTCAACCAGGCTCGTCTGGCGGCGGTCCTCGGACTGTCCGCGCCCATGTTGTCGCAGCTGATGAGCGGCCAGCGGGCGAAGATCGGCAACCCGGCCGTGGTCCAGCGGGTGCAGCAGCTCCAGGACCTGGCCGCACTGGTCGCGGACGGCAGCGTGAGCGCGGCCGAGGCGACGGAGCGCATGGACGAGATCAAGAAGTCCCAGGGGGGCTCGGTGCTCAGCAACACCACACAGACGACGAGCGGTTCGGGAGCGCCGACGGTCAAGCGGGTGGTCCGCGAGATCCAGTCGCTGCTGCGTTCGGTGGCCGCGGCGGGCGACATCATCGACGCGGCCGACACCCTGGCCCCGTCCCATCCGGAGCTCGCGGAGTTCCTCCGGGTGTACGGCGCCGGCCGCACCTCGGACGCGGTCACGCACTACCAGTCGCACCAGAGCTGAGCCGCGGCCCGGTACACCGGAGGGGGTCCGGTGAACCGGGCGGGGCCACGCTCCTGGCGAGGGGGTCGCGCGAGAGGGGTCGTATCTCTCATCCGGGGGAAGCAAGGGGGGTAACAGGCAAGGGGAGTGGCAGGGGGCTTCGAGGGGGAGGGCTGCGGGCAGTCATGGGTGAGGTCTTCGCGGGCCGGTACGAACTGGCCGACCCGATCGGTCATGGCGGGGTGGGTGCCGTCTGGCGCGCCTGGGACCACCGGCGGAAACGCTATGTGGCGGCCAAGGTGCTCCAGCAGAGCGACGCCCACGCGCTGCTGCGCTTCGTGCGGGAGCAGGCGCTGCGCATCGATCACCCTCATGTCCTCGCTCCGGCCAGCTGGGCCGCCGACGACGACAAGGTCCTGTTCACGATGGACCTGGTCGCCGGCGGCTCGCTGGTCCATCTCGTCGGGGACTACGGCCCGCTTCCCCCTGCGTTCGTCTGCACGCTTCTCGACCAGCTGCTCTCCGGTCTCGCCGCCGTGCACGCGGAGGGCGTGGTCCACCGGGACATCAAGCCGGCCAACATCCTGCTGGAGGCGTCCGGTACCGCCCGTCCCCGGCTGCGCCTGTCCGACTTCGGTATCGCCATGCGGTTCGGCGAGGCCCGGCTGACCGAGACCAACCTCGTGGTGGGTACGCCGGGTTACATCGCCCCCGAGCAACTCCTCGGTGCCGAGCCCGACTTCGCGGCCGACCTGTATGCCGTCGGGCTGGTCGCGCTCTACCTCCTGGAAGGTGCCAAGCCTGACGCCAAGGCGCTCGTCCAGTACTTCGCCGAGCACGGCACCCCGGGAGCTCCCAAGGGTGTCCCGGAACCTCTCTGGCAGGTCGTCGCCACGCTCGTCCAGCCGGACCCGCAGTCCCGCTTCCGCACGGCCACGGGAGCCCGCAAGGCCCTCGCCCAGGCCAGGGAGCTCCTTCCCGAGCCGGACATCGACGACGAGACGATCGAGATCTTCGACCAACTGGGGCCGTTACCGCCGGGGTTCGAACCGGAGGGGCCGGTGCGGGTCGCGTCGGGGGTCGATACGGCGAGAGTGACGCCGGGAGACTCCGGCACGACGGCAACGGCGGGTACGGGTCCACCGACTGCGGCGGCAGCGCGCCAGGCGGGAGCGCAGGCAGCAGGAGCGGCGGACGCGCGGGCAGAAGTACCGGGCGCGGGCGGGCAGGCGGTGGCGCCGGGAACGGCGACAGGGGCGACAGGGGCGGCAAGGGCGGCAGGCGGCTCGGGGATGCCCGGGGGCCCGGCCGCGGCGGCGGAGACGGGTTCGGGTCCGGCCGCGGCCGAGGGGCCGGAACCGGGTTCGGGCACGGCGGCCGGGGCCGGTTCCGGTTCCGGTACGACGACGGGTGCGGCCGCCGCCTCGGTGTCGTCCCCGGCCTCGGCCTGGCCAGGGCACACGGACGCTCCCCCGTCCACCGGCACCGACCGCGCCGGATCCCCCTCGTCCCCTGTCTCCATGTCCGACACCGGCAGCTTTCGGCTCCCCCCGCCCCAGACGCCGGCACCCGCCACGCCGTACGCGGAGCAACCCGGGCCGACACCGCCGTATCCGCCGTACGCCCAGCAACACCCGCAACCACTGCCACACCCGCAGCCCCAACCCCAACCCCAGCAAGCCACCCCCACCCCGCAGCCGCAGACCCCCTGGCCCCCCGCGCAGCCCCTCCCCCCTGTTCAGGAAGCCCGGCCGGACGCCGACACCACCACGACCGCCACCTACACCGCACGCGACCCTCAGAGCCCGCAGGCCGCGCAGAGCCCGTTGTCGGCGGTCCGTACCCACGGCCGGCGTCGGCGGCGGGCGCGTCGGCCGGGGCCTCCCGCGAAGGCGGCCGTGCCGATCCTTCTCCTCGCGCTGGCCTGTTACGCGGTGGGTTTCTGGGCGTTGACCCGGATCTGAGAGCGCCGGGCGGACAGGGTCCACGCGCCCAGGAACAGGAGCAGGGCCGTCCCCGCCCCGATCCCTCCCACGGCGAGCGCCCTCATCGCCGTGTTGTCGTCGGCGATCGTGGTCAGGACGCCGTCCTGGTCCGACGACGCGTCGAAGACGCCCTTCGGGACGGCCGGACCGGCGTAGTCCGGGCCGGAGTTCGGGGTGCCGTCGATGCGGACCCGGAGCGTCACGCCGTACGGCCCCTTCCCGAACGTGTCCGCGGTCTGCCCGGTGAGGTGGACGACGAGGTAGTAGGCGCCGGCGAAGCGGACGGAGTTCTCCGCGGTGGGGATGGCGTACCGGTTGGCGTAGGCCACGGGCGGCAGGGGTTGGAGGGAGGACGACTTCTGGGTGCCGTCGTAGCCGAGGGAGACGTCGTCGACGTAGCCGCGGACCGGGTTGTAGAGGGAGAGGTTGAGCGCGGCGCTGACATAGCCGTGGGGGTCGCCGCCGGTGCTGCCGAGGTCGACGGTGGCGTGCAGCTGCCGGCCCCAGTCGAGGGGGACCGCGTAGAAGAGGGTCTGGCCGGGGGTGATGTCGGTCTGCCAGACGCCCTGGCCCAGTGCGCGGGCGGTGTCGAAGCCGGCGCCCCCGGAACGGTGGCGGGGTTCCCCGGTGAGCGGCTCGGGGGACGCGGAGTTCCAGGTCTCGGGGGCGGTGGTGGCCGCGGCCGCGGCCAGGGCCGGTTCGGAGACGGGGGCGATCTCCAGGTCCCAGCTTCCGGGGGTCGTGGTCCGCGAGCCGGTCACGAGCCGCTGAACGGCCACGTAGTAGGTGCCCGCGTCCTGGCACAGCGCCTTGCCGGCGTCCCGCCGCCCCAGCGCCGTGATGGGCCGGGGGCTCAGCCCGGCACCGAAGCGGGCGCTGTCGTAGGCGCAGGGGACACCGTTGGCGTCCTCGACCGAGACGGCGATGCCGTCGCTCGCGGAGACGGTGGCGCCGGCCGGCGGGACGGCGGTGACGGGGACGTAGGCCGTGGTGGTGGCGGCGAGTTCGAGGCGGAAGTACCGCTCGCCCTTCTCCGGGAGGGAGCTGCGGTAGGTGGTGCCGGGCTCCAGCGGTGCGGCGTCCGCGGTGCCCCCCGCCGCGGTGACGGTGCGGGCGTCCGGGGCGAAGGCATAGCCGGTGCCGCTGTCCGCCGCAACCGGAGAGGCGGGCAGCAGCGCCGTCAGTGCGAGGGCGGCCGCCGCGCCGACGCCCCGCCATCCCGCCGTACGCCACCGCCGTATCACGCGCGCCCCCAGCCGTAGCTCGCCAGCCGCCGAAGTCCCGGACCGGCCCCATACTGCCCCGCGCGCCCGCGCGCCACCCGGCAATCCGTACGACCGGCCGAAACACCCGCCCCACAGGCCGGTCCCGCGGGACGGTCCGGGCGGGATCGGTCCGGTCCGGGCAACGCAAAACCCCGACCGCGAGGGCGGCCGGGGTCTCAGTGTCGTCTGTTGTCGGTACTCACGAACCCGTGGGCACGGAGTCAGTCGCCTCCGTCCACAGATCCTGCTCGGCGCGATCCGCCTGGATCTGGCGGTACACGAGGAGCCCGCCGATGGCGGCCAGTGCGACCAGGAGAAGCTTCTTCACCGTGCGACCTCGTCTCTTCCTTGACGTAGGGGACCTCTGGCGCCCGACTATACACACCGACCGATACCGATCGGTGACCTGGCGTCCGACCCCGCATCCGGCCCCAACTCCGGTCCGCCGCAAGGTGTTGCACGAGGTCGGACCGTTCCGATCGGAGGGTGATCACACCTCCACGGACGGTGACTTTGCTCCCTCTCGCCCCCTTCCGGAGCCTTTCTGGGGATTTTTCCTGATCAGTACGTCCATCCGTGTGGTGTTGATCTGAACTTCGACGCGCCACGAGTCGACGTCCCCCACTTCGCGACGCCCATACACATCATGAGGAAAGTACGCAAATCGCCCGACCCGAAAGTGAGGGGCCATGGCCAGGAACGCCAAGGTCATGAAGCTGTGGACCGCCATCGTCACCGCATTCCTCGCGCTGTTCACGGCGCTCGGACTCGCCACCGCCACCACCGCCGCCGCGGTACCGCAGACCGAGACCCCGCGCAACAGCAGCAGTGACGACCACATCGCCGACCAGCTGCTGGTCCCGGCGAGTGCCCACTGGCTCCGGTCCCACGCCAGGTCCCTTCCCCCCACGATGAAACAGCGCATCCGGGCCGAGGCCCACGGAAAGACCCCCAGCTGCCGGCGCCGCCCCCTGGACAGCACCGAGTCGGAGACGCCGGACGAACCGGAGACCGCGCCCCTCGACTGCTGAGACCCTGAGTCGGACCAGACGCAACGGCGCAAGGGCGACTTGCGTACGTACCAGCGCCTACTGCGACTCAGACCCGCGACCGGGAACCGGCCGCGGGTCTTCGCACACCAGCCCCTCCGCAGAACCGCTCGACTCATCAACTCCTCTTAAGGAGTCGTAGGCTGAGCCCGTGCCCAAGGCCTACGAGGAGATCGCCGGCGACCTCCGCCGCTCCATAAGGAACGGCGAGCGCAAGCCCGGTGCCCGGCTGCCCTCCGAGGCGGAGCTGGCCCGGCACTACGGCCGGAGCGTGCCGACCATCCAGAACGCCCTGAGGCTGCTGAGCGCCGAGGGCCTGATCGACAAGCTGCACGGCAGCGGCACCTTCGTGCGCCGCCCGCGCACCCGTGCGATCCGTGACAACAAGCGGCATCAGTGGGAGAAGAACCGCGCCCGGATGCCGGAGGCCGCCCGGGCCGAGACGGGCGCGACCGAACACGACACCGGCCTGGTCCTCGACGACCTGGTCTTCTTCGCCCGCTACCGCGAGCTGACCGCGCCCAGCGACCTCGCCGACGCATTCGGGGTGCCGGAGGGCACCGTGCTGCTGGAGCGCACCTACCGGACCCGGCACTCGGCCGAGACGGCCCCCTTCAGCCTGGTGACCTCGTATCTCGTCCGCGACATGATCGCGGCGAACCCGGAGCTGCTGGACGAGACCAGGGAACCCTGGCCGGGCGGCACCCAGAACCAGCTGCACACCGTCGGCATCGAGGTCGACCGTGTCGAGGAGCGCTTCACCGCGCGCCCGCCGACGCCCGAGGAGGCCCGGGAGCTGGACCTGCCGGCCGGTACCTCGGTGATCCTGCTGCACAAGACGTCGTACGACATCCGCGACCGCATCGTGGACATCACCGCCGTCACGCTCCCCGGCGACCGCACGGAGCTGCTCTTCACCACGCACCTGGAAAGGTGGTGAGCGCTGCCGTGAGCCGGCGCATCACTGTCGTCACCGCGGTCCACGCGCCCTCGGCCCGTTTCCTGCCGGAGGCGTACAGGTCGCTGTGCGAGCAGCGGCTGCCGGACGGCTGGGAGTGGCAGTGGCTGATCCAGGAGGACGGGTACGGCGAGGAGGTACGGCCGTACGTCCCCGACGACGCGCGGGTGTCGTTCCGGCAGGGCCGCAGCGGCGGTCCCGGGGTCGCCCGCACCATCGCGCTGGCCCGGGCCGACGGCGCGTACGTCAAGATCCTCGACGCCGACGACCAGCTGTCGCCGGGTGCGCTGGCCCGCGATCTGGCGGTGCTGGAGGCCGACCCGGCCGTCGGCTGGGCCACCTCACGCGTCCTCGACCTGCTGCCCGACGGCTCCACGGCCGGTTTCCCCGGCGACCCGGAGGAGGGCCCCGTCCGGCGCGGGGCGGTGCTCGACTTCTGGACGGCGAACGGCTTCCGCGCCCAGGTCCACCCGGCCACCCTCTTCGTCCGCCGCGAGCTGCTGCTCGCCCTCGGCGGCTGGATGGCGCTGCCCGCCTCCGAGGACACCGGTCTGCTGCTCGCGCTGAACGCGGTGAGCCGGGGCTGGTTCTCGGCGGAGGTCGGGCTGCTCTACCGCAAGTGGGAGGGCCAGGTCACCGGCCAGTCCGCGCACACCGACCCGGCGGAGCGGGAGGCCCGGATGGCCGTCGTGGCGGCGCGGGCGCGCGCGCTGGCGGACTACGAGTGGCAGTACCCGCCCGCCTACTAGCCGACCGCCCACCAGTATCCGACCGGCCGTCCACCGTCCACCAGTATCCGACCGGCCGTCCACCGTCCACCAGTCACCGACCGGCCGCCCACCAGCCACCAGCCAGACGCCACCAGCACCAGCACCAGCACCAGCACCAGCACCAGCACCAGCACCAGCACCAGCACCAGCACCAGCCGGACGCCTACCGGACGCCGCTACGGCAGGGTCGCCGCGTCCACCCTGGAGAAGACCAGGTCGCTCTCCTCGGTCACCGGCCGGTCCCAGCGGACCGGGACCACCGGCTCGCCGTGCAGGGCGCGGGGGTAGCTGTCGGCCGCGTAGCTGTTGGCGAGCCGGTAGACGTGGTAGCCGGCGTCGGTCATGGTGCGCAGCAGTTCGTCCGCCGAGTCGCCGAGCTGGGCCATGCGGTCGGGGGTGACCTCGACGGTGATCTCGCAGTCGGGGCGCAGTTTCTCCAGCAGCGGGGCGAGTCCGCGCACGACCGCGCCCTCGGCGCCCTCCACGTCGATCTTGACGACCCGCGCGGTCTCGATCTCCTCCGGCAGCAGCAGCTCGGGCAGCGGCACGGCCTCGATGTCGAAGCTGGACTCGGCCGGGCCGTCCCACGGGACGATGCTGTTGGCGCCCATGTTGCGGGAGCTGGCGAGTACGAAGGTCAGGGTGCGGTGGGCGTCGGAGACGGCGGCGTTGAGGGCGCGGATGTTCCGGCAGCCGTTGAGCGCGCTCTGCTGTTCGAGCCGGCGGTGGAAGTCGGGGGAGGCCTCGACGGCCACGACCCGGCCCCGCGGGCCGACCAGCCGGGCGGCGAGGACGCTGAAGACGCCGATGTTGGCGCCGACGTCGACGAAGCAGTCCCCCGGTCCGAGCCGGCCGCGCAGCCAGTGGGTCATGTGCGGTTCCCACACCCCGAAGAGGTAGAGGTAGCGCTGGATGAGGTCCTGGGTGTCGACCGCGAAGCGGGCCCCGGAGAGCGTCCCGACGACGCGCTTGCGGGGGTGGTCGCGCAGATAGGGGTTGAGGGCGCGGGCCGCGAGGGTCTTGCCCCACGGGGCCGGGAAGTCGCGGACGTAGCGGCGGCCGAGGGTGGCCAGGAGTTCGGTGAGTTCCGTGCCGGTGCTGCTCATCCGCTAGTCAGTGACCTTCTTGCCGTCGATCCGGATCGCCTGGGACGGGCAGCGCTCGGCGATGTCCAGGATCAGCTCGTCGTCCCCGGATTCCGCACGTCCGGGCAGGACGAAACCGTACCCGTCCTCGAAGCCGAACACGGCGGGTGCCCGGAAGGCGCACTCGCCCGACCCGTAGCAGACGTCGGCGTCCACGGAGACCTTCATGCCAGGTCCCCTGCCCAGCAGGGGACCCGCCGAATCCAGGTGAAGGGCAGCTCGATCTAGGTGAAGGGCAGCTCCAGCATCCGGATGGCGTTGCCGCGCAGCAGCTTGTAGGCCACCTCCGGTGCCAGTCCGCCCACGTGTTCCTGGGCCACCCGCTTGGTCTCCGGCCAGGTCGAGTCGACGTGCGGGTAGTCCGTCTCGAAGGTCGCGTTGTCCACGCCGACGGTCTCGATCGCCTCGATGCCGTGCCGGTCGCGGAAGAAGCAGCAGAAGATCTGCCGGTAGTAGTACGTCGAGGGCGGCTCCGGGATCAGGTCCTTGACCCCGCCCCAGGCGCGGTGCTCCTCCCAGACGTCGTCGGCGCGTTCCAGGGCGTACGGGATCCAGCCCATCTGGCCCTCGCTGTACGCCAGTTTGAGCCGGGGGAACTTCACCAGGACCCCGGAGAAGAGGAAGTCCATCATCGAGGCCATGGCGTTGTTGAAGCTCAGCGAGGCCTGCACGGCGGGCGGCGCGTCCGGGGAGGCGGCGGGCATCTGCGAGCTGCTGCCGATGTGCATGTTCACGACCGTCCCGGTCTCCTCGCAGATGGCGAAGAACGGGTCCCAGTAGCCGGAGTGGATGGACGGCAGGCCCAGGTAGGTGGGGATCTCGCTGAAGGTGACCGCGCGGACGCCCCGGGCCGCGTTGCGGCGGATCTCGGCGACGGCCAGGTCGATGTCCCAGAGCGGGATCAGGCAGAGCGGGATGAGCCGGCCGCCGCTGTCGCCGCACCACTCCTCGACCATCCAGTCGTTGTAGGCGCGCACGCAGGCCAGCGCGACCTCCTTGTCCGCGGCCTCGGCGAAGGTCTGCCCGCAGAAGCGCGGGAAGGTGGGGAAGCACAGGGAGGCCTCGACATGGTTGATGTCCATGTCCTTGAGCCGTTCCCCGGGGTCCCAGCAGCCGGGCCGCATCTGCTCGCGGGTGATGCCGTCGAGCGTCATCTCGTCCCGGGAGAAGCCGACGGCCGCGATGATCCGCTTGTACGGGAAGAGCAGGCCCTCGTACTCCCACCAGTCGGTGATCTGGCCCTCGGGGTCGGTGGTGAACCGGTACTTGCCGCCGACGTAGGCGAGTTCGCCGATGCCCGCGGTGAACGGCTTGGGTCCCTTGTCGCGGTACTTGCCCGGCAGCCACTTCTCGAAGAGGTGCGCGGGCTCGATCACGTGGTCGTCCACGCTCACGACCCTGGGCAGATCCTGGGTGCCGGTCGCGTTCTCTGCCATGCCTACCCCCTGCTGCCTGCTTGGACTCTCGATCAACTGACGGTCCATCAGATTCCGGTATGGCATTCAGGCTAGGCCCAGGAGCCGGTGCCAGCAAGGGCCGCCGGACCTCTTGCGACCCGCGCCGCCTTCCGCTGAACTGACGGATCGTCAGATGAGTTGGAGGATCCGGGAGGGGTGCGGGATGCGAACAGCCTTGCTGAGCGGTGCCGAATGGTTCGCGGTGCTCCGTATCGGGCTCGGTCTGTGGTGGCTGGAGAGCTGGCGGCACAAGGACAAGAAGCAGTGGTTCGGCGGCGGGGGCATCAGGTGGGCGGCCGGTGTCGCGGAGAAGCACCGCTGGCCCGTGGTCAGGCGGGGCTTCGACACCGTCGTCGCGCCACGGCCCCGGCTGATGGCCTACGTGGTGGCGTACGCGGAGCTCGCCCTGGGCCTCGGCCTGGTCTCCGGCTTCCTCACCCCGATCGCACTGGTGGCCGGGTTCCTGCTCAACCTGATCTACCTGGTCCTCATGATCCATGACTGGGCGGAGCAGGGGCAGAACCTGATGATGGCGCTGATCTCCCTGGTCGGCCTGTTCGCGGTCTGCTGGCAGAGCTGGTCGCTGGACTCGGCGCTGGGGCTGTTCGGGTAGCCTCACTGGTCGTCAGCGGGACACGGGGGAGGCCGAGTTGGGAGCCGGAGAGCAGCTGGTGACCGTGGGGGCGGTGCTGATCGGAGCCCTCTCCACTCATGTCACCAACCACCTCATGGAACGCAGCAGGAACCGCTACCAGCTGCTGACCCGCTGGGACGACAAGAAGGTCGAGGCGTACGGCGGCTATGTGGACGCGGCCAGGCTGCGGATCGCCGCCGCGGGCCGGGTCTACGAGCCCCGGAGGGGCTGCGCGAGGAACACCGGCCCGAGGAGGAACTGCGCGACGAGCTGACCGAGGCCAACCGGCGCTGGGGCTCGGCCTTCGAGCGGGTCATGCTGCTCGGCGGCGACGACGCCATCGAGGCGGGACACGAGCTGAACGCGGTGATCGCCGAGATCGAGTGGCAGGCCACCGGCCGGATCACCGGCACCCTGCCCGAGTGGCGTGAGCGGCACCGGACGGCCTTCCGGCTGATCAACGCCTTCCACGAGGCCGCCCGCGCCGACCTGGGCATACAGGGAAACGTCACCGGCGAGAAGCACCCACAGCGCGACCTGCTGCTGCCGGAGGCACCCAGGGCCCAGGAGAGCTGACGCCTCCGCCGTGTGTCTGGCTTCTTCACGGCCGGCATGGCACCCTGCCCGCGCCCGGGAACGAGGAGGCGGAGATGACCGGTCCTTCGGCGGAGCCGCTCAGCAAGCTGCACGCCACGCGTGCGCGCAGTGCGTACGAGCGTGCGGTGGCCGTCTGCCGGCACGCGGGGATCGGCCCTGACGCGGCGCAGACCGTCCCGACGAGCCCGGTCGGCCGGGCCGCGAACGCGCTGCGGCTGTCGGCCCGGTCCCTCGCCGCGCTCGGCGACACCGCACCCGACCCGGCGGCCGCCGCCCGCTGCGCCCGCAACGCCGCCGCCACCGCGGCACTGGCCGCACAGGTGGCCGGCGCCCTGGACGACCGTCCCGAGGCGGGTGCCGCGCTGCGCGCCGCCCTCACCGCGTCACAGGCGGCGGCGAAGGCGGCCGGCGGCGCGGCGGCAGGACAGGACCCGGCCCTGAACGAGGCGGCCGACGACGCTGAGGAGCACGCGGTCCGGACGGCACACGCGGCGGGCTGGACACGACAGGTCTGACATCCCGCCGACCCGTGTCGGCCGGTGGTCCCGTGCCGTTCGGCACCGGTCCCTCCCCACGTGGGGACCGGTGCCGAACGGCGCGGGTGGCGTCGGGCCGCGCCCTGTGGCGAAAGGGCCGCCCGGTCGGCGAGAGCGGCTGCGTCATCGCGCCACTCCGGCGGGTGACCGCCGGTGGAAGCTGACCGAGAACATGTGGTGCTGTGAGCCGTCTCTGGCTGTCTCTTCGAACGCTGAGCAGGTCGGCCTGTCCGGGCGCCGCCCGAGCACCGCGTCGCTGCGGCGAAATCCTGCCAGTCGAGGTGCATATCTGAGGAGGCCGGCCCGTCCGGTCCGGGGCTTCGCCGCAGGTCAGGCGTATAAAGTGAGTTTTCCGGTCCGGATGTCCGGCAGCGGCGGAAATAAGGGGTGGAGAACCTTGGGTCCCGACGCAGGGGCACGCACAGCTTTCGCGGAACGGCTCGCGTTGCTGTACAAGGAGGCCGGTAATCCTCCGCTCAAACGCGTCGCCGACGCGGTCGACCGACTGCATCGCGTCGACGAGCGGGGCCGTCCGGTGCGGGTCTCCGCCCAGCGGATCAGCGACTGGCGACGGGCGAAGAACGTACCCGCGCAGTTCGCCGCCCTCTCCGCCGTCCTCCATGTCCTCATCCCGCAGGCCCGGCGCTCCCAGCCGGCACCCGTCTCCTCCGGACTGTACGACCCGGCCCAGTGGCAGAAGCTGTGGGAGCGGGCCGTGGCCGACCCGGTCGGCGAACCGACCGAGCCGGAGACGGCGGAGGAGACGGAGGCACCGCCACCGGTCGACAGTGTCTGCCCGTACCGGGGTCTGGCCTCCTACCGGCGTGAGGACGCCCGCTGGTTCTTCGGCCGGGAGCGCAGCACCGACGCACTGGTCGCCCAGCTCCGCGCCACGAAGGACGGCGGCGGTCTGGTCGTACTGGTCGGCGCCTCGGGAGCGGGCAAGTCCTCGCTGCTGAACGCCGGTCTGGTCACCGCACTGCAGAACGGCGCCCTGGCCGACGAGGACGGCAACCGGCACAAGATCCTCCAGCTCGTGCCGGGAGCGGACCCGGTCAAGGAACTGACGCGCCGCATACCCGAGCTGGCCGATGTGACGGACCAGGACGATCCCGAGGCCGTACGGGAAGCCGTCACGGCCTGGGCCCGCCGTGAAACCGAGGATGTTTCACGTGAAACATCGCCCTCGGCGGCCGCCACCGCCCGTCCGGTCCTGATCGTGGACCAGTTCGAGGAGGCCTTCACCCTGTGCGCCGACGAGGCGGACCGGCGCACCTTCGTCCGCCTCCTCCACGCGGCCGGCAGGTCCGCCGGCCCCGCGGAACCCGCCCCCGCCCTGGTCGTCCTCGGCATCCGCGCCGACTTCTACGAGCAGTGCCTCGGCTACCCCGAACTGGCCGACGCGCTCCAGCACCGGCACATGGTGCTCGGCCCGCTGACCACCGCCGAGCTCCGTGAGGCCGTGACCGGTCCGGCCAGGGCGGTGGGCCTGGAACTGGAGCCGGGCCTCGCCGAACTGATCGTCCGGGAGGTGAGCGCCGACGGCCCGCGCGGTGCCCATGACGCCGGCGTCCTCCCCCTTCTCTCTCACGCCCTGCTCGCCACCTGGCAGCGCCGCAAGGCGGGCCGCCTGACCCTGGCCGGCTACCGGGCGGCCGGCGGCATCCAGGGCGCCGTCGCCGCGACCGCCGAGCGCGCCTGGTCCAGCCTCGACCCGGCCGCCCGCACCGCCGCCCGGCTGCTCCTGCTCCGTCTGGTCCGCCTGGGCGAGGACACCCAGGCGACCCGCAGACGCGGCACCCGGCGCCAGCTGGCCGCCGAGTCGACCGACCCGGGCAAGACGGAGGAGTCGCTCGAAGCCCTGGTCCGGGCCCGGCTGGTGACCCTCGACGCGGACACGGTCGAGATCACCCACGAGGCGCTGCTGCACGCCTGGCCCCGGCTGCGCGAGTGGCTCGACGAGGACCGCAACGGCAATCTGCTGCGCCAGCGCCTGGAGGAGGACGGCCGGGCCTGGGACGCCTCGGGCCACGACTCCGCGCTCCTCTACCGGGGCTCACGGCTCGAACAGGCCCACACCTGGGCGAAGTCGGCCGAGAACACCTCCCTGGCCCGCAGCGCGGTGGGGTTCCTGGCGGCCTCGGTACGGCTGCGCCGGCGCACGGTGTGGATCAGCCGGACCGCCGTCGCCGCACTGGTCGTACTGGCGGTGCTGGCCGCCGGCTCGGCGGTGATCGCCCGGCAGCAGCGGGACGACGCGATGTTCGAGCAGGTGGTCGCGGAGGCCGACCGGTTCCAGTACTCGGACCCCTCGCTCTCCGCCCAGCTCGACCTGGTCGCACACGGTCTGCGCAAGGACGACGAGGGCGCCAACAACCGCCTGGTGTCCATCGTCAACGCCCCGCTGGCCACCCCGCTGCTCGGCCACACCGGCGCCGTCTACCTCACCACCTTCAGCCCCGACGGCAAGGTCCTGGCCAGCGCCGCCTACGACCGCACGGTCCGGCTGTGGGACGTGAGCGACCCGACCCGGCCCAAGCCCCTCGGCAAGCCGCTGCTGGGCCACACCAGCTGGGTCTCCAGCGCGGTCTTCAGCCCGGACGGCAGGACGCTGGCCAGCGCCGGCGACGACGGCACCGTACGACTGTGGGACGTCTCCGACCCGAAGCACCCGGTGTCCCTGGGCACCCCGTCGACCGGCCACGACGGCACCGTCTACCTGGTCGCCTTCAGCCCCGACGGCCACACCCTGGCCGCCGCGGACGAGGACCGCACCGTACGTCTGTGGGACGTCCGCGACCCGCGCCACCCCGCGTCGCTGGGTACCCTGACCGGCCACACCGAGGCCGTGCGCTCCATCGCGTTCAGCCCCGACGGCCACACCCTGGCGGCCGGCGGCGACGACAACCTGATCCTCCTGTACGACGTCTCCGACCCCCGCCGGGCCCGGCGCATAGGCACCCCGCTGACCGGGCACACCGCGACCGTGCACTCCGTGGCCTTCAGCCCGGACGGCCACACCCTCGCCAGCGGCAGCAAGGACGACACCGTACGGCTGTGGGACGTCACGGACCCGAAGCACGGCAAGGCCCTCGGTGCCCCGCTCACCGGCCACACCGGGCCGGTCTGGTCGGTGGCCTTCAGCCCCGACGGCTCCATGCTCGCCGCGGGCAGCGCGGACTCCACGGCCAGCCTGTGGAACGTCGACAACCCGGCCTTCCCCTCCCAGGTGGGCGAGCCGCTCGCGGGCAGCAGCGGTGAGATGTACGCCGTCGGCTGGAGCCCCGACGGGCACACCCTCGCCACCGGCAGCGGGGACGGCAAGGTCCGGCTGTGGTCGATCCCGGGGTCGGACATGATCGGCGGGATCGGGACGTTCAGCCCGGACGGGCGGATCCTGGCCACGGGCGGCGGGGACGGCAGGGTCCGGCTGTGGAACGTGAGCGCCCCGGTGCGGCCCACGTCGCTGGGCGAGCCGTTCTCGGCCGTCGACCTGGACCTGCGGTCCATGGCGTTCACGCCCGACGGCCGCACCCTCGTCATCCTGACCGGCTCCGGCAACACGGTGCAGCTGTGGAACGTCGCCGACCCGGCCCACCCGGTCCGCTACAGCGAGCCCCTGGAGCTGCAAACCCGGTACGCGGGCGCCGACGCCCTGGCGCTGAGTCCCGACGGCCGCACCCTGGCCGCCGACTACGACGACCGCACGATCGAGCTTCTGGACATCAGCGACCCGGCTCACCCCCGGGCCCTGGGCAAGCACCTCACCGGCCACACCGGGTACGTCAACGCGCTCGCCTACAGCCCCGACGGCCGCACCCTGGCCAGCGGCAGCGCGGACGGCACGGTCCGCCTCTGGAACGTCTCCGACCCCGCCCGCGCCAGGTCCCTGGGCACCCCGCTCAAGGGCCATCTGGGCCCGGTCAACACTCTCGCCTACAGCCCCGACGGGGCCACCCTGGCCAGCGGCAGCGACGACGACACGGTCCGCCTGTGGAACGTCTCCGACCCGGCCCGGGCGACCCGCCTGGGCGCGGCCCTCACCGGCCACACCGAGGCGGTCGTGTCCCTGACCTTCAGCCCGGACGGCAGGACCCTGGCCAGCGGCGGCAACGACAACACGGTCCGCCTCTGGAACGTGTCGTCCCCGTCCTCCGCGCACCCCATCGGCCAGTCCATGAGCCCCAACGCCAAGACGGGCAACTTCCTCTCCTTCAGCCCGGAGAACCACATGCTGGGCGTCTCCAGCGGTGCCGACACGGTCCGCCTCTGGAGCCTGGACGTCGACCAGGCGGTCACCCGCATCTGCTCGGTCACCCACAACGTCCTGACCCCGGCCAAGTGGAGCGAGTACCTCCCCCGCCTCGCCTACGACCCGCCCTGCGGCACCTGACCGCGCTTGAGTGATCCCGATCACAACTGCTCACTACGGCCGAGAAGTTGACTCCCACCGCACAGGCCACCTTGTTAGGCTGGCCACAGCCCGATCGCTGGTGCATCCCCCGTCGCCAGCGGTCGGGTCTTTTCGTGCGCCGAACTCAGCCGACCGTCACGGTCGTGGCGAGGATGTCGCTCTGCGGCGAGTGGTTCCCGGCCGCGTCATAGCTGCGGGCCCGGTACTCGTAGGTGCGCCCGTCGCCGGGCAGCGCGTCGCAGACGGTGGCCGTGGCCGGGTCGAGGCGCGGGTCGAAGGCCTTGTGCAGCACGACCGACCAGGCGGCCGTCCCCGCCTCACGGCGCTCGACCTCGAAGCCGATGAAGTCACGGATCGGGGCCGGTGTGTAGTCGGTGACGGTCGCCTTCACCCCGCTCTCGCACGTGCCCAGGCTCAGGTTCGGGGCATAGGCGGGGGCGATGCCGTCGGGGATGTCCAGCCAGAGCTCGTTCACGGCGTCGGCGTCGAGCCAGTTGGGGTTGTAGGTGGTGGTGCCGCCGTCGTTGGTGACGAGGACCCGGTAGTGGCGGGTCTCGCCGTCGGGGGTGACGGGACCGGTGGTCCAGGTGCCGGCCTTGGTGGTGCCGAGCGGGACCCACTTGTAGGTGCCGTCCACCCGGTCGTTGCTGAGGACCGTGTAGTGGTCGAACTGCGGCTCGGTGTCAAGGGGCCACTTCAGGGTGACCTTGCCGGTCGCCCTGTCGTAGGTGCCGGTGAGGGAGGTGACCGCCGGCAGCGGCTCGACAATGGTGTCCTTGCTGCCCGTCGAGGTGTTGCCCGCCTTGTCCCCGGCACGGACCTCGTAGTAGTACGGCGTGCGGTCGTCGGGGTTGACCAGAGGGTCGGTGTAGCCGCGGGCGGTGGTCGTGGTGACCTTCGTCCAGGTGCCGGAGCCGACGGGCCGCCGGTAGAGCGAGTAGTTCGCCAGGTCCATCTCCCTGTTGGCGGACCAGGAGACGGTCGTCCTGCGGACCCTGGTGTCGTAAGCGGTCTTCACTCCCGTCGGGGCGAGCGGCTTCGTCCTGTCGTACGTCGCCGAAGTACGGGGCGTGTACGAGTACTTGATCTTCGCGGCACCGGTCCAGTTCACGTGGTCGACGCGAAGGGTGTGCCTGCCGGAGCCGACGGTGAGATCGACCTTCTTCGAGCGGGAGGTGTCACCGGTGTTCTTCCACAGGTCGATCCTGCGGACGCCGTCCAGGTAGACGCGGACGCCGTCGGTGGCCGAGACGGTGAACGTGAAGGGGCCGCCGGAGCCGAAGTCACGGGTCACCGACCAGCGGACGCCGAAGCCGTTCGACGGCACACCGGAGGCCGGGCTGCCGGACCAGCTCTCGCTGATCCCGCTGTCGCAGTCGGTCCGCACCGGGGAGCCGGAGAACGAGGTGTTCTTGTAGAACGTCCGCTGGTAGACGTTCGCGGAACAGGTGACACCGGCGGCCTCCGCCTGCGGAACGGCGGCCAGCAGACCGCCGAGGACGACGGCGGACATGACCCCACCGGTCCGGACTGCGGCAGGACTCTTCGGATACACGGAAACCCTTCACGCTGTACGGGCAGGACGCTCAGCGTGAAGACTCACCACCGGAAAACAAGGTTGCACGGCACACCGATGCCGACCGAAAACGCCGAAGGCCCCCGATCCGTCCGGACCGGGGGCCTTCGTACTGGTGGGGCTAACAGGATTTGAACCTGTGGCCTCATCCTTATCAGGGATGCGCTCTAACCAACTGAGCTATAGCCCCGCCGCGCTTTGCGGTGTGTGTCCCGCGCGCTGACTCCTGAAGATTAGCGCACGACCGGGGCAGTCCCAAAATCGGTTGTCGGGGGACCGTCACGAGAGGTTTGAACCCCGGTTACTCGTCCTCGGCCAAGGTCAGCTCGATGCCGCCGACGAAGCCCGCGGAGAGGTTGTAGATGAACGCGCCGAGGGTCGCCAGCGCCGTCGCGAGGACGACGTCGATGACCGCGATGATCGACGTGAACATCAGGACGTGCGGCAGGGAGAGGAACGACTGCAGGTCGAAACCGTTCGACTCGTTGGAGCCGGTCGCCTCCGAGATCGTGCCGCCGACCGTCGAGAACACACCCATCGCGTCCAGGACCATCCACAGCACCGCGGCCGCCACGATCGAGCAGATGCCGAGCGCGATGGAGAGCAGGAAGCTGACCTTCATCACCGACCAGGGATCCGCCTTGGCGACCCGCAGACGGGCCTTGCGGGTGCGCGGGGCGGTGGGACGCGCACCCGCACCGGTACGCGGCCGCCGTACCGCCTCCGCGGGCGCCGGCGCGGCCTGCGCCGCCGGGTAGGCCTGCGGCGGGTGGTAGGGCCCGGCAGGCTGCTCCGGGCGCCGCTCCCCGGGCAGCGGGGACGGGGCCTGCGCCGGCTGCGCGGGCGCCGTCCGGTCGCCCGGCGCGGCCTGGCCTCGGCTGTCGGTCACGGTTCCCCCCTGGGTCCCCTCCGCGTCCGGCGCGGACGCCTTCGCGGGCGCCTTGATCGCCTTCAGCTGGGTGGTGTGCGTGTCCATCGGCTGCGCACCGCCCTCGGTGCCCCCGCCGGACGCGGCGGAGCCACGGCCGCCGCCGTCCGCCTCCGTACCCGTCGAGGTACCGGCCGATCCGGCGCCCGTGGCTCCGCTCACGATGACTCACTCCTCGTGCCTACTCGGCCGAGGGCGCCTCACCCTCGTCCGTGCCGGTGGTCACGGCATCCTCGGCGGTCTCGTCCACGGCGTCCTCGCCGTCGACTTCCTCCGCCTCGCTGCCGGCCTCGGCGTTACGTGCGATACCGACGACGGCATCGCGCTTGCCCAGGTTGATCAGTTGGACGCCCATGGTGTCACGGCCCGTCTCCCTGACCTCGTTGACTCGCGTACGAATCACACCGCCGGACAGAGTGATGGCGAGGATCTCGTCGTTCTCCTCGACAACCAGCGCGCCAACGAGCGAACCCCGGTCCTCCACGATCTTGGCGGCCTTGATGCCGAGGCCGCCGCGGCCCTGGACGCGGTACTCGTCGACACGGGTCCGCTTCGCGTACCCCCCGTCGGTGGCAGTGAACACGAACGTACCGGGTCGAACAACATTCATCGACAGAAGTTCATCGCCCTCGCGGAAACTCATGCCCTTGACACCGGAGGTGGCCCGGCCCATGGGGCGCAGAGTGTCGTCGGAGGCGGTGAACCTGATCGACTGTGCCTTCTTGCTGATCAGAAGCAGATCGTCGTCGGCCGAGACCAGTTCGGCGCCGATCAGTTCGTCGTCGGAACCGTCCTCGCGCTCACGCAGGTTGATCGCGATCACACCGCCGGTTCGGGGCGAATCGTAATCCTTCAGAGGCGTCTTCTTGACCAGACCGCCCTTGGTGGCCAGCACCAGGTAGGGCGTCGCCTCGTAGTCGCGGATCGCGAGGATCTCGGCGATCGCCTCGTCGGGCTGGAAGGCCAGCAGGTTCGCCACGTGCTGACCGCGCGCGTCACGGCCGGCGTCCGGCAGCTCGTACGCCTTCGCCCGGTACACCCGGCCCTTGTTGGTGAAGAACAGCAGCCAGTGGTGCGTGGTCGAGACGAAGAAGTGGTCGACGATGTCGTCTTCCTTCAGCTTCGTACCGCGCACACCCTTGCCGCCGCGCTTCTGCGCCCGGTAGTCGACCGTCTTGGTCCGCTTGACGTAACCGCCGCGCGAGACCGTGACGACGATGTCCTCCTCGGCGATCAGGTCCTCGATGGACATGTCACCGTCGTAGGGCACCAGCATGGTCTTGCGGTCGTCGCCGAACTTCTCCACGATCGCGGCCAGCTCGGTGCTGACGATCGCGCGCTGGCGCTCCGGCGAGGCCAGGATCGCGTTGTACTCGGTGATCTTCGCCTGGAGCTCGTCGTGCTCCTGGATGATCTTCTGGCGCTCCAGGGCGGCCAGCCGGCGCAGCTGCATCTCCAGGATGGCGTTGGCCTGGATCTCGTCGATCTCCAGGAGCCCCATCAGGCCGGTGCGCGCGATCTCGACCGTCTCGCTGGCCCGGATCAGCGCGATGACCTCGTCGATCGCGTCCAGCGCCTTGAGCAGACCGCGCAGGATGTGCGCCCGCTCCTCGGCCTTGCGCAGCCGGAACTTCGTACGGCGGACGATGACCTCGATCTGGTGCGTCACCCAGTGCCGGATGAACGCGTCCAGAGACAGGGTGCGCGGCACACCGTCGACCAGCGCCAGCATGTTGGCGCCGAAGTTGGTCTGCAGGTCGGTGTGCTTGTAGAGGTTGTTGAGGACGACCTTGGCGACCGCGTCCCTCTTGAGCACGATGACGAGCCGCTGGCCCGTGCGCGACGAGGTCTCGTCACGGACGTCCGCGATACCGCCGACCTTGCCGTCCTTCACCAGGTCGGCGATCTTCTGCGCGAGGTTGTCGGGGTTCACCTGGTACGGCAGCTCCGTGACCACCAGGCACTGGCGGTTCTGGATCTCCTCGACCTCGACGACCGCCCGCATGGTGATCGAGCCACGGCCCGTGCGGTAGGCCTCCTCGATGCCCTTGCGGCCGACGACCAGCGCGCCGGTCGGGAAGTCGGGGCCCTTGATCCGCTCGATCAGCGCGTCCAGGAGCTCCTCGTGCGAGGCCTCCGGGTTCTCCAGGTACCACTGGGCGCCGGCCGCGACCTCGCGCAGGTTGTGCGGCGGGATGTTGGTCGCCATGCCGACCGCGATGCCGGCGGAGCCGTTGATCAGCAGGTTCGGGAAACGGGCGGGCAGGACGGTCGGCTCCTGGGAGCGGCCGTCGTAGTTGTCCGTGAAGTCGACGGTCTCCTCGTCGATGTCGCGGACCATCTCCATCGACAGCGGCGCGAGCTTGCACTCGGTGTACCGCATGGCCGCCGCCGGGTCGTTGCCCGGCGAGCCGAAGTTGCCGTTGGAGTCGACGAGCGGCATGCGCATCGACCAGGGCTGGGCGAGGCGGACCAGGGCGTCGTAGATCGAACTGTCACCGTGCGGGTGGTAGTTGCCCATCACGTCGCCGACCACGCGCGCGCACTTGTAGAAGCCGCGCTCGGGGCGGTAGCCGCCGTCGTACATGGCGTACAGCACCCGGCGGTGGACGGGCTTGAGACCGTCCCGGACGTCCGGCAGCGCCCGGGACACGATGACGGACATCGCGTAGTCCAGGTACGAGCGCTGCATCTCCGTCTCGAGCCCGACGGGCTCGACACGCATCGCCAGTTCGCCGCCCTCTTCAGGGGTGACGGGAGTGTTCTCGTCGGTCATTGCTGGTGAAGATCCTTCCCTGTGCGGTCAGCTGAGACCGACTCAGATGTCGAGGAAGCGGACGTCCTTGGCGTTGCGCTGGATGAACGCGCGGCGGGCCTCGACGTCCTCGCCCATCAGGACCGAGAACAGGTCGTCGGCCTGGGCTGCGTCGTCCAGGGTGACCTGGCCGAGGACCCGGTGCTCCTGGTCCATGGTGGTCACGCGCAGCTCCTCCGCGTTCATCTCGCCGAGACCCTTGAAGCGCTGGATCGAGTCCTCGCGGACCCGCTTGCCGCGCTGGCGGCCCATCTCGATGAGCGCGTCGCGTTCGCGGTCCGAGTACGCGTACTCGACGTCGTCCCGGCCCCACTTGATCTTGTAGAGCGGGGGGCGGGAGAGGTACACGTGCCCGGCCTCGACCAGCGGCCGCATGAAGCGGAACAGGAAGGTCAGCAGCAGGGTGGAGATGTGCTGGCCGTCGACGTCGGCGTCCGCC
Organism: Streptomyces sp. NPDC101234; assembly: GCF_044767525.1. Lineage (NCBI taxonomy): Bacteria > Bacillati > Actinomycetota > Actinomycetes > Kitasatosporales > Streptomycetaceae > Streptomyces > Streptomyces sp. NPDC101234. The sequence continues at coordinate 45,507 of NZ_JBIWOA010000002.1, read as the reverse complement.
ATCAGGATGATCTTGTGGTACCGGAGCTTCGAGATGTCGAAGTCCTCGTGCACACCGGTGCCGAACGCGGAGATCAGCGCCTGGATCTCCTGGTTCTGCAGGATCTTGTCGATCCGCGCCTTCTCGACGTTGAGGATCTTGCCGCGGATCGGGAGGATCGCCTGGTACTGCGGGTTGCGGCCGGACTTGGCCGAGCCGCCGGCGGAGTCACCCTCGACGATGAAGATCTCGCACTTGGTGGGGTCGTTCGACTGGCAGTCGGAGAGCTTGCCCGGCAGCGAGGCGCTCTCCAGGAGGCCCTTGCGACGGGTCAGGTCACGGGCCTTGCGGGCCGCCACGCGCGCGGTGGCCGCCTGGATGCCCTTGCGGATGATGTCCGCCGCCTCGACCGGGTTGCGGTCCAGCCAGTCGTTCAGGTGCTCGTAGACCGCCTTCTGCACGAAGGTCTTGGCCTCCGTGTTGCCCAGCTTGGTCTTCGTCTGGCCCTCGAACTGCGGCTCGCTCAGCTTCACCGAGATGATCGCGGTCAGACCCTCGCGGATGTCGTCACCGGTGAGGTTGTCGTCCTTCTCGCGGAGCAGCTTCTTGTCGCGCGCGTACTTGTTGATCAGCGAGGTCAGCGCCGCGCGGAAGCCCTCCTCGTGCGTACCGCCCTCATGCGTGTGGATGATGTTGGCGAACGAGTACACGCCCTCGCTGTAGCCGCTGTTCCACTGCATGGCGACCTCGAGGGACAGGCTCTTGTCCTTGTCCTCCGCCTCCAGGTCGATGACGGTCGGGTGCACCACGTCGCCCTTGCGGGAGTTGAGGTACTTCACGAAGTCGACGATGCCGCCCTCGTAGTGGTACGTGACCGTCTTGACCTCGGACTTCTCGTCCGCACCGGCCTCGTCCGCCCCGGCGACGGCCTTCGCCGACTCGCGCTCGTCGGTGAGCCGGATCGTCAGACCCTTGTTGAGGAACGCCATCTCCTGGAAACGCCGCGACAGCGTCTCGAAGGAGTACTCGGTGGTCTCGAAGATGTCCGGGTCCGCCCAGAACGTCACCGAGGTGCCGGTCTCGCCCGTCTCCTCGTGCTGCGCCAGCGGAGCCGTCGGGACGCCCAGCTTGTAGTCCTGCGTCCAGCGGTGGCCGTCGGTCCTGATCTCGACCGAGACCCGGGAGGAAAGGGCGTTCACGACGGAGACGCCGACGCCGTGCAGACCACCGGAGACCGCGTAACCGCCGCCGCCGAACTTGCCGCCCGCGTGCAGCACGGTCAGCACGACCTCGACGGCCGGCTTGCCCTCGGACGCCACGATGCCGACCGGGATGCCACGGCCGTTGTCGACGACGCGCACGCCGCCGTCGGCCAGGATCGTCACGTCGATCGTGTCCGCGTGGCCCGCCAGAGCCTCGTCGACGGAGTTGTCCACGACCTCGTACACGAGGTGGTGCAGACCGCGCTCGCCGGTGGAGCCGATGTACATACCGGGTCGCTTGCGGACCGCGTCCAGCCCTTCGAGGACGGTGATGGCGCTGGCGTCGTAGGAGGCGGTGACCTCACCGTTCGCGCCGGCGTCGGTGGACGGGATGTTCTCGTTGGGGTTGCCGGAATCGGCCACGAAGCGCCCTTTCTGGCACAGCACGAGCCAGGCTCGTCGGCGGGTTGCCGGAGCGGCTGCGGCATGTTGCGTTGGTAAGCCTTGATCAGCGTTGCTCAGCTTTTCCCGGGCGGTCCCCACGTTCGGGGCGGGATTGGCTTCCAGTCTACCGGTAGCGCCGACAGTGATGGGGGTTTGCCGGTACCTGAGTCCGCATGTGCCGCCCTGAACCCGCCTCCGCCGACTCCCGATATACGGATGGGGGCTCAAAGAGGCTCACGGCGGCACTCAGCGCTTCCGGCTGTCAACCCTTGGCTACTCCGGGGTCAGGTCACGATTCGCAACCGCGTGTGGTTGTACGACGATCAGCCGAGGGGGCCGCACGAAGGCTCCGCACCCGGCTCATGGCGTGACGTAAGTCACCCGCACGTCACCCGTAGGTATCGCCCGGACCGGTGCTCCCAGGGGCCCGCAACGGGCCGTAGCGCCGGGCCGGACCCCCCGGATTCAGCACCTTGATCATGCGCACGGTGCCGTGCCCGAGGTCCTCGTTCAGACGGGCCACCAGCGCCGGCGCGAGATGCCGCAACTGGGTCGCCCACGCCGTCGAGTCGCACTGCACGACCAGCACCCGCTCGTCCTCGTCGTACCGCTGCGGCACACAGTGCTTGGCCAGGTCCTCGCCCACGATCTGCGGCCAGCGGCCCATCACCCCGCCGACCGCGGCCGGCGTCTCCCAGCCCCGCTCGGTGATCAGCCGGTTGATGGCCGACCCGAGCGCCATGGGGTCACGCCCGTCGGCACGCGCGCCGGAGCGCAGACCGCCGCCACGGCGCGCCTGCTTCTTCTGCTGCGCCGCGTCACCACGCGCGCGTGCCGCCTCCTTAGCCGCACGCAGCGCCACGCGCGCGAGATCGACACCCGAAGGCTCTGTCCTGTCACCCTTGGGGACGGGTCCGTCGGTGCTCATACGCGCTCCACCGTCTCGTCCGCCACCGCATACCGCGTACCCGTGAGGATGTGCGGCACATCGTCGTCCACAGCAGCCGTCACCAGCACCTGCTCCCCGGGCGCGACCAGCTCCGCCAGCCGCTCCCGGCGCCGGGCGTCCAGCTCGGCGAACACGTCGTCGAGCACCAGCACCGGCTCGTTGCCCTCGGCGCGCAGCAGGTCGTACGACGCGAGGCGCAGCGCCAGCGCGTACGACCAGGACTCGCCGTGCGAGGCGTACCCCTTGGCCGGCAGCTGCCCGAGCTTGAGGACCAGGTCGTCGCGGTGCGGGCCGACCAGGGTCACCCCCCGCTCGATCTCCTGCTTGCGGGCGTCCGCCAGGGCCGCCATCAGCTGGCCGTACAGATCCTCACGGGTGTGGGCCTCACCGGGCGCGGACGGCTTGTACTCCAGCGCGACCGGACCGCCGCCCGGCGCCAGCTGCTCGTACGCCTTGTCCGCGAGCGGCTGGATCGCGGCGACCAGATCGAGCCGCTGGGCGAGCAGCTCGGCACCGGCCCGCGCGAGATGCTGGTCCCACACGTCGAGCGTGGACAGATCGGTGGACCGCCCGCCGTGCCGCCGCGCCAGGGCGGCGGTCTTCAAGAGGGTGTTCCGCTGCTTCAGCACCCGCTCGTAGTCGGACCGCACCCCCGCCATCCGCGGCGACCGCGCGGTGATCAGCTCGTCCAGGAAGCGCCGCCGCTCACCGGGATCGCCCTTCACCAGAGCCAGATCCTCGGGCGCGAACAGCACGGTCCGCACGATGCCCAGCACATCCCGCGGCCTGACCTGCGAGGACCTGTTGATGCGGGCACGGTTGGCCTTGCCCGGGTTCAGCTCCAGCTCGACCAGCTGCTGCCGGTCGCCCTGCCGGACCTGCGCCCGGATGATCGCGCGGTCGGCGCCCATCCGGACCAGGGGCGCGTCGGAGGCGACCCGGTGGCTGCCGAGGGTGGCGAGATAGCCGACCGCCTCGACGAGATTGGTCTTGCCCTGGCCGTTGGGGCCGACGAAGGCGGTGACGCCCGGGTCGAGCGGGACCTCGACCCGGGCATAGGAGCGGAAGTCGGCCAGCGACAGATGCGTGACGTGCATGGGTGTTTCGCCGACCTCCCCGTGACCTGCTACTTCTTCTCTACTTCGCCTCTACGGCGTGGCCGCCGAACTGGTTGCGCAGCGCGGCGATCATCTTCATCTGCGGCGAGTCCTCCTGCCGGGAGGCGAACCGCGCGAACAGCGAAGCGGTGATCGCGGGCAGCGGCACCGCGTTGTCTATGGCGGCCTCCACAGTCCACCGGCCCTCGCCGGAGTCCTGTGCAAAACCCTTCAGCCTGTCCAGGTGCTCGTCCTCGTCGAGGGCGTTCACCGCCAGGTCGAGCAGCCAGGAACGGATGACCGTGCCCTCCTGCCAGGAGCGGAAGACCTCGCGCACGTCCGTGACGGAGTCGACCTTCTCCAGGAGCTCCCAGCCCTCAGCGTAGGCCTGCATCATCGCGTACTCGATGCCGTTGTGGACCATCTTCGCGAAGTGGCCCGCGCCGACCTTGCCGGCGTGCACCGAACCGAAGTCGCCCTCGGGCTTCAGCGCGTCGAACACCGGCCGCACCTTCTCGACGTCCTCGGCGGCGCCGCCGTACATCAGCGCATAGCCGTTCTCCAGGCCCCAGACACCGCCGGAGACACCGCAGTCGATGAAGCCGATGCCCTTGGCCGCCAGCTCCTCCGCGTGCCGCTCGTCGTCCGTCCAGCGGGAGTTGCCGCCGTCGACGACCACGTCACCGGGCTCCAGCAACTCGGCCAGCTCGTCGATCGTGGACTGGGTGGGCGCCCCGGCCGGGACCATCACCCACACCACGCGGGGCCCGCTCAGCTTGCCCACAAGCTCTTCCAGGCTGTGGACATCGGCGAGGTCGGGGTTGCGGTCGTATCCGACGACGGTGTGGCCCGCGCGGCGGATCCGCTCGCGCATGTTGCCGCCCATCTTGCCGAGGCCGACGAGACCGAGCTCCATCAGTTGTGATCCTTAAGGTTGCGGTGTGGCAGGAGAGGCACTTGCGTACCCGCGCCGAGCCTAATCGCGACCCTTTGTGCACAGTTGTGGGGTATAGCCGCTCACCTGGGGAAACTCACCGGATCACGGTGCCGGTCACCCACAGGGAGCGACCCGCACCGTGCACAGCTGTGGACAACTCAGCCGCTGAGACGCACCGGCATGATCAGGTACTTGTACGCGTCGTCCGACTCCGCGTCCAGCGCCGGCTTGCCACTGAGCAGCGCGGGTTTGGTGGACGTCGTGAACGACAGCTGGGCCACCGGCGAGTCGATCGCGCTCAGGCCGTCCAGCAGGAAGGTCGGGTTGAAGGCGATGGAGACGTCGTCACCCTCCAGCTGCGCGTCGACCCGCTCCACAGCCTGTGCGTCGTCGCTGGAACCTGCCTCCAGGATCAGCACACCCTGCTCGAAGCTGAGCCGCACCGGGGTGTTCCGCTCGGCGACCAGGGCGACACGCTTGACGGCCTCCACGAAGGGGGCGGTCTCGATCACGGCCACGGAGTTGAACTCGGTCGGGAACAGCGACCGGTACTTCGGCAGGTCGCCCTCCAGCAGACGCGTGGTCGTACGGCGGCCCGCGCCCTCGAAACCGATGAGGCCCTCGCCCGCACCCGAGCCGGAGAGCGCCAGGATGACGCTGTCGCCGCTCGTGAGGGCCTTGGCGGTGTCCAGGAGCGTCTTGGCGGGCACCAGGGCGACCGCGGAGGCCTCCGGGTTCTCCGGCTTCCACAGGAACTCGCGGACCGCGAAGCGGTAGCGGTCGGTGGAGGCCAGGGTGACGGTGTCGCCCTCGATCTCGATCCGCACACCGGTCAGCACCGGCAGCGTGTCGTCACGGCCGGCGGCGATGGCCACCTGGGAGACGGCGGAGGCGAAGACCTCGCCGGGGACCGTGCCCGTCGCGTTCGGCATCTGCGGCAGCGAGGGGTACTCCTCCACAGGCAGTGTGTGCAGCGTGAACCGGGAGGATCCACAGACCACCGTGGCTCGTACACCGTCTGTGGAAATCTCCACCGGCCGGTTGGGGAGCGCACGGCAGATGTCGGCGAGCAGCCGGCCGGAGACCAGCACGGTGCCCTCCTCCTCGACCTCGGTCTCGACGCTGACCCGCGCGGAGACCTCGTAGTCGAAGCTGGACAGGCTCAGCTGGCCGTCCTCGGCCCTCAGGAGCAGGCCGGCGAGGACCGGCGCCGGCGGACGGGCCGGGAGGCTGCGTGCCGCCCAGGCCACTGCCTCCGCGAGTACGTCGCGTTCCACCCGGATCTTCACCTAAGCCGCCTCCTGCTGTTGCCGGCGCTTCTCGCCCTGCTTCGCCTTCGTCGTCTGACTCGGTGTCGTGAGCCCCGGGGAGGGGAAGAACACCGGGGACCAGTCTGACGCACCGCACTGACAGCTGGTGCCTCTCGGGGTCAAGTCGTGACGAGGCGCGGTCAGAGGCCGGAGGGCGAGTTGTGCACAGGGCCCTCTTCGAAACGGATTCCCAGCTCTCTCTAGTTGTCAGTAGTAGTAGGGGCTGTGGATACCGTGGATAACCTCGTTTGCCCAGCTCAGGGGCGATATTTTGTCCACTGCCCCTGTGGGTGGGACCGGTGGACAACTCGGTGTCTCTGTGGAGAACAGAAAGTTCTGCACACACCATGCACAGCCCGAGGGGACTTCTCCCCAGCGCCGTCCCCAGCTTTACCCACGTTTCCCACAGGCCAACCCGGCACCTTCGTGTGACGCCTTTCACTCGCCTCGGTGAGCAGGCGCGTCGCGTTGCCGAACAGTGGACAGCCATGTGGAGAAGCTGCGGATCGCTGGGGACAACCACCCCTCGCCCTGTGGGCTACCGGTGGACAACTTCATGCACACCCTGTGGATCATTTCGTCGTCCACAGCCTGTGGAGATCCGTCATCCACGATTCCACAGCCACTTGAGCTGCCCTGATGCTCTTTCAACCCCCAGCCTGTGGACGACGTTCGGGACAACTTCACAGTCCCCAGGGTGTGGACGCAAGAAAGTCAGCAAATCTGTGGAGGACGGCCGTAACCAGCGCTGTATTCGAACAGCGAGGGACGTTTCCTTCGCGACCCCGTTCGCTGAAGCGCCCCTCCAGGGGCGCGGGGAACTGCGCGACAAGCCCCCACCGGGCCCGCGGCGACCCACTGCCGAACCGCCCCAGGACACCAAAAGGCGCCCCCGGGATCTCTCCCAAGGGCGCCCTGGACGCCGTGGAACCGTCGGCTACCCGTTCTTGATGCGGTTGGTCAGCTCCGTCACCTGGTTGTAGATCGACCGCCGCTCGGCCATCAACGCCCGGATCTTCCGGTCGGCGTGCATCACGGTCGTGTGGTCCCGGTTGCCGAACTGCGCCCCGATCTTCGGCAGCGACAGGTCGGTCAGCTCCCGGCACAGGTACATGGCGATCTGCCGTGCCGTGACCAGTTGCCGGCCGCGCGAGCTCCCGCACAGGTCCTCGACGGTGAGGCCGAAGTAGTCGGCGGTCGAGGCCATGATGGCCGTCGCGGTGATCTCCGGCGTGGTGTCCTGGCCGCCGGGGATCAGGTCCTTGAGGACGATCTCCGTCAGCCCGAGATCCACCGGCTGCCGGTTGAGCGACGCGAACGCCGTCACCCGGATCAGCGCGCCCTCCAGCTCACGGATGTTGCGGGAGATGCGGGAGGCGATGAACTCCAGCACCTCCGGCGGTGCGTTCAGCTGCTCCTGCACCGCCTTCTTGCGGAGGATCGCGATACGCGTCTCCAGTTCCGGCGGCTGGACGTCGGTGATCAGACCCCACTCGAAACGGTTCCGCAGCCGGTCCTCCAGCGTGACCAGCTGCTTGGGCGGCCGGTCGCTGGAGAGCACGATCTGCTTGTTCGCGTTGTGGAGCGTGTTGAAGGTGTGGAAGAACTCCTCCTGCGTCGACTCCTTGTCCGCGAGGAACTGGATGTCGTCGACGAGCAGGATGTCCATCTCGCGGTAGCGCTTGCGGAAGCTGTCGCCCTTGCCGTCGCGGATCGAGTTGATGAACTCGTTGGTGAACTCCTCCGAGCTCACGTACCGCACGCGCGTTCCCGGGTAGAGGCTCCGCGCGTAGTGCCCGATCGCGTGCAGCAGGTGTGTCTTGCCGAGCCCGGACTCCCCGTAGATGAAGAGGGGGTTGTACGCCTTCGCGGGCGCCTCGGCGACGGCGACCGCGGCCGCGTGCGCGAAGCGGTTGGACGCGCCGATGACGAACGTGTCGAAGAGGTACTTCGGGTTCAGGCGCGCGGTCGGCTCGGCGGGCCCGCCGGCCGGTGCGGGCTTCGAGCCCAGCGAGCCGGGCCCGCCGGCGCCGGGCAGGTCCGGGCGTCCGGGACCGCCCCGGTGTGCCTGGCCGCCCCCGCCGGGGGGCTCGGGCAGGTCACGGCGGCCGGTGTCGCGCTGGTCGTAGTCGGACCGGTCGTAGTCGGGGCGCTTGTCGTAATCCGGGCGCTTGTCGTAATCCGGGCGCTTGTCGTAGTCGGAGCGCTTGTCGTAGTCGGGACGCGGCGGTTCGTACTCGGCGCGCTGCTGTTCGTACGGCGGCCGGTCCATCGGCTGCTGGGGCCGGTAGTCCTGGGAGTAGGAGTCGCCGTAGCCGTCCGAGCGGTAGGTGTCCTGGGACGGTGAGGCGTAGGGGTCGCGTTCGGGGAAGCCGAGCCGCGGCTGCTGCCAGCCGTACTCGTCCTGCCCGGGGCGCGGCCAGGCGCCGGGCTCGGGGCGCTGGTACTCCGAGGGGTAGGCCGGGCGGGCGGTGGGGAGCTGGTCCCGTCCGCCCTGGTCCTCGGCGCGGTGACGGCCGTAGCCGCCCTCGTACGGGGACGAGGGGAGCTCGGGCTCCTCGTATCGCTGCTGCTGCACGGGCGGGGCCGGCGGAGCCGGGGGCTCCCCCGCCGACTCGTCCACGGTGATCGCGATCCGGATCGGGCGGCCGCACTCGCGGCTCAGGGTCTCGCTGACGATGGGGGCGAGACGGCCCTCCAGTACGTTCTTCGCGAATTCGTTCGGTACGGCGAGCAGGGCGGTGTCCGCGACCAGCGCGAGCGGCTGGCAGCGCCGGATCCAGTGTTCGTCCTTTGCCTCCACACCCTGACCGCGGCCCTCACCGAGGAGCTGCTCCAGTACTCGTGGCCACACTGCGGCAAGATCGGCAGGTACGTCAGCCACAGGGCACGCTCTCTCACAGGTCCCACGAACGTGTGGTTCGAGGACGGGTCGGGATGAAAATCAGGTCGGGCGGGGATAAAGGAACGAATCGGAGTTCAGCCACGGTAGTCAGCGTGGCGGCTGCGGTTCAAGTTGTTGTCCCCAGCCTGTGGATAGTGTCTCTCCGTCACCGCTGGTTTGACCGAATGGCGTAGCCCCGCGTACCGTAACCAGGTCGAGTTGTCGATGGCTGCTGCCGCCTGCCTCCGATGGGCACAGATCGCTGAAGGTGATCGGGAAGCGGTGCACTCGGGCGTGATGCGAGCTACTCGTGGGCGCACGGTGACAGCCAGGACGGCACCCGCCACCACCGATTTGATTTCTGGAGCCCCCGAGTGAGCAAGCGCACCTTCCAGCCGAACAACCGTCGTCGCGCGAAGACCCACGGCTTCCGCCTTCGGATGCGTACCCGTGCCGGCCGCGCGATTCTCGCGAACCGTCGTGCCAAGGGTCGCGCCAGCCTTTCCGCCTGATCCTGATCAGGTCATGACGTCGTGCTGCCTACCGAGCATCGGCTGAGGCGGCGCGAGGACTTCGCGACCGCGGTACGACGGGGTCGCCGGGCTGGTCGCCCGTCTCTCGTCGTCCATCTTCGTAGCGGTGCCACGGACCCGCACGCGCCTGGGGAGAGCGCTCCCCCGACGCGTGCGGGTTTCGTCGTGAGCAAGGCGGTGGGTGGTGCGGTCGTGCGCAACAAAGTGAAGCGCAGACTGCGCCATCTGATGCGTGACCGAGTCGCCCTGTTTCCCCCCGGTAGCCTGGTAGTCGTACGAGCGCTGCCCGGAGCGGGCGACGCCGACCATGCACAGCTGGCCCGAGACCTGGATGCCGCCGTCGAGCGGCTGCTGGGAGGGGGCGCGCGATGAAGTACCCGCTGCTGGCTCTGATCAAGCTGTACCAGTGGACGATCAGTCCGCTGCTCGGGCCGGTGTGCAAGTACTACCCGTCGTGCTCCCACTACGGCTATACGGCCATCGACCGGCACGGTGCGATCAAGGGGACGGCACTCACGGCCTGGCGCATCCTGCGGTGCAACCCGTGGTCGCTGGGTGGTGTGGACCACGTCCCGCCGCGCAAGCGCCCGCGGTGGCACGAAATGCTGCGTGACGCCTGGCGTGCACGCAAGGGCGGGCCCTCCGCCGCCGAACCGGCCACCGAAGAGAAGGCTCTCTCCGATCTTCCTTCGAGCCCGGCCGCAGAGACTTCGTCCCATGCCCAAGGAGCATGATTAGTGGACACGATTGCCAGCCTGTTCAGCTTCATCACGACACCCGTTTCGTGGGTCATCGTCCAGTTCCATTCCGTGTACGGGAAGATCTTCGGTCCCGACACGGGCTGGGCCTGGGGCTTGTCCATCGTGTCCCTGGTGATCCTGATCCGCATCTGCCTGATCCCGCTCTTCGTGAAGCAGATCAAGGCGACCCGGGCCATGCAGACGCTGCAGCCCGAGATGAAGAAGATCCAGGAGCGCTACAAGAACGACAAGCAGCGTCAGTCCGAAGAGATGATGAAGCTGTACAAGGAGTCGGGTACCAACCCGCTCTCCTCGTGCCTTCCCATCCTGGCGCAGTCCCCGTTCTTCTTCGCCCTGTACCACGTGCTCAACGGCATCGCGACGGGCACCACGATCGGTGTCATCAACGAGTCGCTGCTCGCCAGCGCCCGTAAGGCGCACATCTTCGGTGCCCCGCTCGCTGCGAAGTTCACGGACGGTTCGTCGAAGGTGGAGGCGCTCGGCGCCTCCCTCACCGACGTCCGGGTCGTCACCGCAATCATGATCGTCCTGATGTCGGCGTCGCAGTTCTACACGCAGCGCCAGCTGATGACGAAGAACGTCGACACCACGGTGAAGACGCCCTTCATGCAGCAGCAGAAGATGATGATGTACGTCTTCCCGGTGATGTTCGCCGTCTTCGGCATCAACTTCCCGGTCGGTGTTCTCGTCTACTGGCTGACCACCAACGTGTGGACCATGGGCCAGCAGATGTACGTCATCCGCAACAACCCGACCCCGGGTTCCAAGGCGCAGGCCGCCTACCTGGAGCGCCTCACCAAGCACGTCACGCACCACGGCAAGACCCGTCGCCGCAGTGAGAAGACCATCATCAAGGCGATCGTCGCCAAGGGCCGCGACCGTAACGAGTTCGAGCGCAAGTTCATCAATGCGCTGACCAAGTCGGGTCTTGTGGCCCAGACCGACGGCACCGTGGTGAAGGGTGAGGCTCCGGCCGTCGAGCAGACCGAGGACGGCGTCACGACCGCTGCCACCGCCAAGCGTCAGCAGCCCAAGCGCCAGACCAAGGCCCAGCGTCAGTCCGGCGGCCCGAAGGCTGCCGACGACGCCACGTCGGACTCTGCGGAGAAGACCACTTCGCTGGAGAAGTCCGACGAGCCGCAGGACGCCAAGCCGGCCGCAGGGGAGTCGCCGAAGGCCGGTTCCAACGGCCGCAGCAGGGCCCAGTCCGGTCAGCGCAAGGGCGGTCCGCAGCGCCCCAAGTCCCCGTCCAAGAAGTAAGAAGGAGTCCATCCCGTGACGGAAGGCACCACCTCCGCCGCTGCCGAGGGTGCAGACACCCTCACCCGCCTGGAGCAGGAGGGTGAGATCGCGGCGGACTACCTTGAGGGTCTGCTGGACATCGCCGACCTCGACGGCGACATCGACATGGACGTCGAGGCCGACCGGGCCGCCGTGTCGATCATCAGCGACGCCGGCGGCCGCGACCTGCAGAAGCTGGTCGGCCGTGACGGCGAGGTGCTGGAGGCGCTCCAGGAGCTGACCCGCCTGGCCGTGCACCGGGAGACCGGTGACCGCAGCCGTCTGATGCTCGACATCGCGGGCTACCGTGCCAAGAAGCGCGCCGAGCTCTCCGAGCTGGGCGCCAAGGCCGCCGCCGAGGTGAAGAACACCGGCGAGCCCGTGAAGCTCAAGCCGATGACCCCGTTCGAGCGCAAGGTCGTGCACGACGCGGTCAAGTCCGCCGGACTGCGCAGCGAGTCGGAGGGCGAGGAGCCGCAGCGGTTCGTCGTCGTGCTTCCCGCCTGATCGGTCCCCACATTTCACCGGCCCCGTCTGCCCGCAGGCGGGGCCGAACTTTGTCAGCCTGGTAGTTCTGGTGGCCGGTGCACGGAGCACCGGCGCTGTACGGAAGGACGGTCCCCGTGACGGAGGCTGCGGAGCTCCCCCCGACGCCCGAGCAGGCGCGGGAAGTGTTCGGCGAGCGCTTCGCCGATGCGGTCCGCTACGCGGAGCTGCTCGCCGAGGCAGGCGTGCAGCGTGGTCTGATCGGCCCACGGGAAGTGCCCCGCCTGTGGGAGCGGCATCTGCTGAACTGCGCGGTGCTCTCGGAGGCCGTCCCCGAGGGGGTGACGGTGTGCGATGTGGGCTCCGGTGCCGGCCTGCCCGGTATTCCGCTGGCGTTGGTCCGGGAGGACCTCAACATCACCCTTTTGGAGCCTCTGCTCCGGCGGACCAACTTCCTCACCGAGGTCGTCGAACTGCTGGGCCTGGACCATGTGACTGTCGTGCGCGGTCGTGCCGAGGAGGTCATGGGCAAGCTGCCTCCGGTGCATGTGGTGACGGCCCGTGCCGTGGCCCCGCTGGACCGGCTGGCCGCCTGGGGTATCCCGCTGCTGCGTCCCTACGGCGAGATGCTCGCCCTGAAGGGGGACACGGCGGAGGAGGAGCTGAAGGCCGCGGCGACCGCCCTGACCAAGCTGGGAGCGGTCTCCACGTCGATCCTGCATGTGGGTGAGGGCGTGGTGGATCCGCTGTCGACCGTCGTGCGTGTGGAGGTCGGGGAAAGCCCGGGCGGTGTGCGTTTCGCGGCCAAGCGAGCGAAGGCCGCTCGTACGGGGAGGGCGCGTAGGCGCCGCTGATCCGTCCTGAGGACGTGACGTACTCCACACAAGCTGCCAAACCTACGCATGACGGAGTGTCGCGGCTTTTCGGTACCGCGCGCTGTGCATCGTGTTTCACGTGAAACGTCGCTCACTGCTGCACGGCATCATCGGTCGAACCCGCGCCGCGGCCGAACCACGCGACCGAAAATCTCTCGGAGCCCTCGGAGAGGGGGCCTCTGGTGACACTCCGTCCCCCTTGAGGGGCACGGAGTTGTCCACAGAGGTGGATTTCTCCACAGAACAACAGGCCTCACTGGTTCACGACCCCGAAGACATGGGAGGCTCTGTTCATTGCGAGCCTGAAGTCGAGGAGAGTGAATCCTTGCGGTCCGACGCCAACATCGCGGGACCGATGACCGATCCGGTCCCCGGTCCCCGTACCGAGTCGATGGGGGCGGATGTTTCACGTGAAACACCGCCTCCGATGGACGACACTCCCATCGGTCGTGCTGCCCAACTCGCGGTGGAGGCTCTGGGCCGCGCCGGCGAAGGTCTGCCACGTCCGGAGCAGACCAGAGTCATCGTGGTCGCCAACCAGAAGGGCGGTGTCGGCAAGACGACGACCACCGTCAACCTTGCTGCATCGCTGGCCCTCCATGGTGGCCGCGTCCTGGTGATCGATCTCGACCCTCAGGGCAATGCGTCCACTGCGCTGGGGATCGACCACCACGCCGAGGTTCCGTCCATCTACGACGTGTTGGTGGAGAGTAAGCCGCTGGCCGAGGTCGTCCAGCCGGTGGTGGACGTCGAGGGTCTCTTCTGCGCCCCCGCCACGATCGATCTCGCCGGTGCGGAGATCGAGCTGGTGTCCCTGGTGGCACGGGAGAGCCGGCTCCAGCGGGCGATCCTGGCGTACGAGCAGCCGCTCGACTACATCCTCATCGACTGCCCGCCCTCGCTCGGCCTGCTGACGGTCAATGCTCTGGTCGCGGGCGCCGAGGTGCTCATCCCGATCCAGTGCGAGTACTACGCGTTGGAGGGGCTCGGCCAGCTGCTGCGCAATGTCGACCTGGTACGGGGGCACCTCAACCCCGACCTGCATGTGTCGACCATCCTGCTCACCATGTACGACGGCCGGACGCGTCTCGCCTCCCAGGTCGCGGACGAGGTGCGCAGCCACTTCGGCGACGAGGTGCTGCGGACGAGCATTCCCCGCTCGGTCCGTATCTCCGAGGCTCCGAGCTACGGGCAGACGGTATTGACCTACGATCCTGGATCGAGCGGTGCCCTCTCCTACCTTGAGGCGGCCCGAGAAATCGCGCTGAGGGGTGTCGGTGTCAGCTACGACCCGACGCAGGCCCATATCGGCGCACAGACGAATCCGAGCATGGTGGAGGGGATCCAGTGAGCGACCGACGGAGGATTGGCTTGGGCCGTGGTCTCGGCGCACTGATCCCTGCTGCCCCGACGGAGCGGACCCCGGCTCAGACCGCTGTGGAGGAGGCGGCCGTCGCTGCCCCTTCAGCGGGCCCGTCGCTGGCCGACCGAGGGGTCGCTGCGGCCAAGGTGGCCATGCTGCCGCCTGTTTCTCAGGAGGCCGAGGAGCCGTCGGTGTTCGGCGGAGGCATGGAGACCCCCGCTCCTCCGATGGGTGCCCATTTCGCGGAGATCCCCCTCGACGACATCACGCCCAACCCGCGTCAGCCCCGTGAGGTCTTCGACGAGGACGCGCTGCACGAGTTGGTCACCTCCATCCAGGAAGTCGGCCTTCTCCAGCCTGTCGTCGTACGGCAGTTGGGTCCCGCGCGTTACGAGCTCATCATGGGTGAGCGGCGCTGGCGGGCCTGCCGTGAGGCCGGCCTGGAGGCGATCCCGGCGATCGTCCGGGCGACCGACGACGAGAAGCTCCTTCTGGACGCGCTGCTGGAGAACCTGCACCGGGCCCAGCTGAACCCGCTGGAAGAGGCTGCCGCCTACGACCAGTTGCTGAAGGACTTCAACTGCACCCATGACCAGCTGGCCGACCGCATCGGGCGCTCCCGCCCCCAGGTCTCCAACACCCTGCGGCTGCTGAAGCTCTCGCCGGCGGTCCAGCGTCGTGTTGCCGCCGGTGTCCTGTCGGCCGGGCACGCCCGGGCGCTGCTCTCCGTCGAGGACTCGGAGGAGCAGGACCGGCTCGCCCACCGGATCGTGGCCGAGGGGCTGTCGGTCCGGGCCGTCGAGGAGATCGTGACCCTGATGGGTTCGCGGCCCCAGTCGACACAGCGCGCCAAGGGGCCGCGGGCCGGTGCCCGGGTCTCCCCGGCGCTGACCGATCTCGCGACCCGGCTCTCGGACCGTTTCGAGACGCGGGTCAAGGTCGACCTGGGGCAGAAGAAGGGCAAGATCACCGTCGAGTTCGCCTCGATGGATGACCTTGAGCGGATCCTCGGCACGCTCGCCCCGGGCGAGGGGCCGGTGCTCCACCAGGGCATTCATGACGGCGACTCCGCAGGCTCCGAGGAGTCCGGGGACTGACCGCCCCGGGTGTTTCCCGCCCGGTCGGTGTTCTGTCGTTCAGAGAGCGGATCGTGTCCGGTGTGTACCGGACACGATCCGCTCTTTGCGTTCAGGCGGTATCGATGGAATCGCTGTGTGGATACGATGCGACGGGTATGGCGCATCCACCTGACAGCTGGCAGCACCTCTGAGTGGGAGGCGGGGGCCATGCGATCGATGAGCCGCATCGGACTGATGGGCGCAGGCCTGGGCTTGGGCGCTACCGTCGGATTCGTCGGCAGTCTGCTCAAGGAACACAGCGCTCTGACAGCCGCTCGTGGCGCTGCGGGCGAAGGAAGCGAGGAACAGCCTTCATGGGGCGTCGGCTCGTACCGCTCACCCTGGACAACCTTCAGGACCTTCCCAAGCGCTGTCGCTCGTGTGTCTTCTGGGAGCTGGACCCCGTCAGCGGCGAGGCAGCGGTAAGGGCGGGCACGCCCGCGATGGAGAAGGAAGCGTGGATCTCCGCCGTCCTGCTCGACTGGGGATCGTGCGGCCGGGTGGTCTACGTCGACGACGTACCGGTTGGCTTTGTGCTCTATGCTCCGCCCGCCTACGTCCCGGGTTCCACGGCGTTCCCCACGAGCCCGATCTCACCGGATGCCGTCCAGCTCATGACCGGCTTCATCATGCCCGGATATCAGGGGCAGGGGCTTGGACGTGTGATGGTCCAGACGGTCGCCAAGGATCTGCTGCGACGGGGCTTCAAGGCGATCGAGGCGTTCGGCGACGCCCGCTACAAGGAGCCGGCCTGCCTGCTGCCCGCCGAGCATCTGCTCGCCGTGGGCTTCAAGACGGTCCGGCAGCACCCTGCGCATCCCCGGCTGCGGCTGGAGCTGCGGACGACGCTCTCCTGGAAGGAAGACGTGGAGCTGGCGCTCGACCGGCTTCTGGGGGCCGTACAGAAGGAGCCGGCGCTGCGGCCGCTGTGACTGGTGTGTCGGATCGGCCTTGGGGAGCGGTGTTTCGCAGTCGGTCTTTCAAAGCGAATGGGCCAACCCGTGGGGGTTGGCCCATTCGTGTTTCACGTGAAACATCACTCGGCGATGAAGTCCTCGAGGTCGCGGACGAGCGCGGCCTTCGGCTTGGCGCCGACGATGGTCTTGGCGACCTCGCCACCCTGGTACACGTTCAGGGTCGGGATCGACATGACGCCGTACTTGGCCGCCGTCGTCGGGTTCTCGTCGATGTTCAGCTTGACGATCTCGATCTTCTCGCCGTGCTCGGCGGCGATCGCCTCGAGCGACGGGGCGATCTGGCGGCACGGGCCGCACCACTCGGCCCAGAAGTCCACCAGGACGGGCTTGTCGCTCTTGAGGACGACCTCTTCGAAGTCGGCGTCGGTCACATGCTTCAGGGTGCCGGCCACGGCGGGCTCCTTTTTCTTGATGGTGCGGTGGGGCGGAAGGGGGATGGTCAGACGGAGGTCTTCTCGGGCTCGGCCTTCTCCTCGTCCGCGAGGGCGGACAGGAAACGCTCGGCGTCGAGAGCGGCGGAGCAGCCGGTACCGGCCGCGGTGATCGCCTGGCGGTAGGTGTGGTCCACCACGTCACCGGCGGCGAACACACCCGTCAGGTTGGTGTGCGTCGAGGGCGAGGCGACCTTCAGGTAGCCCTCCTCGTCGAGGTCCAGCTGGCCCTTGAACAGTTCCGTGCGCGGGTCGTGGCCGATCGCGATGAACAGGCCGGTCACCGGCAGGTCGGAGAGCTCGCCGGTCTTGACGTTGCGCAGCTTCAGACCGGCCAGCTTCTGCTCGCCCTGGACCTCGGCGATCTCGCTGTCCCAGGCGAACTTGATCTTCGGGTCGGCGAAGGCACGCTCCTGCATCGCCTTGGAGGCGCGCAGGGTGTCCCGGCGGTGGACGATCGTCACGGACTTGGCGAACCGCGAGAGGAAGGTGGCCTCCTCCATCGCGGTGTCACCGCCGCCGATCACGGCGATGTCCTGGTCCTTGAAGAAGAACCCGTCACAGGTGGCGCACCAGGAGACACCGCGGCCGGAGAGCGCGTCCTCGTTCGGCAGGCCGAGCTTGCGGTGCTGGGAGCCCGTGGTGACGATGACTGCCTTCGCCTTGTGGACCGTGCCGGCGGTGTCCGTGACGGTCTTGATCTCACCGGTCAGGTCGACGGAGACGATGTCGTCCGGAACCAGCTCCGCACCGAAGCGCTCGGCCTGCGCACGCATGTTGTCCATGAGGTCGGGGCCCATGATGCCGTCGCGGAAGCCGGGGAAGTTCTCCACTTCGGTGGTGTTCATCAGCGCGCCGCCCGCGGTGACGGCGCCCTCGAACACGAGGGGCTTCAGCGACGCGCGCGCGGTGTAGAGCGCCGCCGTGTAGCCGGCGGGCCCGGAGCCGATGATGATCACGTTACGGACGTCGCTCACGGCTTGATTCCTCGTCTCTGGTCTACGTCATTCGACCGGTGGGAGTTTCTCTCGAAAGCTCTCACCCCACCCAACGGATCCTACGGGGCCCGCATTCCCGGTGTGTCCGGGCACACGGGCCTCCCATACCGTACGGATTTCCGCGCCGGGACGAGACGATGCGTTCCGCGCTCAGCGGCCGTGCCGGGGAACGCTCAGGGGTATGCCAGAGACTCCGTCAGCAGAACCTTGCCGGGGGAGGCGGACTGCTGGTCAACGCAGGAAGCATCCACCACGAAGGCCGTCACCCGGGTGTCGTCGGAGCTGTTGGGCAGCACGACGAGGTAGGCGTCCTTCCCCTCGTACGTCCCCTTCTTCGCGCCGAGGATGCTGCCGCTCTGGCTGATGCCGTGGCGTACACACACGGGCACCGACGCCGAGGGCTGGATCAGAGTGTTGGGGCTGTTGGTCGAACCGGGACCGGTGGACTGCCCCTCGATGTGGAAGTGAGGCTTCTGAGAGCCTCGGGGGGTGCTCTGCCTCGTGCCGAGGAGGCTCTTCACCTGACTCTGGAGGGTGCTCTCGGAGAAGGTTCCGGCGGAGCTCGTGGGTTTGCCCTGGGCTGTCGTCGGTGCATTGCCGCCGAGCGACTGGAGGAAGAAGGAACCAGCGCCCAGGACGGCGGCGGTGAATACGGTGCCGAGGACGACGGTCCGGCGGCGTCGGCCGCGGTCACGTCCATGGCCCTTACGGCCGGGGCCGGTGGAGGCACCCGGTCGCCCGGCAGGGCGGTCTCCCGGGGGTGACATCTCGCGGGGCGATGTTTCACGTGAAACATGCGTCTCGGCTGCCGTCTCGGATGTCGTCGTGCTCAGCAGCGCCTCGGCGGCGAGCGCGGCATCGATCCGGTCCGCGACATCGGCCGGCATCCGCGGCGGACCCGGCAGCGTACCCAGCAGACCCTGGATCTCCTCCAGCGAGGCGTGGACGTCGGTGCAGAGCTCGCACCCGTCCAGGTGCCGTCGTACCTCCGCGGTACGGGCAGGTGGGAGCAGGCCTTCGGCGAGGTCGGAGATCTCCGCGACGTCCGGGTGCCCGGTCGTGTCTGTCGTGGAAGTCACGCTCGCCCACCTCCGCCCTTCACTGCGGCTGAATCATTCGGCCCGGTGCTCTGTGGGCCCCTGTCCTGGGGCCCCGCTGCCGGTGGGACGGATGTCCCCTCCGCCCGGTTCCGTGCCGGGTCCGAATCATTTTCGTCACCGGTGTTTTCCGGCCGAAGGTGGGTGAGCAGCGGCAGGAGTCTGGCTCTGCCGCGAGCGCAGCGGCTCTTCACCGTCCCCGTGGGTACATCGAGGATCCGGGCCGCTTCGGCGACCGGATAGCCCTGCATGTCGACCAGGACGAGGGCGGCGCGCTGGTCGTGCGGCAGTGTGCCGAGAGCTTCGAGGAGCTGGCGGTGCAGATCGTTCCGCTCGGCCGGAGCGGAGGCCGATTCATGCGGCTCGAGCAGTTGCTCCAGCCGCTCGGTGTCATCGACGGGGGAGGTCTTCCGGGACGCCGCCTTGCGGGCCCGGTCGAGGCAGGCGTTCACCGTGATCCGGTGCAGCCAGGTCGTGACGGCCGACTGGCCCCGGAAGGTGTGGGCGGCCCGGTAGGCGGACACCAGGGCGTCCTGGACGGCGTCAGCGGCCTCCTCACGGTCCCCCAGGGTCCGCAGGGCGACCGCCCAGAGCCGGTCACGGTGCCGCCGCACGATCTCACCGAAGGCATCGGGGTCGCCTTCCACATGCCGGGCGAGCAGATCCTGATCGCTCACTCCGTCGTATCCGGCGCCTTCCGCCATCTGCCCCCTCCGCCTTCGGTGCCTCCGGTGAGACGTCAGCCTGTGAACTTCACTTCGGTGATGGCCTGCTTGTAGCCGGCCTGTGCGTACGCGGCGGAGTCCGGACCCGAATTCGGTACGGCGGTCATCCACACGAGCACGTACTGGCTCTTCACCTTCTTGGTGACCTTCACCGTGGCGGTGTCACCGGTGGTGGTGACGCTGCCGATCTTCGTCAACGAGCTGACCGGCCCCGGGGACAGCGAGTCGGCGGCGTACAGCGCGATCGTCGTGTGATCGCCAGAGTAGCGAAGGGAGACGGTTCCCGTGGCGAGTTCCTTCGCGGAGCCCAGGTCGTAGACGATGCCCACGCCTGGCTTGTACGGCGCCAGTTCCGGGCCTTTCAGGAAGGTGTTGGTCCTCCAGTACGTCGAGGTGCTGCCGTCGTACGTCTTGCCGACGTCGTTGGGATGCTGGGCCTCACCCTCGGCGATGTACTCCTGGGCGTTCTGGATCTTTATCGCGGCGGCGGGCGTGGGGCTGGGACTGCTCTTGTCGCCGTCGTCCGTGGTCTGGGTGTTGTTGCTGTCGGACTTGTCGCCCTGGTTCATCAGGGCGTCCGCGAGCTGCCAGCTGCCCAGGCCCAGGGCGGCGATCAGGAGGGCGGAGACCGCCCACTTGAGGGCCTTGCCGGTACGGCTCTGGAGCGGTGGCGGCGGTGCCTGGATGGGCTGCGTCACGCCGGGCGGCGTGGGGCGGCCGTAGGTGCCCTGCTGGTACGTGGTGCGCTGGTACTCGGGCGGTGCCGTGAACGCCGGCTCCGGCGGACGGATGCGGGGCATCTCGCCGATCGCCTTCACCAGTTCCTCCGGCGTGGTGCACGCGGACTCATGGCGGGAGGCGGTGGCGCCGTCGTTGACGAGAGCCCGCATGGCGAGCTCGGACAGGCCGCGGTGGACCCCGGCACGCACCTGGTCGGGTGCGATCAGGCCGACGTCCTTGGGCAGCCCGGCCAGACCGTAGGCGTCGCTCTCGTACGGCCAGCGCTGGGTCAGCGCCGCGTACAGCAGGGCGCCGATCGCCTCGGTGTCGGTGCGCTGCGGGGTGTCGGAACTGATGCCGCGCAGCGCCGCGTTCACCGCGAGGCCGCGGATACGCCACTGGCCGGTGGAGGTGCGCAGCACCGCGTTCGGGTTGAGACGGAGATGGGCCAGGCCTTCGCGGTGCGCGGCCGCCATGGCGGAGGCGATCTGACTGACCATCTGGTAGGCGTCGTGCGGCTCCAGCGGGCCGGCCGCCAGCAGCGCGGTCAGTTCCGTTGCGTCCGGCAGCCACTCGTGGACGACATAGACGAGGTCGTCCTCCTCGACCGCGTCCAGGACCTGCACGAACCGCGGGTCGCCGAGCAGCGCGGCGGAACGGGCGGCGGCCAGCACGGCACGAGTACGTGCGTGGTCGGAGGGCAGGATATGGACACCGACGGCACGCCGCAGTTTCTCGTCGACCGCACGCCAACTGCTGAAACCGTCCAGACGGGTGACGCACTCCTCGAGACGGTAGCGTCTGGCGAGTTTGTGACCGCTGTGCAGTTCGGGAGGTGAGGCCTTCCTTCCGGGGTCCGCGGGCGTGCCGCTCCCCTGTGCCTCGTCGCTGTCCGTGTCCCGCTCCGGGTTCTGTGCCACCCCGTCGGCCGTGGACTGCCCCGCCTTGGCGGTCAGCGGCTCGTCACCGCTGTTGTCTGCCACGTCGACGGCAGCTGTGCTCCGTTCCGCCACCGTCGTTCCCTGCCTCCCCATCCGTTGCACGCTGTCCGACGCCGAATCCAATTGTGCCCACAGTCCCCCGCTATGCACGACACGCGGCGGCGGACGATGGTTGTGCGCTTACCCCCGGCTCAGCGCCCCAGGCGCCCCCGCACCATACCCACGAGGGAGTTGAGTTCCTCGATGCGCATGCGGCGCGCGGCCACGTAGAAGACGCCGAGCAGGATGGCCCCGCCGGCCAGCAGCGCGGCGAAGGAACCGATCACACCCTGCCCCAGAGTGTGGCCGATGCCGTAGCAGGCCGCACCACTGAGCAGCGCGGCCGGTACGGAGGCGATGCACAGCCGGGCGTAGGTGCGGGTGACCCGGGAGCCGTCCAGGTCGCCGCCGAGCCGCTTGCGCAGCCGCTTCCAGGCGACCCCGACGCCGGTCGCGTAGGCGAGGCCGTAGGAGGCGGCCATGCCGGCCACCGCCCAGCGGGCCGGGAGCAGGAAGTAACAGGCGACCGAGGCACCCGCGTTGACCGCGGCGACGATGACCGTGTTGTAGAAGGGGGTGCGGGTGTCTTCGTACGCGTAGAAGGCACGCAGGACGACGTACTGCACCGAGTAGGGGATCAGGCCGAGGGCGAATGCCATCAGCATGAAGCCCATGTTGGTGGCCTCGCTGGTGCCCGAGGAGCCGAAGATCAGGGTGCACATCGGGATGCCGAGGGCCAGGAAGCCGAAGGCGATGGGGACGATCGCGACGGCAGTCGTCCTCAGGCCCTGGGAGATGTCGTCGCGGACGGCGCCCGTGTCGTTCTCGGCGGCCGAGCGGGAGATCCGCGGCAGCAGGGCCGCCATCAGGGAGACCGTGATGATGGCCTGCGGCAGGCCCCAGATCAGCTGGGCGTTGGCGTAGGCGGCGAAGCCGGTGCCGTCGACCGGGGAGTGCTTGCCGGCCGAGGTCGACAGCTGGGAGACGACGAGTGCGCCCGCCTGGTTGGCGAGGACGAACAGCACGGTCCACTTGGCGAGGGTGGCGGCCTTGCCGAGGCCGTGGCCCTTCCAGTCGAAGCGCAGCCGCAGCCGGAACCCGGTCTCGCGCAGATAGGGGATCATCGCCAGGGCCTGGACCACGAGGCCGAGCAGCACGCCGATGCCGAGCAGCCGCTGGCCCTCCGGCGGGATGGTGGTGACCTTCATCCCGGAGTGCGCGGCGGTGCCGTACACCCAGATGAACAGGCCGAGCGTGACGATGATGACGATGTTGTTGAGGACCGGGGTCCACATCATCGCGCCGAACTTGCCCCGCGCGTTGAGGATCTGACCCATCACCACGTGGATGCCCATGAAGAAGATCGAGGGCAGGAAGTAGCGGACGAAGGTGATGCCGACCGCGTTGGCCGCCGGGTCGCTGGCGACCGAGTCGGACAGCAGGCGGATGAGGAAGGGAGCGGCCGCGATGGTGGCCGCGGTGAGCAGGCCCAGCGCCACCATCACGAGGGTCAGCAGCCGGTTGGCGAACGCCTCTCCGCCGTCCTCGTCCTCCTTCATGGCGCGCACCAGCTGCGGCACGAAGACGGAGTTGAGGCCGCCGCCGACGGTCAGGATGTAGATCATCGTGGGCAGCTGGTAGGCGACCTGGAACGTGTCACCGAGCAGACCCACGCCCAGCGCGGAGACGATCAGTGCGGAGCGGACGAAGCCGGTGAGCCGGGAGACCATCGTGCCCGCCGCCATCACGGCGCTGGACTTCAGCAGCCCTGTCGCCTTCCCGCTCTTCTTCGCGGAGGCGGCCGCGGGGGCCGGCGGAGCCGTGGTCCGGGCGGGTGCCGGGGGCGCTGCGGGGGTGGCGCCGAGGTTCAGGGTCTGGGCGGTGGCGGGCGTCGGATACTGCGGCGCCAGGGACGGCCCACCCGGGGCGGCGGCCGGTCCCGGCACCGACGGGGGCTCCGGGGGCAGGTGTCCGCCGTCCTGCCGGGGATCCCGGTAGCCGCCCTGCTGCTGGTCCCTGAACAGGTGCGCGAAGGCGTCCGGCTCGTGGTGCTGCTCACCGGAGTGCGAGACCAGGTCGTCGACGCCCACGAACTGCGTCGTGCGCGGGTTGTCGCCGTAGGGCAGGTACTGGGACGGGCCCTCCGGCTCCGGCGCCGGGGTCTGGGCCCACACATGCGGGTCGGGGGCGTACGGCGACTGGGCGGGCTGTCCGTACAGCGGCTGCTGCGGGTAGGTGCCCGGGGGCGGCGGGGGGTGCGCGGCGCGGTCGTAGAGCGCCTCGGCGACCGGGTCCTGGGCGGAGAGGTCCTGCGCCCGGTAGGGGTCCTGGTCGTAGGCGTCCTGGAGGTACATGTCAGCCGCGTGCTGCGGCGGGACCTGGCCGGCCTCCGGCGGCGGCTCGGGGTAGCCCGAACCGGCCGCGCCTTGGCCGCGTTCACCGTCGTACGGCGCGTTCATGGTTACCCCACCTCATCGTCCCGGGCCACACCGGCCACGACATCGCTCAACGGTCCACTCTCTCACCCGTCCCGGACGGGTCGGTGCTTTCCGGTGCGGTGTCCGGCGTCGGGTCACTCGGCTGCTCCGGGTCGTCTGCCCCGGACCGCGCCTCGGACTCCCCCTGGTGGCGATGGTCACCTGCGTCGGGGTTCCCCGGCCCGCCGGTGCCCTCGGCGCCGTCGCTCTCCGGGGCGTCGGGGGCGTTCGGAGCGTCCGGGGTGTCGTCGCCGGCCGTGTCCGGGCCGTCGCCCTCCTCGGCCTGGCGGGCGGCCGCCCGCTTGCGCTGGGTGTACATCCGGAAGCCGGCGAGCACCAGCAGCAGCACCCCGCCGCCGATGACCAGCATCACGGTGGGCGTGACCTCGGTGACCTTCACGTCGAAGCGGACGGGGTCGCCGTACTCCTGGCCGTCCTCGGTGTAGAGCTGGGCGATGACCTCCACCCGGCCGTTGGCGTTGGCCGAGGTGGAGAACTTCACGGACTGACTGTGGCCGCCGGAGACCTCGACGCGCTGCTCGTAGTAGGGCTTGCCGCCGATCTCCAGGCGGGTCGGCATCGTCGAGGTGAGCCGCAGGACCAGGTGACCGACGCCCTGGACCAGGTTGTTCTGGACGGTCACCGGGATGGTGGCGCTGCGGCCGGAGAGCTTGGTCTCGGACTTGTCGATGAGCTTGACCTGGTCGGTGAGGCTGTCGAGCCAGGACTCCACGCCCGTGCGGAAGCTGTCCGCCTCGCTGCCGCCGCCCCGCCACGACGTGGACATCTCACGGTCTATGGCCCGCCCGAAGGGGGTCACCACCCGCGACTGGTTGGTGAGGATCACCTGGAAGTTGTCGAGCTTGTCCTGGGTGCGGGCGATCTGCTCGAAAGCCGTCCGGGGCAGTTCCTGCTTGCGCAGCGAGGAGGGGTAGGCGGACGACGAGGGGATCTTCGTGGTCGCGCCGGGGTCGGGCTTGTCCTTGGCGGCCGCGGCGAGGTCCTGGAACTGGGACCAGTTGCTGTCCTGCAGCGCGGTGATCGCCGTCGCCATCGCCTGGGCCTGGCTTGCCGACGGCATTCGCTGCGGGGCGACGACGATGCTGCGCTGTTTGTCGGTCTGGTCGTTCAGCGCCAGGCTCTGGGCCAGGAACTGCTGCACCGCGAGGGTGGCCGAGTCGGCCTTCGTGAGATCGCCCTCGAACGCCGTGGACAGCCGGGCATCCGCGACCACCGCGGTCGTACCGCCACCGATGGGGCGCGCCGCCGACGGTGTGTAGGACAGCCCGCCGGTCTCCTGGAGGCTGTCGCTGCGGGCGATCACCTTGTCGGCGCCGGCCGAGGTGGCGACCTTGATGATCGACGGGTCGACGGCGCCGTTCACGGGCCAGGCGAAGTCGGTGTTCGGTGTGACATGGAGCACGGTCTGTACGGTGGTGGTCGCGACGTCGGTGGCGTCCTTGAGGTGGCTCAGCGAGCCGGTGACGCTGGTGCCGTTGTGCGCGAGGGAGGCCAGGTCCGGGTCGGCGAAGGGAAGGGCCACGACCTCCTTGTCCGCCACCGCGTTTTGCAGGTCGGCCAGGAACTGCTTGGCCACCGCCTGATGGGTACCGGCCGTGGTGGTGTCGCCGGCGCCCTGGATCCGGTAGCTGCGCGTCATCGCGTCCACGGAGGCGAGCAGGTCCGGGTCGATCACCCAGGTGACGTCCAGGTCCTTGCCGAGCGCCAGCATCTGGGCCAGCCGGCCGCCGGGGGAGATCTCCTTGGTGAGGTCGTCGTCGAGGAAGACCGGCGTCTGCAGTTCGCCCGCCCCTGTCTTCGCCGTCACATGGACGGTGGAGATCAGCGGCCACAGATATGTGGCCTTCGTCTTCGTGTCGGCCTCGGAGTGCTGCCACGGCAGGAACGTGCGCTGGATGCCGAGCACCTGGTCCCACGGCTGTGCGGCCGTCTGGCCGGACAGCGAGACACCGAACTGGTACACCCCGTCCTGGCCGAGGTCGAGCTTGTCGACCGGCACGGAGAGGCTGAAGTGCTCGGCGACCCCCGGGGCGAGCGAGTCGAAGGACTCGGTGTACTTGCCGCCGACCGCGGTGCCGAGGCTCGACTGGAGGTCGTCGGGGTGCTGCGCGGCGGACTCGATCGCGGAGCGCGTGCTGAGCTGAGCACCCACCCGCAGGTCCACCTGGGCGTCCGTGACGGCCTGCTTGCCGTCGTTGGTCACCGTGCCGGAGACCGTCAGAGTGTCCCCGTCGGCGGGGGCGCTGGGGCTGAGAGAGTCCAGGGCGACGGACACCGTGTCGGAGCCGGCCGCCTGCGCCGGAGCCGCGGCGGGCAGCTGCATCAGACCGGCCAGCAGAGGCGCGCCCGCGAGCAGTGCCCCGGTCCGCCGCAGCCAGCGGCGGGCAGGTGAGGGCGTCCCCTGGAAGTCTGCCGCCTCGGCCACGCGCTCGTCCGTCCCTCGTCGTCGTCAGTGGTCGTCGGAATGTGCGTCCACGCATGGTAACGAGGCGCGCTGAATGGAAGTGCCGCGGTCTGCTCCACAAGATCGGGAGAGGAGACCGGCCCATCCCCTATGTTCAGTATTACGGGGAGATTCCGGTAAGCGCCTATCGCTGCTCTTGTGGGGATATGGAGTGAGCTGTCTCACCCTCTTTATGTGGAGGCGGTGTAAGGGGCGCCAGCGGAATATGGCGGCGCTTCGGGCGGCCCGGGCCACGTACCCTGTTCTGTTGTGCCGAACGCCAATGAAGACTCTTCCAATGCCCTGAGCCAGGCGCAGCAGCGCGCGGTGAGTGAGCTGCTGCGGGTGGCGCCCGTCGCCGACGACCTCGCCCGCCGATTCCAGGAGGCCGGGTTCTCGCTTGCCCTGGTCGGCGGCTCGGTTCGGGACGCGCTGCTGGGCCGGCTCGGCAACGACCTGGACTTCACCACCGACGCCCGCCCCGAGGACGTGCTGAAGATCGTCCGGCCCTGGGCGGACGCCGTCTGGGACGTCGGTATCGCTTTCGGCACGGTCGGGGCGCAGAAGGAAGCCCGCGTCGGAGACGCTGTTCGGCACTTTCAGATCGAGGTCACGACCTATCGTTCCGAGGCCTACGACCGCACCTCGCGCAAGCCCGAGGTGTCGTACGGGGACTCCATCGAGCAGGATCTCGTCCGGCGTGACTTCACGGTCAACGCAATGGCGGTGGCGCTTCCGGAGAAGGAATTCATCGACCCGCACGGCGGCCTCGAGGACCTGGCGCTCCGTGTGCTCCGCACCCCGGGGACGCCCGAGGAGTCCTTCTCGGACGACCCGCTGCGGATGATGCGGGCCGCCCGCTTCGCCGCACAGCTCGACTTCGAGGTCGCCCCCGAGGTCGTTGCCGCGATGACGGACATGGCCGGACGTCTGGAGATCGTCTCGGCCGAGCGGATCCGGGACGAGCTGAACAAGCTGGTCCTCTCAGCGAACCCCCGCAAGGGACTGACGCTGCTCGTCGACACGGGCCTCGCCGACCATGTCCTGCCCGAACTGCCGGCCCTGCGTCTGGAGAGCGACGAGCACCACCGGCACAAGGATGTCTACGACCACACGCTGATCGTCCTGGAGCAGGCGATGGCGCTGGAGGAGAACGGTCCCGATCTGACCCTCCGCCTTGCCGCGCTGCTGCACGACATCGGCAAGCCGCGCACCCGTCGTTTCGAGAAGGACGGCCGGGTCTCGTTCCACCACCATGAGGTGGTCGGGGCGAAGATGACCAAGAAGCGCATGACGGCCCTGAAGTACTCCAACGAACTGGTGAAGGACGTCTCACGGCTGGTCGAACTCCATCTGCGCTTCCACGGCTACGGGACCGGGGAGTGGACGGACTCGGCGGTCCGCCGCTATGTCCGCGACGCAGGACCGCTTCTTGACCGACTGCACAAGCTGACCAGGTCCGACTGCACCACCCGCAACAAGCGGAGGGCGGCGGCGCTCTCCCGCGCCTACGACGGCCTCGAAGAGCGCATCGCCGAACTGCAGGAGCGGGAGGAGCTGGACGCGATCCGTCCGGACCTCGACGGCAACCAGATCATGGAGATCCTGGGCATTCGGCCGGGCCCGGAGGTCGGCCAGGCCTACAAGCACATGCTGGAGCTCCGGCTGGAGAACGGGCCGATGGAGCATGACGCAGCGGTGACCGCGCTCAAGCAGTGGTGGGCCGAGCAGGGCTGAGCGTGTGGATCGAGGTCATGTTTCACGTGAAACATGACCTCGACGTGAACGGGGCGAGGGGCGATGTTTCACGTGAAACATGACCTCGCCGCTACTCCCGTACTTCGAGCAGTCCTTCGAAGCGGGCCATGGTCACAGCAACGGCTGCGTAGACGACGGCGACCGTGATGACGAGGCTCGCCGAGCGGCCGTCCGGCGGCAGCATCAGGGCGGCGACACCGGCGGCCCCGACGAAGGCGACGTTGAAGAGCACGTCGTACACGGAGAAGATCCGGCCGCGGAAGCCGTCGTCGACGGAGGACTGCACGATGGTGTCCGTGGAGATCTTCGCTCCTTGGGTGATCAGCCCCAGGACGAAGGCGGCGACCAGCATCGGGCCGGTCGTGAACGGGAGCCCCAGAGCCGGCACCAGGACGGTGGCGGACGCCGCGCACGCGACGATCCAGCGGCCGGGACCGAGTCGTCCCGCGGCATAGGGCGTCACCACCGCCGCCGCGAAGAAACCGGCGCCGGAGATCCCCAGTGCCAGCCCCAGCAGTCGCAGGCCGTCGTCCGGATTCGAGGCGAGGGCATAGCGGCACAGCATCAGCACCAGGACCAGCAGAGCGCCGTAGCAGAAGCGCATCAGCGTCATGGCGAACAGCGCCCAGGCCGCCTCGCGGCGCTCGGGCGCGGCGAGATGCCGTACCGCCGCCAGCAGGTCCCGGACGGTGGTGACGACGGCCGTGCCCAGGCGTGGCGGTGCCGACCGCCGGTCGGGGCCGAGCAGCCCGGGAGCCATGGTCAGTGAGGTGAGGGCCGCGCACAGGTATAGCGCGGCGCCCAGCACCACCACCGCGGCGTCGGAGTCCGAGGCCACCAGCCGTACAGCGAAGGCGAGTCCGCCGCCGGCGGTCGCGGCGAGGGTTCCGGCGGTCGGAGACAGGGAGTTGGCGAGCACCAGCCGATCGGTGTCGACCACCCGCGGCAGAGCGGCGGAGAGGCCCGAAAGAACGAAGCGGTTGACGGCCGTGACGCACAGGGCGGAGACATAGAAGAGCCAGTCGGGGACATGGCTCACCATCAGCGCGGCGGTGACCGAGGCCAGCAGCGCCCGCAGCAGATTGCCGTAGAGGAGGACCTGGCGGCGGCGCCAGCGGTCCAGCAGGACGCCGGCGAAGGGCCCCACGAGGGAGTACGGGAGGAGGAGGACCGCCATGGCGGAGGCGATCGCGGCCGGTGAGGTCTGCTTCTCCGGGGAGAAGACGACGTAGGCGGCCAGTGCGACCTGGTAGACGCCGTCGGCGCCCTGGGAGAGCAGGCGCACGGCGAGCAGACGGCGGAAGTTCCGCAGGCGCAGCAGGACACGCAGGTCGCGGACGACGGGCATGGGGCACAGCCTCACATATGGGACCGCACATAGGGGAAGGGTCCCCGGGTCGGATGACCCGGGGACCCTCACAGCCCTGGCAGGAGCGTTTTTTTGCGAGCTTTGGCTCTGGTGTGCGGTGGTGTCGGGTCAGCGCTCGACGTCGCCGCGGATGAACTTCTCCACGTTCTCGCGGGCCTCGTCGTCGAAGTACTGGACCGGCGGGGACTTCATGAAGTAGCTCGACGCGGAGAGGATCGGGCCGCCGATGCCGCGGTCCTTGGCGATCTTCGCGGCACGCACGGCGTCGATGATGACACCGGCCGAGTTCGGGGAGTCCCAGACCTCGAGCTTGTACTCCAGGTTCAGCGGGACGTCGCCGAAGGCGCGGCCCTCGAGGCGGACGTACGCCCACTTGCGGTCGTCGAGCCAGGCGACCCAGTCGGACGGGCCGATGTGGACGTTGCCCTCGCCGAGCTCGCGGTCGCGGATCTGGGAGGTGACGGCCTGCGTCTTGGAGATCTTCTTGGACTCCAGGCGCTCACGCTCGAGCATGTTCTTGAAGTCCATGTTGCCGCCGACGTTCAGCTGCATCGTGCGGTCCAGGACGACACCCCGGTCCTCGAACAGCTTCGCCATGACGCGGTGCGTGATGGTGGCGCCGACCTGCGACTTGATGTCGTCACCGACGATCGGGACACCGGCCTCGGTGAACTTGTCCGCCCACTCCTTGGTGCCGGCGATGAAGACCGGGAGGGCGTTGACGAAGGCGACCTTGGCGTCGATGGCGCACTGGGCGTAGAACTTCGCCGCGTCCTCGGAGCCGACGGGCAGGTAGCAGACGAGGACGTCGACCTGCTTGTCCTTGAGGACCTGGACGACGTCGACCGGCTCGGCCTCGGACTCCTCGATGGTCTGGCGGTAGTACTTGCCGAGGCCGTCGAGGGTGTGGCCGCGCTGCACGGTGACACCGGACGTGGGCACGTCGCAGATCTTGATGGTGTTGTTCTCGGAGGCGCCGATGGCGTCCGCAAGGTCAAGGCCGACCTTCTTGGCGTCCACGTCGAACGCGGCGACGAACTCGACGTCCTTGACGTGGTAGTCGCCGAACTGGACGTGCATCAGGCCGGGGACCCTGGACGCCGGGTCGGCGTCCTTGTAGTACTCGACTCCCTGCACCAGCGACGCGGCACAGTTGCCCACGCCGACGATGGCTACGCGAACCGAACCCATTCCGGTTGCTCCCTGTGTGTACGAGTGAGGCCCTGAGCGGGTCTCACGTGGCGGTGTCGTCGGGCAGATCCGGCCGGAGGAAATCCCCGGACCGGGGCAGGCCGCCCGGCGCTCCATTGGTGGTGTTCTGCTGAGCGGACCCCCCGGACGCAGAACCCTTCAGGTCCCGACCGGCCCGCTCGCTCTCGATGAGCTCGTTCAGCCAGCGCACTTCGCGCTCCACGGACTCCATCCCGTGGCGCTGGAGCTCAAGCGTGTAGTCGTCGAGGCGCTCCCGGGTACGCGTCAGCGAGACGCGCATCTTCTCCAGGCGCTCCTCCAGCCGGCTGCGGCGGCCCTCCAGCACGCGCATCCGTACATCGCGCGAGGTCTGCCCGAAGAAGGCGAACCGCGCGGCGAAGTGCTCGTCCTCGTACGCGTCGGGGCCGGTCTGGGAGAGGAGCTCCTCGAAGTGCTCCTTACCCTCGGCCGTCAACCGGTAGACGATCTTGGCGCGGCGGCCGGCGAGCGGCGCGGCGAGGGCGTCCTCGGTGGTGTTTCCCGGCTCCTCGATCAACCAGCCGTTGGCGACCAGCGTCTTGAGGCAGGGGTAGAGCGTCCCGTAGCTGAACGCCCGGAAGACGCCCAGTGATGTGTTGAGCCGTTTCCGCAGCTCATAGCCGTGCATCGGGGACTCGCGGAGCAGGCCGAGTACGGCGAACTCGAGGATGCCGGAGCGCCGGCTCATCGTCGCCTCCTTCTCGTCCGCTGGTCGCTTATCTCGCTCTGATGTATCGACTCGATACATCCCGACGATAGATCGGGCTGACCTATGCGACAAGAGGAACGGCGGTGAACGGGATCACATCACCGATTCGCAGGAGGCAAGTTGCCTGATTTGGTGTGAACTTCGGGGCCCGGCGGGTTTTGGCGGTGCGTAGTCTGTGCGGCATGCAGACCACCGGGAACCAAGTGACGCCGGGGGGCGTCGATGTCCTCGGTGCCGTACGGGTGAATGCAGGACCGACCACATCCGTACTTCGGGGGGACCGGAAACCAGCCGCCGTTTCCAGGCGCGCACGGGTGCGCCTGCCCGAGGAGTAATCGTTCGATGAGCGAGCACCGTCGCAAACCGCCGCAGCCGCAGGGAGGCGGAGACGGACGTGCCGCGGCCCGACGCGGCCAGTACGATCCGTCCTCCGGCCGCCGTGCGGCACCGCGAGGCGCCACCGGGTCTCCTTCCGACTATGGGTTCCGTTCCTCCGGGACGGACTCCCAGGGCTCGGGTGATGCGGAGCGCCCTTATGGCAGCCGTGCCGAGACACGCCGGGCGGCGCAGAGAAACACGGGAAGCCGCCGCAGAGCGGCCGACAACGGAAGTCATGGTCCGGGCGGTCCTGCCGGGCCAGGGCGTGGCAGAGGCCAGGCGTCGATGGCGCCCGGCAAGACGCGCCTCATCGACTACCCCAGGGCGCACAAGTTCGGCTGGCGCCGCTGGGTCCCCTCCTGGAAGCTCGTCTCGGGGCTGTCCCTCACCTTCCTGGGCAGTCTGGTCGCCCTGGTCGGTGTCGGCTACGCCATGGTGGGCGTCCCGAGCGAGAACACGGCAGCCCGGTCCCAGAACAACGTCTACTACTGGGGCAACGGTCAGCAGATGGTCGCGACCGGTACGGGCGTTAACCGGCAGAACGTCACCATCGACCAGATCCCCGAGGCCATGCAGTACGCGGTGATCTCGGCGGAGAACAAGAGCTTCTACACGGACTCGGGCGTCGACCCCATGGGTATCGCCCGCGCCCTGGTCAACATGGCCCGGGGTGGTCAGACGCAGGGTGGTTCGACGATCACCCAGCAGTTCGTCAAGAACACCTACCTCAGCCAGGACCAGACGATCACGCGCAAGTTCAAGGAGATGTTCATCTCCATCAAGGTGGGCACCAAGCTCACCAAGCCGGAGATCCTCCAGGGCTACCTGAACACCTCGTACTTCGGCCGGGGCGCGTACGGCATCCAGGCCGCCGCCCAGACCTACTACGGCGTGAACGCCAAGGACCTCACCCCGAGCCAGTGCGCGGTGCTGGCGGCGCTGCTCAAGGGTGCGACGTACTACGACCCCGCGGGCAACCGGGACATCGACCCCTCGGCCACCAAGGAGGCCAACTACAAGCGGTCGCACGAACGCTGGGGCTGGATCCTCGAGGAGATGCACAAGGACGGGCACCTCAACGACGCCGACTACCAGCAGGCCATAAAGACGTACCCCCTGCCCCAGGGCCGCAAGGCGGTCAAGGGCATGACCGGCCAGATCAGCTACCTCGCCGACACGGCCAAGAAGTACGTCCTCGCGCACTCCAACATCACCGAGGCGGAGTTCGACCAGGGCGGCTACCAGATCTACACGACCTTCGACAAGGCCAAGGTCAACGCGCTCAGCGCGGCCGTGGCGAAGGTGCAGAAAGCGCGCCTGGACCCGAAGAACCGCGAGAAGGACAAGTACGTCCAGTTCGGTGCCGCGTCGGTGGTGCCCAACGACGGCAAGATCGTGGCTCTGTACGGCGGCGCCGGCTACGAGAACAACCACTTCACCAACAACGCCGACACCTCCGGTGTCCCCGTCGGTTCGACGTGGAAGCCGTTCGTCCTGGCCGCGGCCATGCAGGACGGCACGTACAAGACCGACGGTGTCGGGGTGTCGCCGCTGAGCAAGTACAACGGCGACGACAACCTCAAGGTGCAGCGGCCGGACGGCACGTTCTACCTGAACAAGGACAACTCGATCTTCCGTCAGCGGAACGAGAGCACCCACGCCTGGGGCTACATCACCCTGCGCAAGGCGATGGAGCAGTCGATCAACACGCCGTTCGTGCAGCTGGGCGTGGACGTGGGACTCACGAAGGTCCGTGACATGGCCCACAACTCCGGGATCCTGACCGACAGCATGTTGCAGGGTCTGAACCCGTCGTTCGCCATCGGTACGTCCACCCCCAGCGCCATCCGCATGGCCGATGCCTATGCGACCTTCGCGGCGTCCGGTGAACACGTGGAGCCGTACTCCGTGACCGCGGTCAAGAAGGACGGGCAGGAGCTGCCTGGCTTCGACAAGCCGAAGGCGTCCAGGGCGATGGACGAGAACGTCGCCAACAACGTCACGGACGTCCTGCAGAACGTCATCCAGAACGGTACGGGTCAGAACGCCAAGGCCCTGGGCCGTACGGCGGCGGGCAAGACCGGTACCACCGACAGCAACAAGTCGGCCTGGTTCGTCGGCTACACCCGGCAGCTGGCGACGTCGGTGGCGATGTTCCGTGAGAACCCGAAGGACGCCGAGCTGCTCTCCATGAACGGCACCGCCGGCGTGGAGTCCATCCACGGTGGTGACATCCCGACCTCGGTGTGGACCGAGTACATGAAGGCCGCGCTGAAGAACTCCAACGACCTGGGCTTCCCCGAGGCGACCAAGATCGGTCAGATCTCCGACGAGGCGGGGGCTCCCTCGCCGACGCCGACGATCAGCATCACGCCGAGCGAGACACCGAGCGAGACGCCCAGCGCCACGCCCAGTGAGACGGTCACCGCACCGTCGCCCAGCGCGACCGAGACCTGCCAGTTCGCCTGGAACTGCTCGACCGACGGCGGCGACACCGGCAGCACGTCCGGCACGACGTCCTCGCCGACAGCCACGGAGACGACCGGCAACGGAAACACCAGAGGCAATGGCAATGGCGGAAACCTCTTCGGCGGGTCGACCGGCTAACCGCGAGACCCTTGACCGGTTGGTGGCCATTTCGCCCGCCGAAGCATGTTTCACGTGAAACAGGGGCCGCCGCATCCGACGAGGTGCGGCGGCCCTCGGCGTATTCCTAGAGAGGTACGGCAGGATGGGCCCCATGCCCAGTGCAGAGACGACGCCCGCGGGCGTGCGCGAGCCGGAGCCGGTGCGGCCGACCAGGGAAGACGAGATCGCCGCGGCAGGCAGTGAGCTGATCGGTGGCCCCATCGGGCGGCGTGCGCTGCTCGGGACGTCCTGGTGGACGCCCCTGCGGGTCGTGGTGCTCGTGGCGATCGGGATGTTCGCCCTCGGAATGGTCCAGAAGGTGCCCTGCTACGACAGTGGCTGGTTCTTCGGGGCGAGTTCCCAGTACACCCACGCCTGCTACTCGGACATCCCGCACCTCTACCAGGGGCGGGGCTTCGCCGACGGCCTGGTGCCCTACTTCGACAAGCTCCCGGGCGACATGGACTACCTCGAATACCCGGTGCTGACCGGTGTGTTCATGGAGGTGGCGGCGTGGCTCACGCCGGGCAGCGGCAGTATCCAGCTTCAGGAGCAGGTGTACTGGTTCGTCAACGCCGGGATGCTGATGGTGTGCACCGCCGTCATCGCGGTGTGCGTGGTCCGTACGCACCGCCGGCGCCCCTGGGACGGTCTGCTGGTCGCCCTGGCGCCCGCCTTCGCACTGACCGCCACCATCAACTGGGACCTCCTGGCGGTCGCTCTGACGGCCGTGGCGATGCTGATGTGGTCCCGGAGCCGTCCCCTCGCCTTCGGGGTCCTCCTGGGGCTTGCCACGGCCGCCAAGCTGTATCCCGTGTTCCTGCTGGGGCCGCTGTTCCTGCTGTGCTGGCGCGCGGGCAAATGGCGGGAGTTCTGGATCGCCACGGGCGGCGCGGTGGCCGCCTGGCTCGTCGTGAACCTGCCGGTGATGCTCTTCGCCTTCGACGGCTGGTCGAAGTTCTACACCTTCAGCCACGACCGGGGCGTCGACTTCGGCTCGTTCTGGCTGATCTGGGCGCAGAACACGACCACTCCGCCGTCCACCGGCTTCGTGAACAACGCGGCCATGGCCCTGGTGCTGCTCTGCTTCGTGGGCATCGCCGCCCTGGTCCTCACCGCCCCGCGGCGGCCGCGCTTCGCCCAGCTGGCCTTCCTCGTGGTGGCGGCCTTCATCCTCACCAACAAGGTCTACTCCCCCCAGTACGTCCTGTGGCTGGTGCCGCTGGCCGTCCTCGCCCGGCCGAAGTGGCGGGACTTCCTGATCTGGCAGGCGTGCGAGGTGGCGTACTTCCTGGGGATCTGGATGTACCTCGCGTACACGACCAGCGGAGACGCCCACAAGGGTCTGCCGACCAACGGCTACCACTGGGCGATCGCCGTGCATCTGCTGGGCACGCTCTACCTGTGCGCGATGGTCGTACGCGACATCCTCATGCCCGAGCGGGACGTGGTGCGCCGCTCCGGTGACGACGACCCCTCGGGCGGGGTGCTGGACGGCGCGGAGGACGTCTTCGTGCTCGGCTCCGCGGCCCGTCCTCCACGCCACGCCGTCCAGTTCGAGGGGCCGCAGGTGGAATGGGGAAGCCGATCCTCCGAGGACAGTTCGCTCTGAGCGAACACCTCTTCCCGCCGGCCGAGGGCGAAGGAAAGGGCCGTACACGGAAGTCCGTGTACGGCCCTTTTCGCTGTCCTTCAAACCTCAGCGGTCCACGAGGCGGTCGAACTGGGTGGTGGTGTGCCGCAGATGGGCCACCAGCTCCTCACCGACCTTGGGCTCCGGGGCGTCCGAGGGTACGAACAGGATCGACACCTGCATGTGCGGCGGCTCCGCGAACCAGCGCTGCTTGCCACCCCAGACGAACGGAGAAAGGTTCCGGTTCACCGTGGCCAGACCGGCCCGTGCGACGCCCTTGGCGCGCGGCATGACGCCGTGCAGGGCCTTCGGGGCCTCCAGGCCCACCCCGTGCGACGTACCGCCCGCCACGACCACCAGGAAGCCGTCCGAGGCCGACTTCTGCTGCCGGTAGCCGAACCGGTCGCCCTTGGCCACCCGAGTGACGTCCAGGACCGCCCCGCGGTACTCCGTGGCGTCGTGGTCCCCGAGCCACAGCCGGGTGCCGATCCGGGCCCGGAACCGGGTCTGCGGGAACTGCTGCTGGAGCCGGGCGAGTTCGTCGGCCTTGAGATGGCTGACGAACATCGTGTGCAGCGGCAGCCGGGCCGCACGCAGCCGGTCCATCCAGCCGATGACCTCCTCGACGGCGTCCGAGCCGTCGGTGCGGTCCAGCGGCAGATGGATAGCGAAGCCCTCCAGCCGGACGTTCTCTATGGCGGAGTGCAGCTGCGGCAGGTCCTGCTCGCTGATGCCGTGCCGCTTCATCGTGGACATCACCTCGATGACCACCCGGGCACCCACCAGGCCGTACACGCCGTCGATCGACGACACCGAGCGGATGACGCGGTCGGGCAGCGGGACGGGCTCCTCGCCGCGCCGGTACGGCGTCAGCACCAGCAGGTCACCGCCGAACCAGTCCTTGATCCGTGCGGCCTCGTACGTCGTGCCGACGGCGAGGACGTCCGAGCCCAGACGCGTGGCCTCCTCCGCCAGCCGTTCGTGCCCGAAGCCGTAGCCGTTGCCCTTGCAGACCGGGACCAGGCCCGGGAACTGCTCCTGCACGTGCTTGTGGTGCGCACGCCAGCGCGCGGTGTCGACGTAGAGCGTGAGCGCCATGGCCGGACCCGGAACCCTTCTTGATGGCAGCGGTGTGTGTCAGAGGTATCGAAGCACTGAACGCGACGTCAGCGGCGCGACATGTAGATGTCGAGCGCCTTATGGAGCAGCTTGTTCAGCGGGAAGTCCCACTCGCCGAGGTACTCGGCGGCCTGGCCGCCGGTGCCCACCTTGAACTGGATCAGGCCGAAGAGGTGGTCCGTCTCGTCCAGCGAGTCGGAGATGCCACGCAGGTCGTAGACGGTGGCGCCGAGCGCGTAGGCGTCGCGCAGCATCGTCCACTGCATCGCGTTCGAGGGCCGCACCTCACGGCCGATGTTGTCGGAGGCGCCGTAGGAGTACCAGACGTGCCCGCCGACGACCAGCATGGTCGCCGCGGACAGGTTCACCCCGTTGTGCCGGGCGAAGTACAGCCGCATCCGGTTCGGGTCCTCGGTGTTGAGGGCCGTCCACATGCGCTGGAAGTACGACAGCGGGCGCGGCCGGAAGTGGTCGCGCACGGCGGTGATCTCGTACAGCCGCTGCCACTCCGCCAGGTCCTGGTAGCCGCCCTGGACGACCTCGACACCGGCCTTCTCGGCCTTCTTGATGTTGCGCCGCCACAACTGGTTGAAGTTCTTGTGGACCTCTTCCAGGGAACGGTTCGCCAGCGGCACCTGGAAGACATAGCGCGGCTGCACGTCGCCGAAGCCGGCGCCGCCGTCCTCGCCCTGCTGCCAGCCCATCCGGCGCAGCTTGTCGGCCACCTCGAAGGCGCGCGGCTCGATGAAGTCGGCCTCGATGTCGCGCAGCCGCTTCACGTCCGGGCTCTGGATGCCCTGCTTGATGGAGTTGGCCTCCCAGCGCCGGATGATCACCGGCGGGCCCATCTTCACCGAGAACGCGCCCTGCTGCTTGAGATGGGCCAGCATCGGCTGGAGCCACTCGTCCAGATTCGGCGCGAACCAGTTGATGACCGGGCCCTCGGGCAGGTACGCGAGGTAGCGCTTGATCTTGGGCAGCTGGCGGTACAGCACCAGGCCCGCGCCGACCATTTCGCCGGTGCGCTCGTCGAACCATCCCAGGTTCTCCGAACGCCACTCCGCCTTGACATCGGCCCAGGCCGGGACCTGCATGTGGCTAGCCGCCGGCAGGCTCTGGATGTACGCCAGATGCTGTTCGCGGCTGATGGTCCTCAGGGTCAGGCTCATGTCGGGGCGCTCCTCGGGCTGGTGTGTCCCCATGGGTACAGGGGCTCCGGCTCTCGCGCCGAAGCCTACTGCGCCTTGCCCGCGGCCCGACCGGCCGTACGGTGCCTACGCCCCGGCCCTTGTGCGGCCGGGGCGTTCCGCGGTGGTGCGGGGGTGCCGGAGGCCTACCCGAACAGCCCGCCGTTCGCCATGCCGATGAAGAAGCCGACGCCCGAGGCACCGAGACCCAGGATCAGACCGAAACGCTCGCGCGTGGTGATCGAGATCCACTGCCCGTACAGGCCGGTGAAGAGGCCGATCAGGCCGGTCCAGGAGCTGAGCAGGTGCAGGCCGTGGAAGAACGACGTGATGAAGGCGATCAACCCGAGCGCCAGGGTCACTGCCATCAGCGAGTCCTGGAGCGGATGGGTCCTGCCGTCAGTGGCGAACAGGGATCCGGCGGTGTTGGGTCGCAATGCCTGTGCCATAGGGCACCTCCTGCGGAAGGCGGCGCATCGTAGCGCCGTACACACCCGATGTGTACAGATTGAGGGCCCCGGCCGCCGGATTTCAACCGGAAGCGGGTGTGCGGGTACTCTTTACCGTCTGCACCGGTGTCTGCCCAGGCCGCGACAGGGGATCCCGAGGGAACCCCCCGAATGTCAGTGGCGGCCGATACCGTTGCGTACGCATCACAACCCTCCTGCCACGGAACGACCGTGGCCGCTGAGTCCAAAGGAGGTGGGTTCCACATGCGTCACTACGAGGTGATGGTCATCCTCGACCCCGATCTGGAGGAGCGCGCTGTCGCCCCCCTGATCGAGAACTTCCTCTCCGTCGTCCGCGAGGGCAACGGCAAGGTGGAGAAGGTCGACACCTGGGGCCGTCGTCGTCTCTCGTACGAGATCAAGAAGAAGCCCGAGGGCATCTACTCGGTCATCGACCTGCAGGCCGAGCCTGCGGTCGTGAAGGAGCTCGACCGCCAGATGAACCTGAACGAGTCGGTCCTCCGGACCAAGGTCCTCCGCCCCGAGACCCACTGAGCTTCCAGCTCAGCTGATCTCGGGTTTCGAGTAGCAGTAAGCAGCCAGCAGCAAACCCGCCGAGAGGTTCCCCCATGGCAGGCGAGACCGTCATCACGGTCGTCGGCAATCTTGTCGACGACCCCGAGCTGCGCTTCACCCCGTCCGGTGCGGCGGTCGCGAAGTTCCGCGTCGCGTCCACTCCCCGCACCTTCGACCGCCAGACGAACGAGTGGAAGGACGGCGAAAGCCTCTTCCTGACCTGCTCGGTCTGGCGGCAGGCGGCGGAGAACGTCGCCGAGTCGCTCCAGCGAGGCATGCGCGTCATCGTGCAGGGCCGACTGAAGCAGCGGTCCTACGAGGACCGCGACGGTGTCAAGCGCACGGTCTACGAGCTGGACGTCGAGGAAGTCGGCGCCAGCCTGCGGAGCGCCACGGCCAAGGTCACCAAGGCCGCCGGTGGTGGCGGCCGCGGTGGCCAGGGCGGTTACGGCGGCGGCGGCGGTGGCGGCCAGGGTGGCGGCGGCTGGGGCGGCGGCTCCGGTGGCGGCCAGCAGGGCGGCGCTCCCAACGACGACCCCTGGGCCTCCGGTGCTCCCGCCGGTGGCGGCAACCAGAGCGGCGGCGGTTGGGGCGGCGGCTCCGGCGGCAGCGGCGGCGGTGGCGGCTACTCGGACGAGCCCCCCTTCTAGGGGTCAAGGGCTCGCATCCCCACTTCTTGATCACACAGGAGAAACACCATGGCGAAGCCGCCTGTGCGCAAGCCTAAGAAGAAGGTCTGCGCTTTCTGCAAGGACAAGGTCCAGTACGTGGACTACAAGGACACGAACATGCTGCGGAAGTTCATTTCCGACCGCGGCAAGATCCGTGCCCGCCGCGTGACCGGCAACTGCACGCAGCACCAGCGTGACGTCGCCACGGCCGTCAAGAACAGCCGTGAGATGGCGCTGCTGCCCTACACGTCCACCGCGCGCTAAGGGAAGGGTGACCGAAACATGAAGATCATCCTCACCCACGAGGTCTCCGGCCTCGGTGCTGCCGGCGACGTCGTCGACGTCAAGGACGGCTACGCTCGCAACTACCTGATCCCGCGGAAGTTCGCTATCCGCTGGACCAAGGGCGGCGAGAAGGACGTCGAGCAGATCCGTCGTGCTCGCAAGATCCACGAGATCCAGACCATCGAGCAGGCCAACCAGGTGAAGGCCCAGCTCGAGGGCGTCAAGGTCCGCCTGGCCGTGCGTGCCGGCGACGCCGGTCGCCTCTTCGGTTCCGTCACCCAGGCCGACATCGCTTCGGCGATCAAGGCTGCCGGTGGCCCCGAGGTCGACAAGCGTCGCATCGAGGTCGCTTCGGCGATCAAGACCCTGGGCGCCCACGCGACGTCCGTGCGTCTGCACCCCGAGGTTGCCGCCACGGTCAACATCGAGGTCGTCGCGGCCTGACGCTGCGCTCGGCTTGAGCAGTAGCTGAAAGGGGCCGCACCCGTGAGGGTGCGGCCCCTTTGGTTTGGCAGGGCCGGCGTGTTTCACGTGAAACATGGCGGCTCGTGGTGTTTCACGTGAAACACCACCAGTGCATCGGTCAGCGCGTCGCGCCCGTCACGATCCAGCGTCCCGAGCGGGCGCGCAGCCAGAGCGTGAGCATCCGCACGGTCATCATCAGCGTCATGGCTGCCCAGAGGGGAGCGAGTCCGCCGCCGAATGCGGGGACGAGCAGAGCCACCGGCGTGAAGACCGCGAGGGTCACGACCATGGCTCCCGCGAGATACGGCCCGTCTCCGGCGCCCATCAGTACGCCGTCGAGGACGAAGACCACGCCGGAGATCGGCTGGGAGAGCGCCACGATGAGCAGTGCGGGCAGTGCGGTGTCTGTCACGGCGGGGTCACTGGTGAACAGCGGAAGGAACAGTGGCCGGGTGGCCATCACAAGCAGGCCCAGGGCCACTCCGATGGCGATGCCCCACTGGACCATGCGTCGGCAGGCCTCGCGGGCACCCACCACGTCCCCCGCACCGAGAAAGCGGCCGATGATGGCCTGCCCGGCGATTGCTATGGCGTCCAGGGCAAAGGCCAGCAGGCTCCACAACGACAGCACGATCTGGTGGGCGGCGATATCGGCATCGCCCAGCCGCGCCGCCACAGCCGTGGCGATCATGAGGATGGCCCGCAGTGAGAGCGTCCGGATGAGCAATGGCACGCCGGCCTGTGCCGAGGCCCGTATTCCGAAGGCGTTGGGGCGAAGCGACGCACCGTGCTTACGGGCTCCCCGGACCACGACGGTCAGATAGACCACCGCCATCCCGCACTGGGCGATGACGGTGCCCCAGGCGGAGCCGGCGATGCCCAGTCCGGCGCCGTAGACGAGCCCTGCGTTGAGTCCGGCGTTCGCGACGAAGCCGGCGACGGCGACGTACAGCGGGGTCCGGGTGTCCTGGAGGCCGCGCAGAACGCCGGTGGCGGCGAGTACGACCAGCATGGCCGGGATGCCGAACGAGGAGATCCTCAGATAGGTCGTCGCGTAGGGGGCCGCGGTGGTCGAGGCGCCGAAGACGTCCACGATGCCGGGAGCCAGGGGCAGGACGACGGCGATGACCGCGGCACCGAGCAGCAGCGCCAGCCAGATGCCGTCCATGCCCTGACGGATGGCCGCCGGGAGATCGCCGGCGCCGACCCGGCGGGCGACGGCGGCCGTGGTGGCATAGGCGAGGAAGACGAAGACGCTCACCGCGGTGGTGAGGAGGGCTGAGGCGACCCCGAGACCGGCGAGCTGCGCGGTGCCGAGATGGCCGACGATCGCGCTGTCGGCCAGGACGAAAAGCGGCTCGGCGACGAGTGCGCCGAAGGCCGGGACGGCCAGTGCGACGATCTCTCGGTCGTGCCGCCGCCGGGTGGCCTGGGGGATCGCGGGAGCCTGTGGCATGGGCACCAATGTAATCGTCCACAGGTAAGAGATGCAACTGGATACTGACCCTTACTCTGTGCTGTGTGGTCTGCACGTTCGCGCACCGTTCGAAGCGATCTTGATCCGAGTGGGGAAGTTTTTCTTCTGCACAGCCGGTGGATGGGAAAGCTGCAGGTCAGCGGTGTTTGTGGACGGAGATCGAGGGCTTGTTCACAGCACTGTCCACCGCGTCGTGCACAGGTTTTGGTGAGTTCTCCACAGCATACGGACCGTCGTCCACATGGCCTGTGGATAACCAGATTGGCTGACGGTGCCCGCGGGCCTAACGTGGTCCGGCGCCCGCTCCTTGTCACGGCCTCGGAAACCTCATAAAACCGACGCGTCCAGAACCGGAATGGGACGACTTAGTTGTCAGTGCCGTGCCGTACAAAAGAGGGCACGGCGAGGTCCGCCGAGCGGACGGGAGGAGGTGGCTCGGTGAGCATTTCCGAGCCCTTGGACGATCCGTGGGCCGACGCCGGTCCCAGTGATCGTCTGCCCGCTTCCCGTCGGCGCGGTGAGGGCGGCCGGGGCAGGGACGACCGGCACGACCGGGGCCGGGACAACGGGGACTGGGACGGCGGCGGCGCCACCTTCGAGCGGGTTCCCCCGCAGGACCTGGACGCCGAACAGTCCGTGCTCGGCGGCATGCTGCTGTCCAAGGACGCGATCGCCGACGTCGTCGAGATCCTCAAGGGCCACGACTTCTACAAGCCCGCCCACGAGACGATCTACCAGGCGATCCTCGACGTCTACGCGAAGGGTGAGCCGGCCGACCCCATCACCATCGCCGCCGAGCTGACCAAGCGCGGCGAGATCAACAAGGTCGGCGGCGCCTCCTATCTGCACACCCTCGTCCAGACGGTCCCGACGGCGGCGAACGCCGAGTACTACGCGGAGATCGTCCACGAGCGGGCCGTACTGCGCCGTCTGGTCGAGGCCGGGACACGCATCACACAGATGGGATACGCGGCCGACGGCGACATCGACGAGATCGTCAACAGCGCCCAGGCGGAGATCTACGCCGTCACCGAGCAGCGGACCAGCGAGGACTACCTGCCGCTCGGCGACATCATGGAGGGCGCCCTCGACGAGATCGAGGCGATCGGCTCCCGCACCGGCGAGATGACCGGCGTGCCCACCGGCTTCACGGACCTGGACTCGCTCACCAACGGCCTGCACCCGGGCCAGATGATCGTCATCGCCGCGCGTCCCGCCATGGGTAAGTCCACCCTCGCGCTGGACTTCGCCCGGGCCGCGTCCATCAAGAACAACCTGCCCAGCGTCATCTTCTCCCTCGAAATGGGCCGCAACGAGATCGCGATGCGTCTGCTGTCCGCCGAGGCGAGGGTCGCCCTGCACCACATGCGGTCCGGCACGATGACGGACGAGGACTGGACCCGGCTGGCCCGCCGGATGCCGGACGTCTCGGCGGCCCCGCTCTACATCGACGACTCCCCGAACCTGTCGATGATGGAGATCCGTGCCAAGTGCCGCCGGCTCAAGCAGCGCAACGACATCAAGCTCGTGATCATCGACTATCTGCAGCTGATGCAGTCGGGCGGCAAGCGCTCCGAGAGCCGTCAGCAGGAGGTGTCGGACATGTCGCGAAACCTCAAGCTGCTGGCCAAGGAGCTGGAGGTCCCGGTGATCGCGCTCTCGCAGCTGAACCGTGGCCCCGAGCAGCGTACGGACAAGAAGCCGATGGTCTCCGACCTGCGTGAGTCCGGCTCCATCGAGCAGGACGCCGACATGGTCATCCTGCTCCACCGCGAGGACGCCTACGAGAAGGAGTCACCGCGCGCGGGCGAGGCGGACATCATCGTCGGCAAGCACCGAAACGGCCCGACTGCGACGATCACCGTGGCCTTCCAGGGCCACTACTCCCGCTTCGTGGACATGGCTCAGACCTGATCAGCGCTGCCGGCGAAATGAACTCGACGCCGGTCCGTCCACCGGGTGGACTGGGAGCATGACGACATCCCAGGAAGAGCTGCTCC
Source organism: Streptomyces sp. NPDC101234 (assembly GCF_044767525.1). NCBI lineage: Bacteria > Bacillati > Actinomycetota > Actinomycetes > Kitasatosporales > Streptomycetaceae > Streptomyces > Streptomyces sp. NPDC101234. The sequence continues at coordinate 1,485 of NZ_JBIWOA010000002.1, read as the reverse complement.
CCGCCACCCGACGGGCGCTGCTGCATCGGATCGCCCTTGCCCAGGCGGAAGGACGGGCGCCGTCACTGGTGGCGGCGGTCGTGCGGGGCGGGCGAGCCGTCTGGCACGGGGCGCGGACCTCGGTGGACGGGCACGGACCCGATGAGAACGTGCAGTACCGGATCGGCTCGATCACCAAGACGTTCACGGCCGTTCTGGTGCTCCGGCTGCGGGACGAAGGACTGCTCGACCTCGGCGATCCGCTGGAGAAGCATCTGCCGGGCACCGGTGCGGGGGAGGCGACGATCGCCGAACTCCTGGCGCACACCGGCGGGCTGGCGGCCGAGTCGCCCGCGCCCTGGTGGGAGCGCACGCCGGGCTCGCTCCGGCCGGAGCTGAGCGACGTCCTCGGTGAACAGCCTCTCCTGCACCCCGTCGGCCGCCGCCACCACTACTCCAACCCCGGTTACACCCTGCTCGGTGCGTTGGTCGAGGAACTCCGCGCTGCCCCCTGGGAGGAGGTGCTCCGGCGTGAGGTGCTCGAACCCCTGGAGCTCGACCGTACGAGCGCCCAGCCGCAGGCGCCGCACGCGGGCGGCTGGGCGGTGCATCCCTGGGCCGACGCGATGCTCCCGGAACCGCTGGAGGACCTCGGCCGGATGGCGCCTGCCGGGCAGCTCTGGTCGACCACCGGTGACCTGGCCCGCTTCGCCGTGTTCCTGGCAGCCGGTGACGACCGGGTGCTGAGCGCCGAATCGGTACGGGAGATGCGCACCCCGGCGGCTCCCGCCGAGCCCTCCGACGTACTGGACGGTGCCACCTACGGCCTCGGTATGCAGATCCAGCGCCGCGACGGCAGGCTGCTCGTAGGGCACTCCGGCTCACTGCCCGGCTTCCTGGCCGGCCTCACCATCAGCGTGGAGGAGGACGTGGCGGCCGTGGTACTGGCGAACTGCACCTCCGGCCCGCTGCTGTCGGCCGTTGGAGCCGACCTCGTCCGTATTGTCGCGGAGGCCGAACCGCGCATCCCCGATCCCTGGCGTCCCCTGCCCCAAGTCGATTCGTCCGTGCTGGAGTTGGCGGGCCAGTGGTACTGGGGCACCCATGCCTTCGCGCTGCGGGTGACGGCCGACGGGCTTGTCTCGCTGGGACCGCTGTCGGGCGCAGGCCGCCGGGCACGCTTCCGGGGCAACGGCGACAGCACCTGGACCGGTCTGGAGGGCTACTACGCCGGAGAGCTTCTACGGCCCGTACGGCGGCCGGACGGCACTGTGAGCCACCTGGACCTCGGTTCGTTCGTGTTCACGCGTCAGCCGTACGACGAGACGGCTCCTGTGCCCGGTGGGGTGGACCCCGAGGGGTGGCGGGGGATCGGCTGACGGCCGACGGGTGGGGGGTGGGGGGGGTTTTACGGTAAAAACCCCCCCCCCCCCCCGTTAGAATTAGATCAAGTAAAACCAGGTTGTTGCGGGGGAGCCCACCCCCGACGATAAAAACGGGGGCAAC
>NZ_JBIWOA010000001.1:611132-708079 GCF_044767525.1 Streptomyces sp. NPDC101234 | reverse complement strand
GCACGGCACCTGGTGCTCCTCGCCACCGGCGAGGGCAAGGCCGACGCGGTCGCGGCGACCGTCGAAGGGCCGGTCGCCGCGGTGTGCCCCGCTTCGGCGCTGCAGCTCCACCCGCATGCGACGGTGGTGGTGGACGAGGCCGCGGCTTCCAAGCTGAAGCTTGCGGATTATTTCCGGTACACCTTTGTCAACAAGCCGGAGTGGCAGGGGATCTAGCGGTCGCGGGTCCGGCGCGGGCCGGTGGGGGCTGGTCGCCCGCGCGGCGGTAGCCGCACATTCGATACAGCCCCGCGCCCCTGAAGGGGCGCGAAGGCTAACGGGGTGCTATGACTTCGGCGGCTGCTGTGCCGCACACCCTCGCCGCGCCGTGGGTCGCGATGTGGAGGGCGCCCCTCGGTGGTGCCTGGGGTACGCCCATCTCCACCACGATCGTGTCCGGGCGGGCCTTGAGCAGGACGTCCAGGGCCCGGCCCATCCACGGGTGACGGTGTTCGTCCCGTACCACCGCGACGACACGGCGGTCCCCCGCCGCGACGATCGCCGCGTGGCCCGCGTCCTCGCCCGCGAAGCTGCCGGTCCCGGTGCCGGGCAGGAGGCGGGTCAGTTCGGCGGCCACGCCCCAGGGGGTCTCGTCGCCCACGGCGATGTTGGCCACCGGGGTGAGGGAGGCGACGAAGGGGGCTGCGGCCAGGGGCGTGAAGGAGTCGACGCGCGTCACACGGAGCGCGCGGCGGGCCGCGACAAGGCCGATGTCCGTGGGCGCGAGGTCCGGGTGGGCCGGCTCCGCCGTCCTCGTCCAGCGGGCCAGCATCCGTACCCGTTCCGCCGCCTCCGCCAGGCGTTCCTCCGGTAGCTCGCCGGAGCGGACCGCCGCGACCAGGGCGTCGCGCAGGCGTCGTACCGTCTCGTCGTCCGCCAGGCCGCCGCCCACGCAGATCGCGTCGGCTCCGGCGGCGAGGGCGAGGACGCTGCCGTGTTCGATGCCGTAGGTCGCGGAGATGGCCTGCATCTCCATGCCGTCGGTGACGATCAGGCCGTCGTAGCCGAGCTCGCCGCGGAGGAGTTCGGTGAGAACGCGGTGGGACAGGGTGGCCGGGCGGGCCGGGTCCAGGGCGGGGACCAGGATGTGCGCGCTCATGACGGCGCGGGTGCCGGCGGCGATGGCGGCCCGGAAGGGGGCCAGCTCGCGGGAGTGCAGGACCTCGGCCGTCGCGTCGATGCGGGGCAGGTCGAGGTGGGAGTCGACGGCCGTGTCGCCGTGGCCCGGGAAGTGCTTGGTGCAGGCCGCGACTCCGGCCGTCTGGAGGCCGGTGACATAGGCCGCCGTGTGGCGGGCGACCAGGTCCTGGTCGGCGCCGAAGGAGCGGACGCCGATGACCGGGTTGGCCGCGTTGGAGTTGACGTCCGCGGACGGCGCCCAGTTGAAGTTCACCCCGCAGGCGGCCAGGCGGCGGCCCAGTTCGAGGGCGACCTCCCGGGTCAGCTCCACGTCGTCGACGGCACCCAGGGCGTGGTTGCCGGGGAAGGAGGAACCGGTGTGCACCTCAAGGCGGGTGACGTCACCGCCCTCCTCGTCGATGGCGACCAGGACGTCGTCGCGTTCGGCCCGCAACTGGGCGGTGAGGGCGGCGAGCTGCTCGGGCGAGGCGATGTTGCGGCCGAACAGGCCCACCGAGGCGAGGCCTTCGCCGAGCCGGCGCAGCAGCCAGTCGGGGGCGGTGGTGCCGGTGAAGCCGGGCTGCAGGACCGTCAGCGCGTCGCGGGTGAGCGTGTCTGTGCCGCTGGCGAGTGTCGTCATCGGATGGGGTTATCCCTTCACGGCGCCAGCGGTCAGGCCCGCGGCCATCTTGCGCTGGACGAGGAGGAACAGGACGACGATCGGCACGGCCATCATGGTGGAGCCGGCCATCATCGGGGCGTATTCGGTGCCGTGCTTGGTGGTGAAGTTGGCGAGCCAGACGGTCGCGGTCTGGTGCTCCTGGCTGAGCAGCATCAGGGCGTAGAGGTACTCGTTCCAGGCCTGGATGAAGGCGTAGACCGAGGTGGCGACCATGCCCGGGGCGAGCAGCGGGAAGACCACGCGGATGAAGGCGCCGGTGCGGGAGCAGCCGTCGACCATGGCGGCCTCCTCCAGCTCCTTCGGGATGTTGACGATGAAGCCGCGCAGGGTCCACACCGTGAACGGCAGGATGAAGGTCAGGTAGGTGATGATCAGGCCGCTGAGCTTGTCGTACTGGTCCAGGTCGTTGAGGAGCAGGAAGACCGGGATGATCATGGCGACCAGCGGGACCATCTGGACCGCGAGGATGCCGACGATCACGATCTTCCGGCCGCGGAAGGCGAACCGGGAGATGGCGAGGGCGGCGAGCAGGCCGATGACCATGCCGATCGCGACGACGGAGAGGGAGACGATGAGGCTGCGGCCCACCGGACCCCAGAAGTCGGCGATGTCCAGGGCGCGGCGGAAGTTGGACAGGGTGATGCCCGTGGGCAGCAGGCTCGGGTCCGGGTCGATGGCGTCCTTCGCCGGCTTGAACGCCGTGTTCAGCATCCAGTAGACGGGGAAGCCGGCCGTCACGAAGACCAGGAGGCCGAGGATGTTCCAGCCCCAGCGGGACCCCTTGCGGGGGGTGGCGACGGTGCTCATTCGACCTCTCCGATCTTCAGCATCTGGCGCATGTACACGGCGACGACACCGAGCAGGAGGAGCACGGTGAGCAGGGCGATCGCGGAGCCCTGTCCGTAGTCGTTGATCACGAAGGCGCGGTCGTAGGAGTAGGTGGTCAGCAGCTGGAACTCGGGCTCGGGGTGGCCGCCGCGCATCACGAAGACCTGCGGGAAGACGCCCATGTCCCAGATGACCGAGAGCGTCGTGAGCATCACGATGATCGGCTTGAGGATGGGCAGCGTGACGTAGCGGAAGACGCCCCAGGCGCCGGCGCCGTCGAGGCGGGCGGCCTCCTCCAGTTCCGCGGGGACCTGGGTGAGCCCGGCGCTGAGCGTGATGACCACGAAGGGCACCGCCCCCCAGACCACCAGCAGCATGATCACGGCCAGCCCCTGCGGCCCGCTGGCGAACCAGTTGTGGCCGATCATCTCCACGCCCGGGAGCTTGCTGAGCAGGGCGTTGAGGATGCCGTAGTCGGAGTCGAAGAGCCACTTGAAGAGCGTGGTGGCGACGATGACCGGCATGCCCCAGCTGGCCACCAGCACGATGTTGACCAGGGTCTTCACCCAGCCGGAGACCCGCTGCAGCAGCAGGGCGATGAGCATGCCGACGACCATGGTGAAGACCACGCAGCCGACGGCGAAGACGATCGTGCGCAGCGCGACCTGCCAGAACTCGGTGTCGCCCAGTACCTCGGAGAAGTTCCCGAGCCCGACCCAGTCGGCGGGCTTGAACCCCCACAGCTGGGACTGGCCGAACTCCTGGAAGGAGAGGGTGACCAGCCGGTAGAAGGGATACCCGAGGACGAGCCCGAGGATCGCCAGACAGGGCGCGAGCAGCAGCCAGGGAACGGCGGGCCCGCCGGAGCGCCGGTCCGTACGTGGTCCGACCGGGGTACTGGGCGGTGGCGCCTGCCGCTGCGGCGGCAATTTGGCAGGGGTGGTCGTATCAGCGGCACTCATCGCGCGCTCCTCAAGCAGTTTCGAGAGAGGCCCGCAGCAACGCGCCCCAAAGGGGCGCGGGGAACTGCGCGACCAGCCACGGCGCACCGGCACCAACCCACCGACCCGTCGCGGCACTTCCTGATCTCACCCACCGGCCGGACCTGACCCCCCGTCGACCAGGCCCGGCCGCACTCCGACTAGTTGGTGCTGTTGATGACCTTGTCGATGGCCGCGTCGGCCTCCTTGGCGGCGGCCGCCACCGTCTCCTTGCCCGTGCCGATGTTCTGCAGCATGGTCTGCAGGACCTGAGCCTTCTCGACCTGCCCCCAGCCCGGTGCCATCGGGACGAACCAGTTGGACTCGGCCGCGGTGGCCGGGACCGCGGTCGCCGGGTCGCTCTTCAGCGTGGCGAGGTCGGTCTTGTTGTTCGGCAGGTTGCCCTTGGCCATCAGGCCCTTCTGGCCGGAGGGGCCGGTGAACGCGTTGATCCACTCGGCGGCGACGCCCTGCGCCTTGGACTTCACCGGGATGGCGAGGTCGGAACCGCCGAGGAAGACCGGCATGTTCTTGCCGGACGGGCCGGGCATCACGAAGTTGACGAGGTTGTCCTTCAGCTTGCCGCCGGTCTTGTCGTTCTTCGGGTCGGCCGCGGTCGCACCCTCCCAGGCGGCGCCGAAGATCATCTCCGACTTGCCCTGGCCGTAGACGATGTACCGGTCGGACTCGTCCTTGGTCTTGTCACCGTGCATGTACTTGTCGATGACGTTCTTGAACTCGTTGAGACCCTTGAGGGACTCGGCCGAGGAGAGGTTGCCCTTCCACTGGCCGCCGTTCTCGACGGCGATGGAGCCGCCGGCGTCGTAGACGAAGGACATCGCCGCGTACCAGTCACGGGTCGGCTGGTACCAGGCGCTGAACTTGTCGCCCTCCTTCTTCTGGATCTTGTCCAGGTCGGCGGTCAGCTCGGTGTACGTCTTCGGCGTGGTCTTGATGCCGGCCGAGGCGGCGATGTCCTTGCGCCAGTTGGCGACCCGGCCACCGGCGTAGTACGGCACGCCGTAGGTCTTGCCCTGGTAGGTGACGGAGGCCTTGAGGCCGTCGAGCCACTGGTCGGAGCTGGTGAACTGGGAGGCGTCGACGGGGGCGAAGGCGCCCTTGACCATGTAGCCGAGCATCTCGGTGTTGCCCATCTCGACCACGTCGGGGGCCTTGTCCGTGGCGAGGACGGCGTCCAGCTTGGTGTTCTTGTCCGGCCAGCCGTAGTACTCGTGCTTGATCTTGATGCCGGGGTGCTTCTTCTGCACGGCCGCGTCGGCCGCCTTCACCAGGTCGGGCCAGTTGTTCTGCGCGTCCACCGTGAGCCAGACGGTCAGCTCCTTGGCGTCCGTCCCCTTGCCGGAGTCCCCGCCGTCCTTCTTGTCACTGCCACATGCCGCGATGGAGACGACCATGCCCGCGATACCGATCGCGGCTATCAGCTTGCGCTTCACGCCACCCTCCTCAGGATGCCCACACACCCCCCGGGCCATGAGGCCGGGAAACTGGACCAATGGTGTAGACCAGTACCGGGAGCTTGAACCAGACCACGAGCCCTGTCAAGGGACCCGGAAGCGGCTCTGACCAGCCGTTATGCGACCTATATATGCAAGAACCTTTAAGTAAGAAGGCAGCGAAAAGAGCGTCGGCGGAGTAGTCTCGTCCGCTAGACCACTTGACCTTGTGGACTAGACCAAAAGCGGCGGCAACGGTATACAGAAGGGATCACGACGTGACCCACGGCCGGAGCCGGGAAGGCGGAGCATGAGCACCGACGTCAGCAGTGCGGAGAACGAGAGCGGGACAGCCGTCCGTACCGCGCGCGTGCCCAAGTACTACCGCCTGAAGAAGCATCTGCTGGAGATGACGGAGACCCAGGCGCCCGGTACCCCCGTCCCGCCCGAGCGCACCCTGGCCGCCGAGTTCGACACCTCCCGCACCACCGTCCGCCAGGCCCTCCAGGAACTCGTCGTCGAGGGCCGTCTGGAGCGCATCCAGGGCAAGGGCACCTTCGTCGCCAAGCCGAAGGTGTCCCAGGCGCTGCAACTCACCTCGTACACCGAGGACATGCGCGCCCAGGGCCTGGAGCCGACCTCGCAGCTGCTGGACATCGGCTACATCACCGCCGACGACCGGCTGGCCGCCCTGCTCGACATAAGCGCCGGCGGCCGGGTGCTGCGCATCGAGCGGCTGCGCATGGCCAACGGCGAGCCCATGGCCATCGAGACCACGCACCTGAGCGCGAAGCGCTTCCCCGCGCTGCGCCGCTCCCTCGTCAAGTACACGTCCCTGTACACCGCCCTCGCAGAGGTGTACGACGTGCACCTCGCCGAGGCCGAGGAGACCATCGAGACCTCGCTGGCCACCCCGCGGGAGGCCGGCCTGCTCGGTACCGACGTGGGCCTGCCGATGCTCATGCTCTCCCGGCACTCCCTGGACCGCGAGGGACAGCCCGTGGAATGGGTGCGGTCCGTCTACCGAGGGGACCGCTACAAGTTCGTGGCCCGGCTCAAGCGCCCGCAGGACTAGGACCGTTCACGACCGGCCGCCCCCTCGGCCGGTCGACCTGCAACCCCACCGGCAACCCCACCGGCCCCTTGCCGGTGCCCTCACCGGCATCTCCACCGAATCGACATACCGATATGCGGATGAGGTCTTCCGCTGACCTTGTGCGTTCGCCATGATTGCCTGCGCGTTACACAGGTGAACAACGGCGATCGCCGTACGGTCGGTGAGGGGACGGAGCCGCGAGATGTCAGATGCGTCCGATGTGACCAAAGCGGCGGTGGTGACGCCTGTGCGCGTCGTCATCGCCCTCTGCCTGATAGCGCCCTTCGTGGCGATGCTGTGGGTGGGCTCGTACGCCAGGACGGACCCGGTGTTCATCGGGATCCCGTTCTTCTACTGGTACCAGATGCTGTGGGTGCTGATCTCCACCGCGCTCACCATGACCGCGTACCAGCTGTGGGAGCGTGACCAGCGCGCCCGCAAGGCCCGGAGCACGGCCGGGGGTGCGCAGCGGTGAAGGACGGTGTGAACGGCGTCGCGCTCGGCGTCTTCGTCTTCTTCTTCCTGGCCGTCACGGTCATGGGCTTCCTGGCCGCGCGCTGGCGCAAGCCCGACAACGAGCACAGCCTCGACGAATGGGGCCTGGGCGGCCGGTCGTTCGGGACCTGGGTCACCTGGTTCCTGCTGGGCGGCGACCTCTACACGGCGTACACCTTCGTCGCCGTACCGGCGGCGATCTACGCGGCGGGCGCGGCCGGCTTCTTCGCCGTGCCGTACACGATCCTGGTCTACCCGCTGATCTTCACGTTCCTGCCGCGGCTGTGGTCGGTGTCCCACAAGCACGGCTACGTGACGACCTCGGACTTCGTGCGCGGCCGGTTCGGCTCCAAGGGGCTCTCGCTCGCCGTCGCCCTGACCGGCATCCTGGCAACGATGCCATACATCGCGCTGCAGCTCGTGGGCATCCAGGCGGTGCTCGACGTGATGGGCGTCGGCGGCAGCGACGGCACCAACTGGTTCGTGAAGGACCTGCCGTTGCTCATCGCCTTCGGTGTCCTCGCGGCCTACACCTACTCCTCCGGCCTCCGTGCCCCCGCCCTGATCGCGTTCGTGAAGGACGGGCTGATCTACCTCGTCATCGCCGTGGCGATCATCTACATCCCGATCAAGCTGGGCGGCTTCGACGACATCTTCGCCAAGGCGGGCCACGCGTTCGCGCAGACCAACCCGGCGACCGGCAAGCCGCGCGGCACGCTGGCCCCGGCGGAGCCCGCCCAGTGGACGTACGCCACGCTGGCGTTGGGCTCGGCGCTCGCCCTGTTCATGTACCCGCACTCGATCACCGCGACGCTCTCCTCCAAGAGCCGTGACGTGATCCGCCGCAACACCACGATCCTGCCGCTGTACTCGCTGATGCTGGGCCTGCTGGCCCTGCTCGGCTTCATGGCGATCGCGGCCGGGGTCAAGGTCACCAACGGCCAGCTGGCGATCCCGCAGTTGTTCGAGAACATGTTCCCGGACTGGTTCGCGGGCGTGGCCTTCGCGGCGATCGGCATCGGTGCCCTGGTGCCCGCGGCCATCATGTCCATCGCGGCCGCGAACCTCTTCACCCGCAACATCTACCGGGACTTCATCAAGCCCGACGCCACGCCGAAGCAGGAGGCCCAGGTCTCCAAGCTCGTGTCCCTGCTGGTGAAGGTGGGCGCGCTGGTCTTCGTCCTCACCATGGACAAGACGGTCGCCATCAACTTCCAGCTCCTGGGCGGCATCTGGATCCTGCAGACCTTCCCGTCGCTGGTGGGCGGCCTGTTCACCCGCTGGTTCCACCGCTGGGCCCTGCTGGCCGGCTGGGCGGTCGGCATGGTCTACGGCACGGTCGCGGCGTACGGTGTCGCCTCGCCCACCCAGAAACACTTCGGCGGCAGCGCCAAGGAGATCCCGGGCATCGGCGAGATCGGCTACATCGGCCTGACGGCGTTCGTGATGAACGTGGTGGTGACGGTGGTCCTGACCTTCGTCCTGAAGGCGCTGAAGGCCCCTGAGGGCGTGGACGAGACCAGCCCGGCGGACTACACGGCGGACGCGGGCGACCCCGGGGTCCAGGTGGAACTCCCGCCGGCCACCGCGGACTCGGTGCACTGACCGAGCAGGCCCGGCCGGGTGCACACGTGACGTTCTAGTCGCGCGTACGCCCGGCCATCGCGTCCCAGAAACGGTCCAGTTCGCGGACGCGCATGCGTACCCAGGGCGGTGTCCTGCGGCGCAGGAGCCGGGGGAACCAGCGGCGTACCCGGCCCGGCAGCAGGGCCTGCTGCTGGCGGCAGAACGGCTCGCGGATCTCTCCCCGGGGCAACCAGCCCCGGGGAGGGTACGGGCAGAGCCGGAACCTGCAGTCGGGCGGACAGGCGGATCCGGGTGCGGGCGGGGTGGCTGTGCCGATCCGCAGTCCGGGACGCAGGGGCTCCCGGTTCGTGCGGATGCACGGCGGCAGCGGCGTACCGAGCTGCTCCGCGCGGGCCATCCGTTCCTCGACCTCGTCCGGATGCCCGTCGCGTTCGATGAGGTTGAGCATGACCAGTACGTCGGCGACGAGGTGTTGGGCCCGCGGGTCGAGGGTGCTCCAGCCGACCGACGGCGGGATCCACAGGTTGTCCTTGCGGTAACCCCCGGAGTGCTCGGCGCGGGCACCGATGTTGTCGGCGACACCCTTCTCGTCGATCCACAGGAACCGCTCGGGCTGTCCTGTCTCCAGCGCGAGGGCCACCAGATCACCCGTCTCGGCCACGAACGGATGCAGGCGGCGCCGGACCTGATCGCCGTTCTCCCCGGGCTGTCCCGGCGCCGCGCTCTCCGTGCCCGCCATGGACAGCCAGCGCTCCACCGTCTGTACGGCGGTGGCCCCACCGCGCTGCTGCACCGGCCGGGACCCGCCGGCAGGGCCGCCGTTCCGCCCCGGCGTGGCGTACCCCTGGCGGTCGCAGCCGGCGGCCATGTCCGCGAGCTCCCACAGGCACAGTGCCTGGAGCAGGCTGAGTTGCGCGTACCAGCACCGGGACTGCTGCAGCACGGTCTCCGCCTGGCGGATCAGGTCGATGCGACCGCCCGGGTAGGTGTGGGGGTGCCGTTGGCGTCGGTTGGCCGCGTACTTGAAGCCCTGGGCCAGCGCCGCCTCCAGGGGCAGCGGCAGGTCGGGGGTACCGCCGGTGTACTTCGGGTCCAGGTGGCGCAACCACTTGGCGAGCCGTTCCCGGGCCTCGTCGCGGTGGACCTCGTCGACCGAGCCCAGGAGCATCGGGAGCGTCCAGGCCCGCATCACGAACTCCCTGAAGAGAGCCACCCGCCGCTGACGGTAACGCCGGTTGAGCTCCAGCCGGTCGTGCTGCAGCCGCCGGATGTGCTCGGACGACGCGGCCCGCCCGGACGCTCCGGCCGATCTCGCCCGCCCCATACGCTCGGCCCACGTCTCGTACTCCCGCCTCTTCCAGGCCCTCAGGCTCTCGAGACGGTTGTTGTACTCCTCCACGGGATCGCTGTTCAGGCCCACCCGCTCGCGGATCACGGCGAACGCCGCGTTGCCGCCGGCTCCGATCTCCTGGGCGACGGCCAACCGGATGGAGTAGGAGGGTTCTTCGATGCCCAGCAGGACGAGCTCCCAGTACAGCGGGGTGGTGTCGATCCGGTCGCCGACCTTCCGCAGCGCGGCTCCGAGCTGCTTGATCAACCTCCGCTTCGCGTCCCTCAGGGTGCGCCGGTCGCCCTTGACGCCGGGCCAGCTCTCGCGCACCGCGGCGACGATGTCACCCAGCCGTCTCGGATCCTCCTCCCCGCTCTCGATCTCCAGAGCCGCCGCGTAGAGGTCGAGGGCCTTCGGGTCGTCCGTACGACGGCTCGCGGCCGCGCTCAGGCGGTGGGCCGGAGTGCGGCCCCGCACGGGTGCCTGCCGGACCAGTTCGGCGATCTCCCTGCGTATGTCGGCCCGGATCCCGCCCTCCTCCTTCCCCGCGAGGCCCGCCGATCGCGCACGGGACAGCAGCACCAGGGCGATGAGCAGCTCCCGGCTGGGACCGGGCGGCTGCAGTGCCTGCTCGACCAGTTCGCCGGCACCCCGCTCCCCCAGCCGGCTCAGCACACGACAGCCGAAGTACGCCTGGATGATGCTGTGCGGGAAGCGGACCCGGTGCCCGAAGCCCTCCACCAGCTTGAGCTTGCTCGCATGGGCCGTGAGGCGGGCGAGGCCGGCCTGGCACTGGTCCATGTTCCCCTCGCTCAGCCGTCTGCGTTCCTCGTCGCTGAGCCGCTGGCACAGCACGCCCCAGATGTGTTGCCGGTCCCACTGGGAGAGGACGTTCCCGCGCTTCCCGTACCGGTCGAAGGCATGGCCGGTCCACATGTGCTCCGCCCGCGCCCGGGCACGCCGCGCCGGTCCGGGGTGGAGGACCTCCGGGTCGAGCAGTTCGGCGAAGTCCACCTCCAGCTTGTCCTGGAGCAGTCCGGCGCAGGCCAGCGCCGAGACCGCTTCGAGGGCGTCGCGGCGCTCCTGCGGGGTCAGCGCGACGTCCTCGCGCAGTTTCCCCTCGCACAGCGCCTCGGCCCAGGTGTCCAGCAGCCACAGCCGCAGGGCGGCGCGATCACGGCCACGGCCGTTCAGGTGCCGCGGATCGTCGCCCGGGCGATCCTGCTCCAGGGCTCCGCGCCGGTGGAGTTCACGGGCGATGTGGAGGTAGATGGGTGAATCGGTCACCTCCGCCGTCTCCACGATCCAGCCGAGCCGACGCTCGTCGGAGTCCGGTACGCCCGCTTCGACGAAGCGCAGCGCCGCCGCCTCGCCGAGCGGCTCCAGCTCGACGATCGCGGCGGAGGTGCTCTCCAGCGGACTGTGCGGACGGGATGCGATGACCAGCGGAAGCTTCTCCTCGTGGGCACGTTCGATGGCCCGGCGGATGACGTTGTCCCGGTTCTGCTGCTGACCGTCGTCCAGAAGGGCCTCTTCCAGCCCGTCGGCGAGGACGACCGGCTTGTCGTCGGCGAGGAGTTGTTGCCAGACCCGGTCGGTCTTGCTGCGCGCCAGGATGCCCTTGGGCGCCTCGTCGGTGAAGCGCCGCTTGGCCAGGTGTTCGAAGTTCAGGTCGGCTCCGTCGCCCGCGTCCCGCAGCCGGATCGGGACCGGTACGGCGTGCTGGCAGGCCAGGAGTTCGGTGAGCCGTACGAGGACGGCGGTCTTCCCCGCGCCGACCCCGCCGACGAGCAGATACGGCCGACGGGTGTCGCGCTCCCGCAGCCGCTCGGCGATGACCTGGGCGATCTCCTCCCGGCCCACGATCTCGGCGGTGTCGGGCCCGGCGGTGGGCACCAGTCCGCCGGGGTCCCGCAGTGCCTTGGTGAGGTAACGCCGTTTGGTCCAGCGGTACCACCAGAACAGGAAGAGCGCGGCGGCGATCGAAGCGGCGAGTATCGGACCGACGAACTTGAAGACGATGTCGAACGCCTTGCTCTTCTCCCGCCAGTGCTCGAACTCGGTGGTGTGGTGCACGCCCACGATGTACAGGCCCTCGATGATCCACGCGAGCAGCGTGAGCACGGCGACCAGCCAGATCAGCCTGGTGACATTGGCGTAGGAGGCCCATCTGCGCCACTTCTTGGGGCGGGCGGTCCCCCGGCGGGCCTCCAGACGGATCATCAGGGAGTGCCAGTGGCGGGCGAGTCGGCATCCGGCCCGGCTGCCCGCGCGTCTCGGACCAAGTGTCGCCATCTGCGCGGAGCGCGGCCGCTCCTTGCCGGGCGGGTGACGGACGACCCTCGTCATGGCGAATTCCTTCCGAGATCTGTGCTCGGGGCCAAGGAACCGAGGGGGCGACCACACCTAGTTCCATGGAATCACTCCCACCGCTGCCCGCAACCCGGCCGCACCACGGCGGAAACACCGTGGCTGGGCAGTGGGGGCCTCCGGCAGACTCGGCGGCATGGACATCAGGATCCGGCCGGCCGACCCCGCCGAGTACGAAGCCCTCGGCGAGATCACCGCTCAGGCCTACCTCCGGGACGGCCTTCTCGACTTCGGGGAGAGCGACAGCTACCTGGGCGAGCTGAGAGACGTGGCCGGGCGGGCGGCCGCGGCCGACATACTCGTGGCCGTACGGAACGGCAGTCTCCTCGGCGGAGTCACCTTCGTCCCCGCCGGTGGTCCCATGGCCGACATCGCGCGCCCCGGGGAGGCCGAGATCCGGATGCTCGCGGTCGACCGCGCGGCCCGGGGCCAGGGCGCCGGCGAGGCACTCGTACGTGCCTGTGTCGAGCGGGCCCGTGCCACCACGGGTTGCTTCCGCGTCGTGCTCTCCACACAGCGCACCATGCTCGCCGCCCACCGGATCTACGAACGGCTGGGCTTCGTCCGCACACCCGAGCGGGACTGGAATCCGCTGCCGGAGCTGGACGACATCACTCTCCTCACCTACGAGCTGACGCTCTGACACCACCGCGACACAACATCTGGGGGTGACACGACAGCCCGGCACTAGATGTATGCTCATGCTCGCTGTCACCACAGGGGAATCCGGTGCGAATCCGGAACTGTCCCGCAACGGTGTACTTGCGCACATCTGTGCGCAGGAGTCAGTCCGAGGACCTGCCGACAGCACATCCGGCCATCCGGCCCGGGTGTTCTGACGTCCGGGCCTCGTGGAGTGGGCCGGGGACGCGACACGCGTGCGCTCGCCCGTGTGCTGCCTCCTGCCCTCCGCCAGGCCCTGTGCCGAGCGAGGGAGAGCCCCACGTGACCATCGCGCCAGCCGACCCGGTTTCAGCGACCATCTCCGTGGAAGAGGACGGTCCCGGAACCGCGCTGCTGCGGACCCTGACCGAGCTGACCGCCGACCTCCCCGACGCCGACCCCGGCCGGGTCGCCGCCGCCGCGCTGCGCGGCCGGTCCGCGCGGGCCGACGAAGCGGAGTTGCGCGAGCTGGCCACGGAGGCGGCCGCCGGCCTGATCTCGGAGGACCCCGCCTACTCGCGGCTGGCCGCCCGTCTGCTCACGGTCTCCGTCCGCGCCGAGGCCACCTCGCAGGGCGTGACGTCCTTCACCGAGTCCGTGGCGGTGGGGCACCGGGAGGGGCTCATCGCCGACCGGACCGCCGAGTTCGTACGGCTGCACGCGGCCCGCCTGGACGCCCTCGTCGACCCGGACGCCGACGACCGCTTCGGCTACTTCGGGCTCCGCACGCTCCACAGCCGCTACCTGCTCCGGCATCCGATCACCCGGCGCGTGATCGAGACGCCCCAGCACTTCATGCTCCGGGTGGCCGCCGGTCTCGCCGAGGACGACACCGCGCGCGCACTGGACGAAGTCACCGCGCTCTACCGCCTGATGAGCCGCCTCGACTACCTCCCCTCCTCCCCCACCCTCTTCAACTCCGGCACCCGGCACCCCCAGATGTCGTCCTGCTACCTCCTCGACTCCCCGAAGGACGAGCTGGACTCCATCTACGACCGCTACCACCAGGTCGCCCGCCTCTCCAAGCACGCCGGCGGCATCGGTCTGTCGTACTCCCGGATCCGCAGCCGGGGTTCGCTGATCCGCGGCACCAACGGACACTCCAACGGCATCGTGCCGTTCCTGAAGACCCTGGACGCCTCGGTCGCCGCGGTGAACCAGGGCGGTCGGCGCAAGGGCGCGGCCGCGGTCTACCTGGAGACCTGGCACTCCGACCTCGAGGAGTTCCTGGAGCTGCGCGACAACACGGGTGAGGACGCCCGCCGTACGCACAACCTGAACCTCGCGCACTGGATCCCGGACGAGTTCATGCGCCGGGTGAACGCCGACGGGCAGTGGTCCCTCTTCTCCCCCGCCGATGTCCCGGAGCTGGTGGACCTGTGGGGCGAGGAGTTCGACGCGGCCTACCGCAAGGCCGAGGCCGACGGACTCGCGCGCAAGACGGTCCCGGCCCGTGACCTGTACGGCCGGATGATGCGCACCCTCGCGCAGACCGGCAACGGCTGGATGACCTTCAAGGACGCGGCCAACCGCACCGCGAACCAGACGGCCGTCCCCGGCCATGTCGTCCACTCCTCCAACCTCTGCACGGAGATCCTGGAGGTCACGGACGACGGCGAGACGGCGGTCTGCAACCTGGGGTCGGTGAACCTGGGAGCCTTCGTGACCGGCGGGGACATCGACTGGGAGCGGCTGGACGAGACCGTCCGCACCGCCGTCACCTTCCTCGACCGGGTCGTCGACATCAACTTCTACCCGACCGAGCAGGCCGGCCGTTCCAACGCCAAGTGGCGTCCCGTCGGCCTCGGCGCGATGGGCCTCCAGGACGTCTTCTTCAAGCTGCGGCTGCCCTTCGACTCGGCGGAGGCGAAGGCGCTCTCCACCCGGATCGCCGAGCGGATCATGCTCGTCGCGTACGAGGCCTCCGCCGACCTCGCCGAGCGCAACGGCCCGCTGCCGGCCTGGGAGAAGACCCGTACCGCGCAGGGTGTGCTGCACCCCGACCACTACGGCGTCGAGTTCACCTGGCCCGAGCGGTGGGCGGCGCTGCGTGCGCGGATCGCGACCACCGGCCTGCGCAACAGCCTGCTCCTCGCCATCGCGCCCACCGCCACCATCGCGTCCATCGCGGGCGTGTACGAGTGCATCGAGCCGCAGGTCTCCAACCTCTTCAAGCGCGAGACGCTCTCCGGTGAGTTCCTCCAGGTCAACTCCTACCTGGTGCAGGACCTCAAGGACCTCGGCGTGTGGGACGCCCGCACCCGTGAGGCGCTGCGCGAGGCGAACGGCTCGGTGCAGGACTTCGTGTGGATCCCCGAGGACGTACGACGGCTCTACCGCACGGCGTGGGAGATCCCGCAGCGCGGTCTGATCGACATGGCCGCCGCCCGGACCCCGTACCTGGACCAGGCCCAGTCCCTGAACCTCTTCCTGGAGACGCCGACGATCGGCAAGCTCTCCTCGATGTACGCGTACGCCTGGAAGTCGGGCCTGAAGACGACGTACTACCTGCGCTCGCGTCCGGCGACCCGTATCGCCCGCGCCGCCCAGGCCCAGGCCACCATCCCCGTCCAGCAGACGACCCCCGAAGACGCCGTCGCCTGCTCCCTTGAGAACCCCGAGTCCTGCGAGGCCTGCCAGTAATGACCAGCGAGAACAAGGCTGTGACGTCCAAAAACCTGCTCGACCCGGGCTTCGAGCTGACTCTGCGCCCCATGCGCTACCCGGACTTCTACGAGCGCTACCGGGACGCCATCAAGAACACCTGGACCGTGGAGGAGGTCGACCTCCACTCGGACGTCGCCGACCTCGCCAGGCTCACGCCGGCCGAGCAGCACCTCATCGGCCGTCTGGTGGCGTTCTTCGCGACGGGCGACTCGATCGTCGCGAACAACCTGGTGCTGACGCTGTACAAGCACATCAACTCCCCGGAGGCGCGCCTCTACCTGAGCCGGCAGCTCTTCGAGGAGGCCGTCCACGTCCAGTTCTATCTGACCCTGCTGGACACCTACCTCCCCGACCCGGAGGACCGGACGGCGGCCTTCGCGGCGGTCGAGAGCATCCCCTCCATCCGGGAGAAGGCCGAGTTCTGCTTCCGGTGGATGGACTCGGTGGACAACCTGGACCGGCTGGAGTCCAAGGCCGACCGCCGCCGCTTCCTGCTCAACCTGATCTGCTTCGCCGCGTGCATCGAGGGCCTGTTCTTCTACGGCGCCTTCGCGTACGTCTACTGGTTCCGCAGCCGGGGTCTGCTGCACGGTCTCGCCACGGGCACCAACTGGGTGTTCCGTGACGAGACGATGCACATGAGCTTCGCGTTCGACGTCGTGGACACGGTCCGCAAGGAGGAGCCGGAGCTCTTCGACGACGAACTCCGGCAGCAGGTCACCGACATGCTGCGGGAGGCCGTCGAGGCGGAGCTGCAGTTCGCCCGTGACCTGTGCGGTGACGGTCTGCCGGGCATGAACACCGAGTCGATGCGCCAGTACCTGGAGTGCGTCGCCGACCAGCGGCTCGGCCGCCTCGGCTTCGCTCCGGTGTACGGCTCGGAGAACCCCTTCTCCTTCATGGAGCTGCAGGGCGTCCAGGAGCTGACCAACTTCTTCGAGCGGCGCCCGTCCGCGTACCAGGTGGCGGTGGAGGGCACCGTCGACCTCGACGAGGACTTCTGAGCCGCCCTGGGCCGGCTACTTCAGGTCGAGTGCGTCCCCGGCCGACACCCGCATCGAGGTGGTCGTCGTGCCGGGGAAGTACCAGCGCCAGCTGCCCGCCGAGGTGACGGTCACCCTGGTGCTCAGCTTTCCGGCGCCGTCCGTCGTCACGGTCCGCACCGTGCCGTACTGGGCGGCGCCCTTCTTCCTGAACTGGAGCCTGACCTGCTGCCCGGGGAACCCGTGGTACTTCCGGTCCTCCCAGTTGGCCCGCGACAGCTTGCCGGTGACGGTCACCGCGGCACCCTTGGCGGCCTTCTCGGGCGCGATCACCGTGGTGAGCCGGGCGGCTCGCTTGACCTTGTACTCGGCGATGTGGTCGGAGATCCAGTAGTCGCCGTCGTTCGCCTTGACGGTGGCGTCGATCCGCCAGACACCGGCGACCCTGTTGCTGTCGATGGTGTCGCTGTCTGCGATCCAGGCGGGGTCGATGGTCAGCGTCGCCCGGCACACCGAGGTGGTCGTGCTCTTCTTCGTGCAGGACGAGTCGCCGTCCCAGGTCGCGAAGGTGTAGCCGTTCGTCTTGTTGAAGGTGAAGACATCCGTCAGCTTCTTCACCCCGGAGTTGTCCCTGACGGTGATGTCGACCGGGTACCGGATGGTCTTCGACGTGCCCACGATGACATTGCCGCCGTTGTTGACGACCGTCTTCACCACCCGGATGTCGCCCCGCCCCTCCGCGTGCGCTCCGGTCGCCGTCGTCAGCAGCAGGGCCGCCGCCCCGCCGGCCGCGGCCCAGGCCGTTCTGCCTCGCATGGTCCTCCCCTTGTCGTGCGCGTGCCAGGGAAGGCTAAGCGATCACGGACGTCCTGCGGTGTTCGGTCTTCCGGCCGCGCCCGGCTCCCTCGGTCCGCCGCGCCTCCCTGAGCTGCCGCGCTTCCCTGATCTGCCGGTCGAGGCGCCGGTCGCGCAGCACGCCGAGCACGGAGGGGAGGGCCATGAGGACGAGGATCCCGAGGACCAGGACCATTCCGACGAGACCTTCGATCTGGTTTCCATTCATGGACACCACTGTGGCTCCGGACAGGCCTGACCGTGAGTGGCAGGACTGCCGTACACCCTCGAATAACCGCCAGAGCCGAGGCAGACTGGCAGGATGCTGAAGAACGTGGCGACAGTGCTCCTGGACGGTGTGCACCCCTTCGAACTCGGAGTGGTCTGCGAGGTCTTCGGCCTCGACCGCTCCGACGAGGGGCTGCCGGTGTACGACTTCGCCGTGGTCTCGGCGGAGGGAGCGGCGCTCGGCACCCATGTGCCCGGCCTCACCGTCTCCACGCCGTACGGCCTCGACCGCCTCGACGAGGCCGATCTGATCGCGGTCCCGGCCTCCGACTCCAACATCGCCCGGGAGTATCCCCCTGAGTTGCTCGCCGCCCTTCGCCGGGCGGTGGACCGGGGCGCCCGGGTGCTCAGCGTCTGCTCCGGAGTCTTCGTGCTCGGCGCGGCCGGGCTGCTGGACGGGCGGCGGTGCGCGGCGCACTGGCGGCACGCGCAGCAGCTGGCCCGCCGCTTCCCGCGCACCCGGGTCGAGCCCGACGTGCTGTACGTCGACGAGGACCCGGTGATCACCTCGGCCGGCACCGCCGCCGGCATCGACGCCTGTCTGCACATCGTGCGCAAGACCCAGGGGCCGGAGGTCGCCGCGAAGATCGCCCGCCGGATGGTGGTGCCCCCGCACCGGGACGGCGGACAGGCCCAGTACATCGAGCGCCCGCTGCCGGCGGGCCCCTGCGACACGGTGGGCGGGGTGCTGGCCTGGATGACGGAGCATCTGGACGAGGAGGTCACCGTCGAGCAGCTGGCCGCCCGCGCCCTGATGTCGCCGCGCACCTTCGCCCGCCGCTTCCAGCAGGAGACCGGCACCACGCCGTACCGCTGGGTCCTTCGGCAACGGGTGCTGCTGGCACAGGAGTTGCTGGAGGGGACGGACGAGACGATGGACGCCATCGCGGACCGCACCGGTTTCGGTACGGCGGCCGCGCTGCGGCACCAGTTCGTGAAGGCGCTGGGCACCACACCGAACTCCTACCGGCGCACGTTCCGGGGGCCACAGGCCGCCTGAGCGCGCGCCGGTATCAGGAGGCCGTCACCAGGGCGCAGGCGTCAGCAGCAGGCGCTGGGGGCGCAGGGTGATTCCCACCCGGGTCACGTCGTCCGACCCGGATACCTGTTCGAAGCGGTACTTGGCACACAACGCCGCCGTGATCAGGCTCAGTTGGGTCATCGAGAAGTGGTCACTGGGGCACTTGCGGTTACCGACGCTGAAGGGGCTCATGGCGTGCTTCGGCACGTCCTTGGCCCGTTCCGGCAGCCAGCGGTCCGGGTCGAAGTCGAGGTGCCCGGTGTACGAGTGCGGGTCGCGCTGGATGGCGTAGGGGCTGTAGACGATGTCGGCGCCCGCCGGAATGCGATAGCCGCCGAGCTCGGTGTCGGTCTTGGCGCGCCGCGTCAATATCCATACGGCGGGACGCAGACGCATCGCCTCGACGACGACATTGTTGGTGTGCGTGAGCCGCCGCACGTGCTCAAAACCAACCGGTTGACCGCCCGTCACGGATTCGACCTCGGCCCGTACCTTCTCGGCGTGTTCCGGATGTTCGGCGAGCACCTGGAGCAACCACATGATCGTGGAGGCGACTGTTTCGCTGCCGGGGGTGAGTATCGCGACGACCTGGTCGTGGATCTCCTGTTCCCCGATGGGGTCGCCATTCTCGTCCTTCGCCGCGAGCAATGCCGTCAGCAAATCGTCCGGCTTTTGACCAGATGACCGGCGCTCGGCGACGATCTCGTCGACGAGGAGATGCAAATCGGCCAGTGCCCGGTTGAATTCACGGTTGGCGGGCAGCGGCAGCCGGTAGAGCGGGCCCAGCGGTACGACCATCCGGCGGTACATACCGCGGAAGACGCTCGCGAGATCGACGCTGAGCCGCTCCGCGCGCTCGTCCATGTACTCGCCGCGCAGCAGGCAGCGGGCGGCGATACGGACGGCGACCCGGAAGGACTCGGAGGTGCAGTCGATCGTCTCGCCGGGCCGCCAGCGCTCGGTCAGCGCATGCGCCTCCTCCTCCATGACCGGCCCGTAGCCGGGGATCGCGGACAGGTTGAACGCGGGCTGGATCGTGCGGCGCTGGCGCCGGTGGCGGGGGCCGTTGGCGGTGGCCACGCCTTCCTTGCCGAGCAGTCCCTCCAGGGACTCCCACAGCGGGCCGGCGATGATGAAGTCCGGGTTGAGGGCGAGGGCCCCGGTGAGCGCCGGGGTGGTGACGGCGTACACCTCCTTGGGGCCGAGGCGCAGCCGCACCATGTCGCCGTGCTCGCGCAGCCGGGACATGAAGGCCAGCGGGTCACGGACCAGCTTCCAGCCGTGACCGAGCACCGGCACCCCGCCGCCGGCCAGGGGCGGTACACGCAGCTCGGTGGCTTCGGTCGCTTCGGTCGCTTCGGTCGGATCGGTCGCTTCGGTCGGATCACTCGGTTCGGAAGTCTCCGCGGTCGCGGGCTTCACGGACTCGACGGTCATTTCTCACCTGCCGCTTCGTTGTCGACGTACGGGGGCGTGGACCGGTCGTCCCAGCTGTCGACCATGTATCGGCCGGATTCATGGTGGAACCAGTAGACGGAACTGAACCAGTTCCGCATATTGGCGACACAGGCCAGGACCGCGACACCGAGTTCCTTTCCGTGTACGGTGCCGTCATCGAGTTGCTCGGCGAGCCGAAGGGCGTCCTGCTCGGCGACCAGGAATTCGTGAATGCATTCCTCGACGCGTCGCCTGATTTCTTCGACCGCCTGTTCCAGGCTCATTCCCTCGTGGGTGACGAGACTGATTCCGAGATTGTGCACCTCGTCGCCCGCCATTTCCTTCGGCAGCGAGCAGAGGTCGTTGTACCAGGCCGCGAATTCCTGGCTGAGCAGCGCCGGACGACGGTATGCCGGGTGTTTCCGCACGGAGTCCGGGAGTTCGGTCCCGGCACTCGGTTCCAGCAGGTCCGTCCATATCCAGTGGGCGAAGGTGAGGCGCCGCAGGGCGAGGTACTCGTCGACCTTGGGAACATATCCCTTCGTGCGATTGCGGAACTCGCGGTCGTACGCCTCGATCACCTGGTGGAAGTGCCCGGCGAACCGCTGGTTCCAGGTCTCCGGCAGGAACGAGTACAGCCGCGCGACGCTGTCCGCGAACCCGGCCACCAGGATGTCCGGGTGGCGCAGATGGTGCAGGGGGGCGTCGAGGGCCGCGTGCAGCCGGAACCGCAGCCGCCGCCAGTCCCCGGTCCGGCCGTGCACGACGTCACGGTCGTGCCGGTCGTCCCAGACGAAGAACCAGGCGCTGTAGTCGCATATCGCCTGGATCACCTCCTCGGAGGCGCCCAGGTAGTACCCGGCCATCAGGTCGGTGTAGCAAAGGCCGTCGGCATATTCCTGCACCTTGTCCGCCGGCATCAGCCGTTTTTCCAGCAGCCAGAGGCGGGTGTTCTCCTGGAGCTGTGGCCAATACGGATGCAGTTGCCGGGGAAACCCGTCCTCGATCAACGGCAGGGCGAGTTGTGGTGGAACCGCGAGCGCCGTCGGCGTCGATGTGGTGCTGTGTGGGAAAGCATGCACGAACAAACCCCTCTCAGCCGCCAGGAGCGCACGCCCCTCCCGCGATGCCGGGCGTGCGCCGTTGTGTATCCCCGCACTTCCATTCAGCACCACAACTGACCGGTCTGGGAACGGATTTGCTTCACTCACTACCCCACATTGCCGAGAATCTCCCCTTGCGTGACTGGTTGGGGATCGCTAGGGGCGCACAAAGGATCGAATGTGCGACGGACAGATGAGCGAGCCTGACCGAACATGACGAACGCCTGGTCGAGGCGTTCTCGACCAGGCGTCACAACGGCCCTTGTACGTCTCAGTCGTTGGCGACCACGGGGTAGCGTGGCTCGTTCTCGGCCATCTGGCGAAGCGCGTCCTTGCGCTCGCGCTTGGAGAGCCGGTCGATGTACAGGTAGCCGTACAGGTGGTCGGTCTCGTGCTGCAAACACCGTGCGAAGTAGCCGGTGCCGCGCACCTTGATCGGGTTGCCCTTCTCGTCCTGCCCGGTGACCTCGGCGTAGTCGGGGCGGGCGAGCGCCGCGTACGCGCCCGGCACCGACAGGCATCCCTCGTTGCTGTCGTCCAGCCGCCGCTTCTCGGCAGGCAGGTCGACGAGCTTCGGGTTGCACACCACACCCACGTGCCGGGCGCCCTCGTCGTCCTGGCAGTCGTAGATGAAGACCTTCAGGTCGACGCCGATCTGGTTGGCGGCGAGCCCGACGCCCTCGGCGGTCCGCTGGCTCGCGAACATGTCGGCGACGAGCTGGTCCAGCTCCGCGCCGAACTCGGTGACGTCCTTGCACTCCTTGTGGAGCACCGGGTTCCCGACGACGGTGACGGGCCGCGAGGTCCCCCGCTCACGCCAGGCGTTCTCGCGCTCCTCGGTTCCCTCGGTGTCGACGACGAATCCCTCGTCGTCCACGGGGAGCACGCCCGCGTGCTGCTGATCGGTGTCCTGCTGCGCCATGACCGCGGTAAGCCTTCCTAGGTAAAGCAAGGGGGGATGTTGCTGATACAGGGTACGTGGACGCGCCCCGCCAGGGGCGCGGGGCTGTGTCCGATATGCGGCTCCGCCGCGTGGGCGCGGCAAGCCCCCACACAGCCGCACCCGAAACACGACCTTCAGCAGACCTCTTCCAAATCCCGCCAATCCCGGGAGTCAGGGCTGTCGGCAACCCACCCGTCCAGCAGCCCCCTCACCAGCGCGGCCGGCGCAGCCACCCCGCACTCCCGCTCCGGCACCCACAACTGCCCGTCGGTCCGATGCCCGAGCGGCCCGGGATGCCCCGGCTCGCTGTGGTCGTGGGGATCGAGGTGCACCCCGTCGCCCTCGTCGGACGGCATCCTCGACTCGGAGCACATCCGGCACAGCAACCGCACCGAGGAGGACCAGTCCTCCGCGGCGAACCCGGCGTCCCCGGCCAGCTGCTCCAGCGCGTCCCGGTCGGCCTCGGTCGCCGCCTCCAGCAGCACCACCCATGTCGGCACCGGCGACGGAGCCCACAGCTCGATCTCGTCGAAGACGGGGTACGCGTGCCCGGTCGCCGTGGTCCGCTCCCCGTGCGGCACGCCGTCGTGGAGTACGACCTCGCCCCAGCGCCGCCCGGACGAGGGCAGCGGAATGGACTGCACCTCGATACGGGCGGGGTCCAGCCGCCGCCCCCACACCACCTCGGCCTCCCCCTCCGGGGAGAGCCGTACGGCGGCACTGCCGAGGTCCATGCCGTCCGGCTCGGCGGACGCGGTGGCGCCGCCCGGTACCCGCAGCCCGTACGCCTGCCAGGCCCGCCGGGCCAGCGGCCAGTCCTGCAGCGCGGTCGCCGCGATACCCACGTTCCACCAGTCGGGCGCCCCGGTCTCCCGGTCGAGGAGGGCCACCGCCCGCAGCCCCGCGGCGCGCGCCTGCTCCCAGTCGTGCCGGAACTTGTGCAGCAGGGCGAGGTTGAACCAGGACTCGGACAGCCAGGGTTCCAGATCGGCGGCGCGTGTCAGCAGCTCGCCCGCGTCCTCGTACCGGCCGTCACCGATCAGCGTGAACGCGCGGTCGGTGGCCTGCCGCCAGGAGGCGGAGGGCCGGTGCCGTCCCTTGCCGAAGATCCTCACGATTCCCGCCTGCCAGTTCCATTTCCGCACAGTGGGCTGGCTTGTGCCCCCGGACATCACCCTCTCCCTCGCATCCAACCACGTACGGCGGGAGAGCCGCTCATTACCCATGGGTTACCCAGCCGCGCGCAAGGTCAGACAGTCCCGCCCGTCGCCCGCCACCACCCTGCCCGAGGCGCTCCGCGCCACACCCTTCATTCCAGAGCACGCGGGCCAGCGACTCCACAACCTCGGGAGCGTAGTCCCCGGCGGTGGCCAGGCGTAACTCCTCCAGCGCGGTCAGCGGCCCGCCGGGCCCGGAATCCCGGGACTTCTCCTCGTACGCGTTGACGACCCGTACGATCCGCGCGGCGACCGGCTGCTCCCGGTACGGGTCGGCCTGCCGCTCCACGACCACGGCGACGGCCGCGTCCACCCCGGTCTGCCGTACGACCGCTCCGCCGAGCAGGGCGATCCGCCGCTGCTCCTCCGCCGGCAGTACGGCCGTGGCCCCGGCCTGCACCGGGTCGACCAGGCTGAGCTGGCCGATGTCGTGCATCAGCGCCGCGTACTCCAGCACGGTGAGCTCCGCTCCTGTCAGCCCCAGGTCCCGCCCGACCGCCTGGCTCAGCGTGGCGACCCGGCGGGCGTGCCCGGCCGGGGTGTACCCCGCTATCTCGGTGGCGCGGGCGAGGGAGGCGATGGTCTGCCGGTAGGTGGCCCGGACGGCCGCGTACCGGCGCAGGGACAGCTGGGTGAGAAGGAGGGGCAGACAGAAGACGGGCAGCGCCCACAGCCCCACGACGGCGACGGCCAGCGCCATCACCGCGCCGGTGGCGCAGACCGCGGACCCGATGCCGAGCAGACCGCGCAGCTCGTCCCGCAGCAGCGGCCCGAACCGCCACCCGGTCCGCGAGTGCGCCTGTGCTGCCGCCAGCACGACGTCGCACAGCGCGGTGAGCACGAGCAGCGCGATGAGCAGCAGCGCGTACGCCGGTCCGCCCCACTGCTCCAACACGCCCCTGCTGTAGAGGGGTTGGAAGCAGACGGCGGCGAAGCCGACGGTGAGGACGCGGCGGGCGAGATGGTCGAGGGTGGGCCGACGCCCGCTGGCTATATGGGGCACGCTGCCGAGCAGCGAGGCCGCGCACACGACGGTGACGACCTGAAAGGCCCCGTCGTGCGTGGCGACACCGGCATCGCCCCCCAGCAGGGCGTACGCCAGCCCCCCGGCGGCTCCGAGCGGCGCGGCCTCCCGCACCTCGGCTCCGGTCCACCGCCCCCATTCCCCGACACCGACGAGCACCCCGAAGGCAAGGGCGGCACCACGGTCGTCGAGGCCCGCCCAGAGAGTGCCGGCGAGACAGCCGAGGGCAAGGAGGAGAGCAGCGAGCCGGATGCCCCGCAGCGCGATCACGGGGCGCCCCGGCCGACGCTCTCGCGGTCGCCTGTCGGGCGGCCGGAAGCGGGTGCGCCGGGTGGGCAGACGTCTGCGGTGACCGCGGGGTGCCAGCCCTCCCTGCCCAGCGCTCGCACGAGGGCGTCGACGACACCCGCGTCGAACTGGCGCCCGGCGCAGCGTCGTAACTCCTCCACCGCAGCCCCTACCGGCCGGGCCCGGCTGTAGGAGCGCGTCGAGGTCATCGCGTCGAAGGCGTCGGCGACGGCCACCACCCGCGCGGACTCCGGGATCTGGCCGCCCGCCAGTCCGTAGGGATAGCCGCTGCCGTCGATGCGCTCGTGGTGGTGGAGGATCGCCGCGCGGGCCTCGCCGAGGAAGGAGATCCCGCGCACCATCTCATGGCCGTACTCGGGGTGGAGTTCGATGATCCGCCGCTCCTCGGGGGTGAGCGGGCCGTCCTTGCGGAGCAGCCTCGTGGGGACCCCCAGTTTCCCGACGTCGTGCAGGATGCCGGCGAAGCGGAGCACCTCCACCCGCTCGTCGTCCATGCCCAGCTCGCGCGCGATCATCACGGAGGCCTGTCCGACCCGCTCGCTGTGCCCACGGGTGTACCCGTCCTTGATGTCGACGGCCTGGACGAGCGCGCGGATGGTCGCCTGGTGGGCGGCCCGTTCCCGGTGGTACTGGGCGAAGACCCACCAGGACACGCACATCGGCAGCAGCACGAGAAGCGCGGCGACGGGACCGTAGGGGCTGCGCCAGAGCACCGCCATCATCAGCCCGGCCAGCCCGTGCACCCCGATCGGCGCGAGGGAGCGGGCGAGGAGGCCGTGCCAGGCCCGTCGTACCGGAACCCTCCCCCGCTGCCCGAAAGGCGTGGGGGGTGCCCCCACCGCGACCGCCAGGATCCCGCCGTCGAGGAGGGCGAGGACCGTGCAGAAGGCGAGTACCGCCGCGGCGCACGGCAGCAGCGCGTACGGGAACTCGCAGCCCGCCACCGCGTCCCGCCCGCCCAGAACCCAGTGCACACAGCCTGCGCCCCACACCGCGAGGGCCAGTTCGGCGGCCCGCCACACCCGCCGTACCGCCTGCGGCCGCTGCTCGACGTGCGAGAGCAGGGCACCCGGCAGGGGTACGAGCGCGGCGGCGGCCGGCGGCAGCAGAAACGCCCCGGCGAGCAGCACCGGGTAGAAGGTGCCGCCGAGGCGTTTGCGCAGAACGTGTTCGCCGCCCGCGTACAGCGCGGCGAGGAGAGCCACCGCCGGCCACGGCGTATGCGTGCCCCGGAGCGGCAGCAGACAGGTCAGGGCGCTCAGGGCGACACAGGCCACGTAGGCGCGTACCCGTGCCGGAACCGCCTCCATCACGCCCCTCCCCCGACCGTTCCCCCGACCGTGCCCGTCCAGGCTCCGGAGCCTAGGGCGGCAGCCGGAGGGCCCGGGAGGTTATGACCGGAGGATTAGCACGTTCGGGTGAAGGGTCACCGGGGTGGCGACGCCCGGCGGGGAAGCGCTCGGCTCTCCTGCGGAGTTCAGCTCTCCTGCGGAGTGACGGGGGCGGCGGCCACGTCGTGCTCCGGGACCGTCTGCCCGGAGCGGATCAGGTCGAGCCGTCCCAGCACCTTGGCCCGCAGGTCGCTCGGTACGTCGTCATGCCCGCAGCACCGCTTGACCAGCTTCTTCACGGCCTGCTCCAGCCCGTACTTCTCCAGGCAGGGGGAGCACTCGTCGAAGTGCTGCCTGAACTTGACGCGATCGACGTCCGGCATCTCACTGTCGAGGAACTCGTAGAGATGATCGAGTACCTCACTGCAGTCCGTCTCGTGCGGCTCTCCGCAGCTCATGAGCCCGAGCCTTTCGCTTCGTTCGACTCTCCGGCGCCGGCCGGGACGAGCCCGCGCTCACGGGCGTAGTCCTCCAGCATGCCGCGCAGCTGGCGCCGGCCACGGTGCAGCCGGGACATCACCGTACCGATGGGGGTCCCCATGATGTCTGCGATCTCCTTGTACGCAAAGCCCTCTACGTCAGCGAGGTAGACGGCGATGCGGAATTCCTCGGGAATCGCCTGCAGCGCTTCCTTGACGTCCGAGTCGGGCAGATGGTCGAGCGCCTGCGACTCCGCGGAGCGCAAGCCCGTCGACATGTGCGACTCGGCGCGGGCGAGCTGCCAGTCCTCGATCTCCTCGGCCGCGGAGCGCTGGGGTTCGCGCTGCTTCTTGCGGTACGAGTTGATGAAGGTGTTGGTGAGAATGCGATACAGCCAGGCCTTGAGGTTGGTGCCCTCGCGGAACTGGTGGAAGGACGCGTACGCCTTGGCGTAGGTCTCCTGTACCAGGTCCTCGGCGTCGGCCGGGTTGCGCGTCATGCGCAGCGCGGCCGAATACATCTGGTCGAGGAATTCGAGCGCGTCCCGTTCGAAGCGCGCGGTGCGCTCCGCAGACGACTCCGCACCCACGCCCGGGCCCTCGGGCTGCTCCGCCTGGCCGTTGTCGGTCCCTGCGTCGGTCCCAGTGACCGGACCCACCTCCTCAAGTTCCAGGGCAGGACCGAAACCGATCCCACTCGAATCGGAGGATAGAACACGACCCGTCCCTGCCGCCGCTCGAATAGGAGCGGTCTTCGCCGCATGCAGCACCGACCAGTCCAGGTCAATGCGGCTGTCGCGGCTCGAATCAGACTCTGCCGGGCGAAGCCCGTCCACGGGGTGGCGGCGGGCGACGGGAGGGCAGATGGTCGAACCCATGCGGCGGACTTCCTCTCCTACGGCGTAGGCGCTGGTGTCCCAGCACTTCTGTCCGCCTCAACAGTGGTCCGTCACTCAACATTCCCGGGCGTTACCCGAGTGACGTGGCCCACCCGACGACCGCGTCCGTGATGATCGTCACTACCTGTTCCGGCCCGATGTCCGCCCGTTTGGGTACCGCGAAGCCATGATCGGCGCCCGGCACCTCGACGAGCCCGTACTCCCCCTCCGGGAACTCGGCCGGTCTCCCGAACGGGTCGTTCCCGCCCTGCACGACCAGCGTGGGCACGCCGGCCCCCAGCAGCTCCTCGGCGCGGGACTTCTCCGGCTTGCCCGGCGGGTGCAGCGGAAAGCTCAGGGCGAGTACGGCCGCGGCCCCCAGCTCCGTCGCCGTACGGCAGGCGACCCGGGCCCCGGCACTGCGCCCGCCGGACACCACCGGCAGGCCCTTCGCGGTGAGCGCCGGCCACACCCCGCGCCAGCCCACGTCGAGCGTCTTCGGCGCGGGTGCGAGCTTCTTCCCGGCGACCCGCCAGGGCTGCTCGACGAGCGCGACGCTCACTCCGTGGGCGGGAAGGACGGCGGCGATCCCCTGGAGGTCACGGGCCTCGATCCCGCCGCCCGCGCCATGGCCGACGGCGAGCACCAGCCGCGCCCGCTCCGCCTCGTACCAGGTGATGCGGGCGTCCCCCGCCTCCGTACCGACGATCTTCGAGGTAGTCACCTGAGAAGGCTAGAAGAGTGTGCCCTCCTCGGGCCCCTCCAGCTCCTTCAGCAGCTCCGGGCCGTTGTTGCGGACGTTGCTGACGGCCGTGGAGACCGGGTAGGCCCGCATCAGGCCCTCCGGCGGCGGGGCCAGCAGCGGGCGCAGGTCCTCGACGTCCGTGTGCGCCGGGTCGAGCCAGGCGTCCCAGCGGTCGGGCGTGAGCATCAGCGGCATCCGGGGGTGGATGTCCGCCAGCGTCCGCGGCCCCTCGGCCGGCGCGACCGCCAGCGGCGAGGTCTCCGCCTCCGTGGTGATCACCGAGCAGGTCGCCCACCAGGCCAGCGGGTGCTCGTCGGGCAGCGTCCGGTCCCGCCAGAACTCGTACAGCCCCGCCATGGCGAACACCGACCCGTCGGCGGGCAGCACGAAGTACGGCTGCTTGCGCGGCCGCTTCTTCTTCCCCTCGACCTCCAGGTCGCGTTCGTCCTTGGCGGTGACCCACTCGTAGTAGCCGTCGGCGGGCACGATGCAGCGGCGGGCTGCGAAGGCCCGGCGGTACGACGGCTTCTCGTGCACGGTCTCGGCGCGCGCGTTGATCATCCGGGCGCCGCCCTCGGGGGTCTTGGCCCAGGAGGGCACCAGCCCCCACTTGAGCTTGCGCAGCTGGCGAACCGGACGGCGGTCGTCGGCGTCTTTCAACGGACGGTCGAGGACGACGTAGACCTCCTTGGTCGGCGCCACGTTGTAGTCGGGCTCCAGGGTCTCCTCGGGATCCCACTTCTCGATTTCAAAGACTCCTGCGAGATCCTCGGGCCTACGACTGGATGCATACCGTCCGCACATACGTGCAACACTGCCAGGCCCACCCGTCGCCCGACCACCACCCCCCGACGACGGCGCTACGCGCCGACCCCTGTCGATTCACCAGAGGGAGCAACCGCCGGACCATGGACAGCCTCGCCGCCCTCGCGCTGCCCGACCTCTGGGACCGGCTGACCGGCACCCAGCCCGACCCTGATCTCTGGGTGGTGCTCGCGACCCTGGTCGCCGCGCTCGCGGTGGTCGTCCCGCACAACCTGTGGCGGATATCCCGCAACGCCATCACCATCGCCCACGAGGGCGGTCACGGCCTGGTCGCCCTGCTCACCGGGCGCCAGCTCACCGGCATCCGCCTGCACTCCGACACCAGCGGCCTCACGGTCAGCCGGGGCAAGCCGCACGGCATCGGCATGATCCTCACGGCGGCGGCCGGATACACGGCCCCGCCGCTGCTGGGCCTGGGCGGGGCGGCTCTGCTGGGCGCGGGCCGCATCACACTCCTCCTCTGGGCCGCCACGGCGCTGCTCATCGTGATGCTGGTGATGATCCGCAACGCCTACGGCGTCCTGACGGTGTTCCTCACGGGCGGCGCGTTCCTGCTGGTGTCCTGGCTGGCGGGTCCCCAGGTGCAGGCGGCGTTCGCGTACGCGGTGGTGTGGTTCCTGCTGCTGGGTGGGGTACGCCCGGCGTTCGAGCTGCAGGCGAAGCGCTCCCGGGGCGGCGCCGGCGACTCGGACGCGGACCAGCTGGCCCGGCTCACCCATCTCCCGGCGGCCGTATGGCTGTTCCTGTTCCACACGGTGTCGCTGTGCTCACTGATCGGCGGGGGCCGCTGGCTGCTTCACATGTGACCAGCCCCGAAGGGGCGAGTCACAGGGGCGCGGGGTTGTACCGATATGCGGCTCCGCCGCGCGGGCGCGACCATCCCCCACGGCGCCGCACCGGCCCACCGACGCCCGCCCACCGGCTGATACCTCCCCCTGCCACTAAAGTGACCCCATGGCCGCAAACCCCACCGCACCAACCGCCCTCTGGCCCGCCCCCCACGCGCGCGGAGCCGTCGACGCGACGGTCCACGTGCCCGGGTCCAAGTCGGTCACCAACCGCGCCCTCGTCCTCGCCGCCCTCGCCTCCGAACCCGGCTGGCTGCGCCGCCCCCTCCGTTCCCGCGACACCCTGCTGATGGCCGGCGCCCTGCGCGCGATGGGCGTCGGCATCGAGGAGGGCGTGGGCCCCGACGGCTCCGGTGAGGCCTGGCGGGTGATCCCCGCGGGGCTCCGGGGTCCCGCCACCGTCGACGTCGGCAACGCCGGCACGGTGATGCGTTTCCTTCCGCCCGTCGCCACCCTCGCCGCGGGCGACATCCGCTTCGACGGCGACCCCCGCTCCTACGAGCGCCCCCTGCACGGCGTGATCGACGCCCTGCGCGCCCTCGGCGCCCGCATCGACGACGACGGCCGGGGCGCGCTCCCGCTGACCGTGCACGGCAGCGGCGCGCTGGACGGCGGCCCGGTGTCGATCGACGCCTCGTCCTCCTCCCAGTTCGTGTCGGCCCTGCTCCTGTCCGGCCCCCGTTTCAACCAGGGCGTGGAGGTCCGCCACACCGGCGCGACGCTGCCCTCGCTCCCCCACATCCGGATGACCGTCGACATGCTGCGCGCGGTCGGCGCCCAGGTGGACACCCCCGAGTCGGGCGGCGAGCCGAATGTCTGGCGGGTCACGCCGGGTGCCCTGCTCGGCCGCGACCTGACCGTCGAGCCGGACCTCTCCAACGCCCAGCCGTTCCTCGCCGCCGCCCTGGTCACCGGCGGCAAGGTGCTGATCCCGGACTGGCCGTCCCGGACCACCCAGCCGGGCGACCGGCTGCGCGAGATCTTCACCGAGATGGGCGGTTCCTGCGAACTGACCGAGTACGGCCTGGAGTTCATCGGCTCCGGCCGGATCCACGGCATCGACGTCGATCTGGGCGACGTCGGCGAGCTCACTCCCGGCATCGCGGCGGTCGCCGCCCTCGCCGACTCCCCCTCCACCCTGCGCGGGGTCGCCCACCTCCGGCTGCACGAGACGGACCGCCTGGCCGCGCTCACCAAGGAGATCAACGAACTCGGCGGTGACGTCGCCGAGACCGCCGACGGCCTGCACATCCGCCCGCGCCCGCTGCACGGCGGGACCTTCCACACCTACGAGGACCACCGCATGGCCACCGCCGGTGCGATCATCGGCCTGGCCGTACCGGGCGTTCGGATCGAGAACGTGGCGACGACGGCGAAGACCCTGCCGGACTTCCCCGACCTGTGGACCGGGATGCTCGGGAGCGTCGGGGCGTAGGGGCGTACGACCATGCGCCGCTACGGCAAGCACACCGACGAGGACGACATCCGCGCCCGCCCCAACCGCAAGGGCAACCGGCCGCGGACGAACATCCGCCCGAAGCACGAGGACGCGGCCGAGGGCATGGTCCTCACGGTCGACCGGGGCCGGCTGACCTGCCTGGTCGACGACCGCACGATCCTCGCGATGAAGGCCCGCGAACTGGGCCGCAAGGCGGCGGTGGTCGGTGACCGGGTCGCCCTGGTCGGCGACCTCTCCGGCAAGAAGGACACCCTGGCCCGGATCGTCCGCATCGAGGAACGCTCCTCCGTGCTCCGCCGCACCGCCGACGACGACGACCCGTTCGAGCGGGTGGTCGTCGCCAACGCCGACCAGCTGGCGATCGTCACCGCGCTGGCCGACCCGGAGCCCCGCCCCCGTCTCATCGACCGCTGTCTGGTCGCGGCCTACGACGGCGGCCTCACCCCCCTCCTGGTCATGACCAAGTCGGACCTGGCCCCGCCGGACAAACTCCTGGAGCTGTACGGCGACCTGGAGATCCCCTATGTGGTCACCAGCCGACAGGAGCTGGAGACCGGGGATGCGGCCCAGCGGGTCCAGGAACACCTCGACGGCAAGATCACCGCGTTCGTGGGCCACTCCGGCGTGGGCAAGACGACGCTGGTGAACGCCCTCGTCCCCGAGGACCGGCGCCGTACGACGGGCCATGTGAACGCGGTGACCGGCCGCGGCCGCCACACCACGACCTCCGCCCTCGCGCTCCCGCTCGCCGGGGAGGACGGCTGGGTCGTCGACACCCCGGGCGTCCGCTCCTTCGGCCTGGCCCATGTCGATCCGTCCCGGGTGATCCACGCGTTCCCCGACCTGGAGCCCGGCACCGTCGACTGCCCGCGCGCCTGCAGCCACGACGAGCCGGACTGCGCGCTGGACCAGTGGGTGACCGAGGGACACGCGGACCCGGCCCGGCTCTACTCGCTGCGCCGGCTGCTGGCCACCCGGGAGCGCAAGGAAGGCGACTGACCACCGCGTTGTTTGTCCTGGCCCGAGTTCGGTAAGTGCATAATCGCACCGAGCCGGACGTACGGGAGGACAGCACATGGCGTGGCTGCTGGTGATCGTCGCCGGGATCCTGGAAACCGGCTTCGCCGTCTGTCTCAAGCTCTCCCACGGTTTCACCCGAATGTGGCCGACGATCGCCTTCGCCTCCTTCGCCCTGGGCAGCTTCGGCCTGCTGACCCTCTCCCTGAAGAAGCTGGACGTGGGCCCGGCGTACGCGGTGTGGACGGGCATCGGAGCGGCGGGCACGGCGATCTACGGCATGATCTTCCTGGGCGACCTGGTGTCGACCCTGAAGATCGTCTCGATCAGCCTGGTGATCGTGGGAGTGATCGGCCTCCAACTTTCGGGTTCCGCCCACTGACTCGCGGTCCGCTCGAACCTGGCGAACTACGGGGCGGACGGGCCGGCCTCCAGGGACTGCACGAAGGTGGGCTGGCTGAAGTGACGCGCTGATCAGGCGAGCTGCCGGTGGAGGGCTCCGCGGACCAGCTCCGGGATGCCGCCCTCCCCCGGTGGCGCGGCCACACAGGACAGAGCGAGCCGTACGACCGTTTCGCAGGAGCGGGCCAGCTCGCCGCTCTCGGCCCGGAAGGCACCGGAGCCGGCCAGCGCGGCCACCGCCCGGTCCCGCACGATCTGCACGAAGTCACCGGGCGAGGGCAACGGTCCGTCCGCCCGCCGCTGCGCCGGCACGGCCGACGAGGAAGGCACCGCGGACAGCGTCGGTGCGGGCAGCCGCTCGCTCCAGCAGCCCGTGAGCATCGCCCGTACCAGCACGTTGTCCCGGGCCGCCACGGTCATCCACTCGGCCGTCGCCGTCAGGCGTTCCCGCACGTCGCCATGGCCGCCCAGCGCCCGCTCCACCCCGGCGAGGTACCCGTCCGCCTCCCTGCGCACCAGCGCCCTCGCCAGGCCCTCCTTGCTGCCGAACTCGTTGTACAGCGTCTGCCGGGACACCCCGGCCGCCATGGCCACGTCGACCATCCGCACCGCGGCCCACGGTCGGCGCGCGAGCGACGCGTAGGCGGCGTCCAGTAGGGATTCGCGGGCTGCAGGCATCATCGCCTCCTGGGGCGAGCGACTCTGCGCCCAGATTTGACGCGCACGAATCCACTGTCAAGGGTTCGCGAAGGCACCGGGGGGCGCCCTTCGGCCAACACGCGCGGGCGCACCGAGATCACCGGCCGGTCACCGTCCGATCACCCCACGGCGTCCCCACGGCATCTCCGGCATCCGTGTGTAGCCCTGCCCCCACCCCGGCAGATACCGTTCGTCACATGCCGGACTACCTCGATGACCTGCGTCTCGCCCATGTACTCGCGGACGCGGCGGACGCCACCACCATGGACCGCTTCAAGGCCCTCGACCTCAAGGTCGAGACCAAGCCGGACATGACCCCGGTGAGCGAGGCGGACAAGGCCGCCGAGGAGCTGATCCGGGGTCAGCTGCAGCGCGCCCGGCCCCGGGACGCGGTCCTGGGCGAGGAGTACGGGATCGAGGGCACCGGCCCGCGCCGCTGGGTGATCGACCCGATCGACGGCACGAAGAACTACGTCCGCGGGGTGCCGGTCTGGGCGACCCTGATCTCCCTGACGGAGGCGGCCGAGGGCGGCTACCAGCCGGTCGTCGGCCTGGTCTCCGCACCCGCGCTGGGCCGCCGCTGGTGGGCGGCGAAGGGCCACGGCGCCTTCACCGGCCGCAGCCTGTCCTCGGCCTCCCGCATCCACGTCTCGAAGGTCTCGAAGCTGTCCGACGCCTCCTTCGCGTACTCCTCGCTGAGCGGCTGGGAGGAGCGCGGTCAGCTGAACGGCTTCCTGGACCTGACCCGTGATGTGTGGCGCACGCGCGCGTACGGCGATTTCTGGCCGTACATGATGGTCGCCGAGGGGGCGGTGGACATCTGTGCCGAGCCGGAGCTGTCGTTGTGGGACATGGCGGCCAACGCGATCGTCGTGACGGAGGCCGGCGGCACCTTCACCGGCCTGGACGGCCGTCCCGGCCCGCACAGCGGCAACGCGGCCGCGTCCAACGGGCTGCTCCACGACGAACTGCTGTCGTACCTCACCCGGCGTTACTGAAACAGCCTCCTGAGGCACAACTGGGCACCCTTCCGTGGCACATATGAGCGCGTGCGCCCTCAATTGGCGACACGCACCCCCTTGTTGACCCTCGCTTTACCTGCCACCCTGAGAGAACTCCCACTTGTGCATTTGTGAATCGCTGAACTATCTCCGCGATTCCCTAGGAGGTGGCACCTTTCATGCTCGTCCGTGACGCCATGAGTACGGTGGTCCTCACCGTCGGCCCCGCCCATACCCTCCGCCAGGCAGCCGCCCTGATGTCCGCGCGCCGCGTGGGCGCGGCGATCGTCCACGACCCGGACGCCGGCGGCATCGGCATCCTCACCGAACGGGACATCCTCAACTCCGTCGGCCTCGGCCAGAACCCCGACGCCGAACGCATCCACGCCCACACCACCAACGACGTCGTGTTCTGCACCCCGACCTGGACCCTGGAGGAGGCGGCCCGGGCGATGGCCCAC
This sequence comes from Streptomyces sp. NPDC101234, assembly GCF_044767525.1. NCBI lineage: Bacteria > Bacillati > Actinomycetota > Actinomycetes > Kitasatosporales > Streptomycetaceae > Streptomyces > Streptomyces sp. NPDC101234. The sequence goes on along the minus strand of NZ_JBIWOA010000001.1, from coordinate 673,465 downwards.
GGCGGCTTCCGCCATCTGATCGTCCTCGACGGCGGCGAGCCGGCCGGCATCGTCTCGGTCCGCGACATCATCCGCTGCTGGGCCGGGGACCGCGCGCCGGCCCCCGTGTAGCCCGTCCAGGCACGCCGAACGGGCCGGACCCCGACCTCCCGGGGATCCGGCCCGCCCGCCCACGACAAGCGGTCCAGTGCTGGAGTGTCAGCCGCGAAGGGCCTGGACCGCGGCCTCCAGCCGCTTGCCGAAGTCTCCGTCGGCCCGACGGAAGTTCCCGATCGCGCGCTCGGCGATGTCGTCGCGCGACACCTTGGCGATGAAGCCGGCCAGGTTCTCGACCAGCCGTTCCCTCTCGTCCTCCGACATCAGGCGGTAGAGGTCGCCCGCCTGCACGAAGTCGTCGTCCTCGGCGTGCACCGCGGCCGGGTGGTCGCCGGTCGCGCCGGTCACCGCGGTGGCCTGCCACAGCGGGCGGTCCGTCTGGAAGGGGCCGCCGAAGCTGTTCGGCTCGTAGTTCTTGGCGCCGCCGTGCCGGCCGTCGTACAGGTGGCCGTCGCGGGAGTGGGTGCGCGCCTCGGTGGCGTGCGGGCGGTTGACCGGGAGGTGGTCGGCGTTGATGCCGACGCGGTAGCGGTGCGCGTCGCCGTAGGCGAAGAGGCGGCCCTGGAGCATCTTGTCGGGGGACGGCCCGATACCGGGCACGAAGTGCGCGGGGCTGAAGATCGACTGCTCCACCTCGGCGAAGACGTTCTGCGGGTTGCGGTTCAGCTCCAGACGGCCGATCTCGATCGGCGGGTAGTCCGCGTGCGGCCACACCTTGGTGAGGTCGAACGGGTTGAAGCGATAGGTCGCCGCGTCCGTCGCCGGCATGATCTGCACCTGCACGGTCCAGGTCGGGAAGTCCCCGCGCTCGATGGCCTCGCGCAGATCGCGCTGGTGCGAGTCCGGGTCCTCACCCGCGAGCCGGTTCGCCTCGGCCTGTGTCAGGTTCCTGATCCCCTGGTCGGTCTTGAAGTGGTACTTGACCCAGAAGACCTCGCCGGCCTCGTTGTTCCACTGGTAGGTGTGCGAGCCGTAGCCGTTCATGTGGCGGTACGACGCCGGGATGCCGCGGTCACCGAAGAGCCAGGTCACCTGATGGGTCGACTCGGGGCTGAGCCCCCAGAAGTCCCAGACGTTGTCAGCCTCCTGGCTGCCCGATGGGGGCACCTCCCACGCCTTTCGGGCAGTGGGGGAGGGTCGCGCTTCTGGGTGTGGATGAAGTCGGGGAACTTGACGGCGTCCTTGATGAAGAACACCGGGGTGTTGTTGCCGACGAGGTCGTAGTTGCCCTCCTCGGTGTAGAACTTCAGCGCCCAGCCGCGCGGGTCGCGCACGGCGTCGGCGGAACCGAGGTTGCCGGCCACGGTCGAGAAGCGCAGGAAGGTCTCGGTCCGCTTGCCGACCTCGGAGAGGAAGGCGGCCCGGGTGTACTTCGTGGCGTCGGCGGTCACCGTGAAGGTGCCGTAGGCGCCCGCACCGCGCGCGTGCACCACACGCTCCGGGATGCGTTCCCGGTTGAAGTGGGCGAGCTTCTCCAGCAGGAGCTGGTCCTGGAGCAGAACCGGTCCGCCGATGCCCGCGGTCTCGCTGTTCTGGTTGTCGGCCACCGGCGCACCGGCCTCGGTGGTCAGCGGTCCCTGCGTCACACCCGTCTCCTGTGTCATTTCGCACCATTCCTGTTGCTTTGCTGACCCAAGCACGATCCTACATTGGACTTAGTCCAAGTCAAGCTCAGCTCCAAAGTCACACCTATTCGGAAAATGGTCCGGCTGCTGTTAGGCTGGATGTCATGAGTGACCTTCTGGAACGGCTTCGCGGACGCGGATGGCGGATGACCGCGCAGCGACGCGTCGTGGCCGAGGTCCTGGACGGCGAACACGTCCACCTGACGGCCGACGAGGTGCACGCCAGGGCTGTCGTGAAGCTGCCCGAGATCTCCCGGGCGACCGTCTACAACACCCTGGGCGAGCTGGTCACACTCGGCGAGGTCATCGAGGTCTCGACGGACAAGCGCGCCAAGCGGTACGACCCGAACGCGCACCGGCCGCACCACCACCTGGTCTGCTCCCGCTGCGGTTCGATCCGCGACGTCCACCCGACCGGCAACCCGATGGCCGACCTGCCCTCCTCGGAGCGGTTCGGCTTCACGGTGTCGGACGTCGAGGTGACATACCGCGGTCTGTGCCCGGACTGCGCGGCGGCCGTCTGACCAACGCCCCAAACACGAAGGCCCCGGCGCTCATGGAGAGTGCCGGGGCCTTCGTGTCGTACACGCGCACGGGGTTCCCGAGACATGCGTCGTAGAAAAGCCGAGGGCCGGAGTCCGTTTCCGGACTCCGGCCCTCGGCCTTCAGTAGCGGGGACAGGATTTGAACCTGCGACCTCTGGGTTATGAGCCCAGCGAGCTACCGAGCTGCTCCACCCCGCGTCGATGAACTGAACATTACGTGAGGGACGCGGGCAGAGGCAAATCGATTCCGGTCAGCCCGTCTGACCTGCGAGAAGGCTCCGGCCGACCTGGGAGAAGACACCGGCTCACGCCGACAGCTCCTCCCGCAGCGCATCCCGCAGCCGGCCCGCCCGTTCCGCCACCTCCGCCGGTCCGAGCGCCACCGCCCGGTCGGCCCACTGCTGCCCCACCGCCAGCTCGCCCCGACGCGCGTAGACGAGAGCGAGCCGTAGCGCCGCCCGTCCGTGCCCGGCGTCGGCCGCCCGCTCCCACCACACGGCGGCCTCCGGCTCGCTGCCCTCCCGGGCCAGCAGCAGCCCCAGATTGAACGCCCCGTTCCGCGACCCGGCCTCGGCCGCCGCCCGGTACCACCGTGCGGCCTCCACCACGTCCCCGCGCGCCGCAGCGAGCATCCCGACCCGCACCTGGGCCCTGCGGTGCCCCTGCGAGGCGGCCCGCTCGTACCACTCCTCGCACTCGGTCTTCACGTTCAGCGACGACTCCCCCAGCTCGTGCTCGGAGACCGTCGGCCGGCGCGCGTCGAGCACGGCGGCGAGCCGGTACGCGGCCTCGGGGCTCCCGCCGCCGGCCGCACACCGCAGATGCCGCTCGGCGGCCGCCTCGTCCCCGTCCCGCAGCCGGGCGATCCCGACCTGCAGGGCGGCCTCGGTGTGCCCGGCTGCGGCGGCACGCTCGTACCACCGCAGCGCGACCCGCTCCTCGCCCCTTCCGGCGTAGAGGATCCCGAGGTTGAACGCGGCATCCACGCTCCCGGCCTCGGCGGCCTTGGAGAACCACGGCTCGGCACCGGTCGGGTCGCTGCCCTGGAGCAGCAGGATGGCCAGCGCGTTCGCCGCCTCCCGGTGTCCGGCGTACGCGGCCCGCCGGTACCACTGCTCGGCCTGCGCGGTCCGCCCCTGGTCGGCGCAGAGCAGCCCGAGGTTGTACGCCCCGTTGTCGTCGCCGGCGTCCATCGCCGCCCGGTACCAGCGCTCCGCGGTCTGTGTCTCGCCGCGCTCGGCGTGCAGCGCGCCGAGCGCGTTCGCCGCGTTGCCGTCGCCGTCCTGCGCGGCCCGCAGCCACCAGACGGCCGCGCTCTCGGTGTCCCCGGCGTCGCGCAGCAGGAAACCGAGCGCACAGGCGGCGCGGGCCTCGCCTTCCTTGGCGGAGGTCAGATACCAGCGGCCGGCCTCCTTGAGCTCGCCCCGCCGCTCCAGGATCGCCCCGAGGTGCAGCGCGGCCCGCCGGTGTCCGCGCGCGGCGGCCTGCCGGTACCACTGCTCGGCCTCCTCGGTGTCCGTGGCCCCGGCCGCGGCCTCCGCCCCGACACCGTTGTCACCCCCGGCCTCGCCCTCGTCCGTGACCGGTCTGCGGTCGAGCGCACGCGCCAGCCGGTACGCCGCCTCCCGGTGCCCGCGCTCGGCGGCGGCCCGCATCCACCGGCCGGCGGCCGGGTCCCCCCGGTGCTCCAGCAGGTCGGCCAGCGCGTAGGCGCCGAGCGCGTGTCCCTGCTCGGCGGACTGGCGCAGCCAGTACTCGGCGGCCGGCTCGTCCCCGCGCTCACGGTGGTGACGGCCCAGCGCGTGGGCGGCGGCCGCGGAGCCGGCGACGGCGGCGATCCGCCACCATCCGGCGGCCTCCTCGGGGTAGCCGCGCTGATGGAGGAGGACGCCGAGGTTGTTGGCGGCGGCGCGGTCACCGGCGGCGGTGGCGGCACGCAACTGGGGTTCGGCTCCGTCGAGGTCGCCACGGCGCAGCAGCATGGCGCCGAGGACACTCATCGCCTCGACGTCACCGGCAACGGCCTGCAGCCGACAGCGCGCCTCTTCGGCGGCCTCGGCGGCCTCGTCGCGGGTCGGCTCCTCGCCCGAAGGCTGCACAAATCGCCCTGTCTCGAACAGAGTTGCCTTGTCCCCCATAACGTTCATCGTCGCACCACCTGCAACCTGGATACACCCGGTATACCGCAACCCGAGAGGTCACTTCAGCGTTTTGTCGACATGCCCACAGAACGACAAGTCAAACACATCTCCGCCAACTCCCCACAGCGGCACGGCGACCATGTCCATCGGTACATGCGTTCGTCGTCCGCCCGGACACCACGGGCCGTCCCCACGCACACCACGAAGGCCCGGATCCCAAGAGGATCCGGGCCTTCGACCTGAGTAGCGGGGACAGGATTTGAACCTGCGACCTCTGGGTTATGAGCCCAGCGAGCTACCGAGCTGCTCCACCCCGCGCCGTTGCGTTGCAACCGTATCACGGCGCGGGGCGGAGCTGATCATCCACTCGGACTGGGGCTCGGACTGCCACCGGCACTCGGGCTGCTGCTCGGACTCGGGCTGCTGCTCGGGCTCGGGCTGCTGCTGGGGTTCGCGGTGCTGCCGCCGCCCTTGCCCGCAGCCTTGGACTGCGCCTCCTCGGCCCGCTTCAGCGCGTCCTGCAAGTCGGCCTGGGCCTTGCCGTACGCCGTCCAGTCGCCCTGCTTCAGGGCCTCCTGGCCCGCTTCGAAGGCCTTCTGGGCGTCGTTCAGCGCCTCCTGGACCGTGGCATTGCCGGACGTCGGCGGTGTGGTCGTCCCGTTGTCCGAGGAGCCCGTGTCCGAACCGTCCGTCCCGAACACCTTGTTGAGCGCCTCGTCGAGGGTGTCCTCGAAGGCGGTCCTGCCCTCGTAGGTGACCAGCACCTTGCGCAGAAGCGGGTACTTGACGCCGGCACCGCGTACGTAGACGGGCTCCGCGTACAGCAGGCCCCCGTCCAGCGGCACGGTCAGCAGATTGCCGTACTCGACCTCGGAGTCGCCGCCCTTGAGGAGCTTGATGGCGGCGGCGATCTCCTGTTCGGAGTTGAACTTGCTCTGGACCTGTTTGGGTCCGTCGACGGTCGTACTGGTCGGCAGTTTCAGGATTCTGATCTTGCCGTAGTCCGTCGAACCGGCCTCGGAGTCCACCGACATGAACGCGCTGAGGTTGTTCCGGCCGTTGGGCGTGAACGTCGTCGACAGCGAGAACGCCTGCGCGCTCTGGTCCGGCATCTTCATGCTCAGGTAGTACGGCGGCACCGCGTTGCCCGACTTGTTGGTCGGGTCGTCGGGCACCTGCCACACCTCGCTGCCGGTCAGGAACGTCTGGGCGTCCGTCACGTGGTAGCGGGTGAGCAGCTCGCGCTGGACCTTGAACAGGTCCTGCGGGTACCGGAGATGGGCCATCAGGGACTGCGAGATGGCGCTCCTGGGCTCCACCGTGCCGGGGAACGCCTTCATCCAGGTCTTCAGTACCGGGTCCTCGGTGTCCCACTGGTAGAGCTTGACGGCGCCGGTGTACGCGTCGACGGTGGCCTTCACCGAGTTGCGGATGTAGTTGACCTGGTTCTGCTGGGCGACCACCGCGCGGGAGTTGTTGGCCGCCGTCAGCGAGTCGGCCGTCGTGTCGCCGAGGGTCGTACGGGAGGCGTACGGATAGCCGTTGGTCGTCGTGTAGGCGTCGACGATCCACTGGATGCGGTGGTCCACCACCGCCGGATAGGCGTCGCCGTCGATGGTCAGCCAGGGGGCCACCGCCTCGACACGCTCCTTGGGCGTGCGGTTGTACAGGATCCGCGAGCCCTCGCCGATCGCTCCGGAGTAGAGGATCTGCGGCTCGTTGAACGCCACCGCGTACGCGGCCCGGTTGATCGGGCTGGAGAGGCTGACCCCGCTCTTGCCCGCGTAACTGGTGGTCTTCTCGCCGCTGTCGTCGGAGTAGTCGATCTCCTTCTGGGGACCGCCGACGATCGAGTACGTGGTCGTCTTCTCGCCGTAGTAGACGCGCTGCTGGTACGTGCCCAGGTCACCGGTGGACGGCAGGTCGGACTCGGTGAAGACGGGCTGGCCCTGGGAGTCGGCCTCGGTGCCCTTGGCGGCGACCACACCGTAGCCGTGGGTGTAACGGAAGTGGTCGTTGATCCAGTTGTTCTTCGGGACGCCGTCGAGGTTCAGCTCGCGCAGACCGAGGACGGTGTCCTGGACCTTGCCGTCCTTGGTGTAGCGGTCCACGTCCAGATTGGTCGGGAACGCGTAGTAGTTCCACATCTGCTGGGCCTGCTGGAACGTCGGCGAGACGATGTTCGGGTCCATGATCCGGATGCTCGCCGTGGCATCGACGTCGCCGCGGAGCTTGGTCTTGTCCGTAACGGTGCTCTTGCCCGTGTACTCGCTGACCTCGGTGTCGTCGATGCCGTACGCCTCGCGGGTCGCCTTGAGGTTCTTCTGGACGTACGGGGCTTCCTTGGCCTGCTCGTTGGGCTGGACCTGGAACTTCTGGACGATCGCCGGGTAGAGGCCGCCGATGAGGATCGCCGAGAGGACCATCAGGCCGAAACCGATGACGGGCAGCTGCCAGGTGCGCCGCCACAGGGTGGCGAAGAACAGCAGCGCGCAGATGACGGCGATGCAGAACAGGATCGTCTTGGCCGGCAGATACGCGTTCGCGTCGACGTATCTGAGGCCCGTCCAGTTGTCGGTGGCCTTGAAGTCGCTCGACTTCACCGCCAGTCCGTACCGGTCGAGCCAGTAGGCGACCGCCTTGAGGGCGACGAAGAAGCCGAGCAGCACCGAGAGGTGGCCGGTCGCCGCGCCGGTGGCGCGGGCGCCGGGGCTGGTGACGCGCAGCCCGCCGTACAGGTAGTGGGTGAGCGCGGCGGCGATCAGGGACAGGATCGCGGTGGCGAAGCCGAAGCCCAGCAGGAAGCGGTACCAGGGCAGGTCGAAGGCGTAGAAGGAGACGTCGAGGTGGAACTGCGGGTCCTTCTGGTGGAAGGGCACGCCGTTGACCCACATCAGCCAGGTGCGCCACTGACCGGCCGCGGACGCGCCGGCGATCAGCCCGACCAGCGCAGTGACCGCGAGCAGCAGCCACCTCTTGTACGGCGCGATGCCCATCCGGTAGCGGTCGAGGCTCTGCTGCTCCATGGACATGGCGCTCAGCGGGGGCCGCAACCGGTGCGCGAGCCAGATGTTGAACCCCACCGCGGCCGCCATCAGCAGACCGAAGACGCAGAACAGCCCGATCTTGGTCCACAGGGTGGTGGTGAACACCGAGGAGTAGTGCACCGACCGGTACCAGAGCCAGTTCGTCCAGAATCCCGCGAACATGCTGAACGCCATGCCGAGTACGGCAAGGACGCCCAGTGTCATGAGCAGGGTCCGGACGCGCCGGGACGGTCGGCCCGCCGCTCTGATCCGTGGCCCCGTCGGGCCTCCGCCGCGGTCCGGCATCTGGAAAGCCAAGGTGCGCACCTCGAAGTCGCTGTCGATCTGCTGCTGGTCTGCAGCTGGTCTGCTGTTGATCCGGTTTTGTTCCGCTTTTGTTCCGTCAGGCCCCCGTGCTTGTGGGCCTTCCGTGGCCCCCCGTGATCGCGGGGCCATACCTATGCAACTTACTCACGGTTTACTCGGTTCCCGATTCCGGCCATGAACGAGGCAGGATTGTGACCATGTCCAACACTCCCATGGCAGCGAACCCGCTCACCCGGGCCGTACTCGAGATCGACGAGTACGCCTCCGGCCTCGGCTGGGACCAGCCCGCTCGCCTCTTCGCCCTCGTCGACACCGCACGGCTGCGCACCCAGGAACCGGCTCTCGCCGCCCAGCTCGGACTGGAGGACGAGTCCGCGACCACCGGTCTCACTCCGATCGAGCAGGACGAAGTGCCAACGGACAAGGCGCTCGACGAGTTCCTGGGCACCATCGCCTGGCCGGACGCGGTGGTCGGCTGCGCGCTCACGGTGGAGCGCCTGATGCTGCCCCCGTCCGCCGAGTCCCAGGTCCCGGAGGGGCTGAGCGGGGCGAAGCTGACCAAGTGGGTGGCGCAGCATCCCGACCGCCAGGAGGTCCGGATGACGGTCGCCGTGCTGCGCGACGGCAGCCGCGACTCGGCGGTGCGCCTGCGTGAGAAGGACTCGCCGACGGAGGTCCTCACCGGCCCCGACCTGGTTCCGGGCCTGGCGGAGGCCCTGAAGGCGACGTTCGAGGACTGAGGACCTGTCCCGTCCTGTTCCTGTCCTGTCCTGGGGCACCGGGGGGTGCCCTCTCCTACGGCACTGGGGGCGCCCCTCGTCAGGAAGGGCGCCCCCGGCCTTTGTGACTCGTGCTTCCTCAGCCCTTGGTGCTGCACTTCGGCAGGGCGCCGGTGTCACCGCTGCGGATGTCCTTCAGGGCGCCGAGGGCGTCGCCGATCGTCTTGACCTTGACCAGGGTGAGTCCGCTCGGGGTGTCCTGGGCGGCCTCGGCGCAGTTGTCGGCCGGGGTCAGGAAGTACTGGGCGCCCTTGCTGCGCGCGCCGATGGTCTTCATCGAGATACCGCCGATCGGCCCGACCTTGCCGTCGTCGTCGATCGTGCCGGTGCCGGCGACGAACTTGCCGCCGGTGAGGCTGCCCGGGGTCAGCTTGTCGTAGATCCCGAGCGAGAACATGAGCCCCGCGCTGGGCCCCCCGACGTCGGCGAGCTTGATGTCGATGGAGAACGGGAACGTGTGATCGGTCCCGGCGGAGATCCCGACGATGGCCCGCTTGGTCCCGGTGTCGTCGGACGTGGTGGTCTTGATGGTGACGTTCTCGGTCTTGGTGGCCGTCTTGTTCGCCTTCTCGGCGGCGGCCTGCTCCTTGGCCGGCACGACGGTGAAGACGACGTCCTGGCCGGGCGTGTGCTTGGTCACCAGTGTGGAGACGTCGGTGGGCTGCTTGACCGCCGTGCCGTCTACGGCCTTGATCACGTCACCGGCGTGCAGCCTGCCCTCGGACGGCGAGCCCTTGAGGACCGTCGACACGATCACCCAGGACTTCACCGGGACGCCCAGTTCCTCGAGGGCGGCGACCTTCGCGCTCTCCTGGGACTGGCTGAACTCCTCGGCGTTCTCCTGGGTGGACTGCTGCTCCGTCTTGCCGTCCGGGTAGAGGGTGTCGTGCGGCACGACCTTGTTGTCGTGCGACAGCCACCCGTAGACCGCCTCGACGAGATTCATCTTGTAGTCGGCACTGGTGACCCTCACCGTGGTCATGTTCAGGTGCCCGGAGGTCGCGTAGGTCTTGTGCCCGGAGATCTGCAGCACCGGCTCGCCGTCGTGGTCCCCCAGCGTGTTCACCGTCGGGCCGGGGGACATCTCCGAGTACGGCACGTTGATGAGCACTCCGGCGCACAGGAGTGCGATCAGCATCAGGGTGGAGGCGAGCATCGTCGCGGTGCGGCGTGGCATGCAACGACAGTACGGGACGCGTCTGTCAGCGCACCGTCAGGGCCGCCGTCAGACGCACCTCAGCCGCCGGAGTGGGACTTCTCCATGGCCTCGCGAAACCGTGCGTACCCGTCCAGTTCGGGCCCGTCGCTCCGCACTCTCCTGGTCCGATTGGCCCAGCTTCCCCACAGACCTGCACCGACCGCGGCCACCAGCGGAATCAGCAACCAGACGAGCGCCGCCATGCCCACCTCCCAACCCCTTGAGCGTCCGCGACTGACTGATCAGCAGATTAACCATCCGCACTGACAACGCTCACGCTGGGGGTTCGGTTACGCAACCGGAGTCCGGACGGGGTCTTTCAGCAGGCCCCGACCCATTCCTCGGTACCGTCCGAGAACGTCTGGTGCTTCCAGATGGGCACCTCGTGCTTGAGGTCGTCGATCAGCTTCCGGCAGGCTTCGAAGGCGTCCCCCCGATGCGGACACGACACACCGACGACCACGGCGAGATCACCCACCCGCAGGTCCCCCACCCGATGCACCGCGGCCAGCGCCCGCACCGGGTACTCGGCGACGACCTTCTCCGCGATCCGCCGCATCTCGCTCTCGGCACTGGGATGACACGAATACCCGAGCGCGTCCACGTCGGCGCCCCCGTCGTGGTTCCGCACGGTCCCCACGAACAGCGCGACGCCTCCGGCGGCGTCGTCCCCCACGGCCGCGAAGACCTCGTCCACGGAGAGCGCGCTCTCCCGAATCCCGATCAGCCTGATGGGATCGTCAGCACCCTGCTCACCGGGATGATCATTCATAGCAGCCATACCTCCATCGTGCCGCAAGCCCGGGAGCACTCGGAATACGCCTGACATCAGGCACACGCGCGTGCGGCTTCGGAGACTCCTACAGGAGTCCTGCGGTAGCCCTGCGGAGTGCCGGGAGTACTGGGAGCCCTGCGGAGTGCTGCGGGAGGGAAGTCCTGCGGCGCAGAGCCACGCCCTCACGCAGCGGAGCTCAGATCCGCCGCCGGGCCTTCCGGGCCCGCCGCACCACAGCCGCCGCGCCCAGCAGAGCGACCGTCGCCCCCGCGGCCCCCGCGGCCGTCGCGTCCTTCCGTCCCAGCCGCCGCCCGACAACGGTGTGCCGCCCGGCCACCTCCTCCAGCAGCTCGGCCAGCACTTCCTCGTTCGTCCACCCCGGCCGCCACCCGGCATCGTGCAGCCGGCTCCCGCTCACCACCCACGGGTACATCGTGTAGGCGAGATCCCCGGCAGGCGACGGCGTCAGCCCGATCCGGTGCAGCCGAGCCGCGGCGCCCAGCGCGACCGCCGACGGCAGCTCCATCCGCCGGATCCCGCTCAGCTCCTCGACCTCCTCCTGCTCCAGCCATCCGTCGCAGCCGACGGCGAGCTCTCCCTCGACCTTCTCCAGGACGGCGTACTCGAGCGCACTGCACAGATCCTCGACATGGCAGAACTGCCAGGCGGGCCGCGATCCTGCGACCACCAGCAGCCGAGGCGACTCGAAGTACCTGGTCAGCGCGGTGTCGGTGCCACCGACGAGCACCGCGGGGCGCACGACGGTGACATTGAGCCCAGGATGCGCGCGGGGCGCCCGGCGCGCGAGCCGCTCGACTTCGAGCAGGTCGCCGACCCCCGTGGCCTCCGCGGTCGCCCGCAGCTCCGCGTCCTCGGACAGCGGCAGCTCGTTGTCCGGCAACGCGCCGTAGACCATCGAGGACGTGCACAGCACCACGCGGTGCACCCCGGCCGCGGCCGCCGCGGTCAGCACGGTCTGCGTCCCGCGCACGTTGTAGGCCGTACGGGCGGCGGGATCGGTCTCCAGATCCAGATCGAGCGCGAGATGCACCACCACGTCGGCCCCGCGCAGCTTCTCCGCGATGGCCGGATCCCGCACGTCGAGGATGTGCCACTGGGCGTCCGGGCACTCCCCGCGCCGCTCGTCGATGGCGATGACCTGCTTGATCTCCTCCGACGCGGCCAGCCGCTCGGTGAGCAGCGCGCCGACCCCGGTCGCGGCGCCGGTCACGGCGACGACGGGCCCGCGCACGGCGGGAGGGGTTGAGTGGTTTCGCGCTGCGCGAACCTGCGGATCTGGGGAACTCACCGGGCGTCTCCAGCGGTTGTCTTCAGTACGGGCGCGAGTGACGCGTACGTACCAGGTGGCATCCATCCTGCCGCAGGCCGAGTGTCGGCGAAGCACCGAGGCCCGATCGGGCTCGGGTGTCTACGCTGGGTGGTGTTGTCGGGCAGCCGCGCCGCCGGAGAGAACCGGTGGCCTTACCAGCCGAGGATTCCCGTGAGTGACACCCCATTCGGTTTCGGCCTTCCGCCGGAGGAGCCGGAAGACGGCGACGAGGGCAAGAAGAAGGACCAGCAGAGCGGCGGTGGGCAGGGACCGGCCAGCCCGTTCGGCTTCGGCACGCCCGGAGCCGGCGGCTTCGGCAGCCCCGGCTCCGACAATCCGTTCGCTGCCATGTTCGGTTCGCTGAACCCCACCGACCTGGGCGCGGCCTTCCAGCAGCTGGGCCAGATGCTCTCGTACGAGGGCGGCCCGGTGAACTGGGACATGGCCAAGCAGATCGCCCGGCAGACGGTCTCCCAGGGCACGTCGGACGGCGTCAAGGACGCGAGCGTCGGCCCCGCCGAGCGCACGGCGGTCGCGGAGGCCGTGCGGCTGGCCGACCTGTGGCTGGACGACGCGACGTCGCTGCCGTCCGGTTCCGGTTCGGCGGTGGCGTGGTCGCGCGCGGAGTGGGTCGAGGCGACGCTGCCCGCCTGGCAGGAGCTGGTCGACCCGGTCGCCGAGCGGGTCGGCGCCGCGATGGGCGACGTCCTGCCGGAGGAGATGCAGGCCATGGCGGGCCCGCTGATCGGCATGATGCGCTCGATGGGCGGCGCCATGTTCGGCACGCAGATCGGGCAGGCCGTCGGCGTGCTCGCGGGCGAGGTCGTCGGCTCGACCGACATCGGCCTGCCGCTGAGCCCGGCCGGCAAGGCCGCGCTGCTGCCGGTGAACATCGAGGCGTTCGGCAAGGACCTGGGCGTGCCGAAGGAGGAGGTGCGGCTGTATCTCGCCCTGCGCGAGGCGGCCCACCAGCGCCTGTTCGCGCATGTGCCCTGGCTGCGCTCGCACCTGTTCGGCGCGGTCGACGGCTACGCGCGCGGCATCAAGGTCGACACGGCGAAGCTGGAGGACGTGGTCGGCCAGTTCGACCCGCAGAACCCCGAGCAGCTTCAGGACGCCCTGCAGCAGGGCATGTTCCAGCCGGAGGACACGCCCGAGCAGAAGGCGGCACTGGCCCGTCTGGAGACGGCCCTGGCGCTCGTGGAAGGCTGGGTCGACGCGGTGGTCCACGCGGCCGCGAAGCCGCGTCTGTCGTCCGCCGACGCGCTCCGCGAGACCCTGCGCCGCCGCCGCGCCACGGGCGGCCCCGCGGAGCAGACGTTCGCCACACTGATCGGCCTGGAGCTGCGGCCGCGCCGGCTGCGGGACGCCTCCCGGCTGTGGGCCTCGCTCACGGACGCGCGCGGTGTCGACGGCCGGGACGCGCTGTGGGCCCACCCGGACATGCTGCCGACGGCGTCCGACCTGGACGACCCGGACGGCTTCGTGCACCGCGAACAGCTCGACTTCTCGGAGCTGGACAAGATGCTCGGCGAGGCGGCGGAGCAGCCCGACGTGCGCCCCGACCTGCGCAAGAAGGACGACCAGGCAGAGGGCGACGACACCGAGTGAGCCTTCACGACGACGCGGTCCTCGTCCTCAAGGGGTACGAGGACCAGGCCGAGCTGCGACAGGCCTACCTGGACCATCTCGCGGCCCACCCGGACGGCATGTGGAAGGCCTGTCACTCGGGCCATGTCACGGCGAGCGCCCTGGTCGTCGATCCCGGGCACGGCCGGGTACTGCTGACCCTGCACAGGAAGCTGCGGATGTGGCTGCAGATGGGCGGCCACTGCGAGCCGGGCGACGCCACCCTGGCCGCGGCGGCCCTGCGGGAAGCGACGGAGGAGTCCGGGATCCCCGGGCTGACGCTGCTGCCGGGCGGCCCGGTCCGCCTGGACCGGCATCCGATCCCGGCGCCGTGCCACTGGCACTTCGACGTCCAGTACGCGGCCCTCGCCCCGCAGGGCGCCGCCCATGCGATCAGCGACGAGTCCCTCGACCTGCGCTGGTTCGCCTACGACGAGGTCGCGGCGGTCGCCGACGACTCGGTCGTACGACTGCTGGAAGGGACCCGCGCGCGGCTCTGAGCCGGTTCATCCGCGGACATGCGTAAGGGGCGCCCTCCTTGTCGGGCGCCCCTTGCTTTTCGGGCTCTCAGCTCCAGACGTTGCCCTGGTTCATCCCGCGCGCGCCCTGCTGTCCCATGCCGAACTGGGCGGCGACACCGTGACCGATCTGGGCGTTCTGCGGGGGCAGCAGTTCACTCGGCTGGACCAACGCGAAGCCACTTCCCATGAAACTGAGCTCCCAGCCCTCCCCGGTGTTGCCCCGGCGCCGCCACACGCCCGAGGAATGCGTCTGGGCCTGCATCTGGACGCGCAGTCCGGTGGACCAGGCGACGATCGCGTCGGCGTCGCAGTTGACGTACTTGTCGGGCGTGACCTGCATCAGCAGCGGCGCACCGGAGGTCATCAGGGCGACCTTGCCGCGTCCGGTGATGTTGAGCTGGTACTTCCCGGACCCGGAGATGCCGTACAGGCTGTCGACGGCGACGACCTCGTAGTGCAGCGAGGAGTCCATGGCGAGGACGTAGCCGCTGTCCACGGTCAGGCCGTCCTGCTCGACGTCCAGGACGTGGATGTGCTGGGCGAGGTTGGCGAAGTAGACCGTGCCCTGCCCGTGGCAGCGCATCAGGTCCAGGCCCTCGCCGGTGTACGCACGCGCGCGTGCCTGGTTGTTGCCCTGGTACTCGGCGTCGAACTCGACGAGCCCCTGGTAGGCGACCATGGTGCCCTTGCGGGCGAGGATGTCGTCATGGCCCTCCAGGACGACCCGCAGCATCTGCTTGTTCTGGAGGCTGTAGCGGTCCCGGGCCTGGGAGTCGTTGAAGGCGAAAAGCGGGCTCTGCATGGTTTCCTGACTCCCCCTCAGCCCCGGAACCGGAGACGGTCGGTGCTGTCCTCGCTGGGCTGGACGACGACGATGCCCTGGCCCGAGAAGGCCATCTGGAAGGCCTCGCCGCTGCCCCGGCCGATCAGCGACTGCGCCTTGAAGCTGCGCTTGCCCTTCACCTTGAGGTTCGGGGACCAGGCGACCAGCGCGTCCGGGTCGACGTACGTCTCGTCCTCGCCGCCGCCGCAGTCGACGACGATCGGCTTGCCCCGGGAGGTCAGCGCGACCCAGCCCTGCCCGGAGATCTTGGTGTTCCACAGCCCCTGCCCGGCGAACTTGGCGAGGCCCTTGACCCGCTCCACACCCCAGGTGAGGTGGGCGTCGAAGGCGAGCAGGTTGGTGGCGTTGACGGAGATGCCGTCGCCGTCGAGGTTGATGACGACGACGTTCGCGCCGTAGTCGGCGAGGTAGAGCAGCCCGTCCCCGGAGCACTTCATCAGGGAGGCGCCCTCACCGGTCATCCAGTCCCGGGCGATCTGGCGCACGGCCGGCGGGTTGGGCTCGTACTGGACGAAGCCCTCGTAGGCGACCATCGACCCCACGCGCGCGAGGAGGTCGTTCCCGGTCTGCATGGCGACCTTGAGCATGTGATCGCCGTGGTTCTCCATACGGGCGGTGACGGGTGCGGGGGCGTAGCCCGCGAGCGGCTGGTTCATGACGGGCTCCCTCAGACCTCGTACGGTTGGACGACGATGAAGTTCCCGGGCGCGCCGCGGAACTGCAGGTTGACGCTCTCGCCGGTGTCGCCCGGGTAGGCGTTGCGGCGCATCCGGACCTGGCTGGAGACGATCACCTGGGAGGCCGCCGACCAGGCGACGATCGCGTTGCAGTCGGCGAAGGTCGTCGGGGTCACGGGCAGCACCACGGGCGTGCCGTGCGTCTTGACGACGATGGTGCCGGTGCCCTGGAACTGCATCGTGAACAGCGCGCCGCCCGGGATGCCGTGGCCCTCGATCCGGCGGACCTCGTGCTGGAGGCTCTCGTCGAAGGCGAGGACGCTCTCGGCGGAGACGCAGATCGCGTCGCCCTGGAGTTCGATGGGGTGCAGATGGGCGGAGTTCTCGGCGAAGAACACCTGGCCGTTGCCGGTGCAGCGCATCAGCTGCATCTCCTGGCCGGTCGCGTTGCCCACGATCCGGCCGGCGAATCCGGCGCCCTTGTAGCTGAAGTCGACCTTGCCCTGGTAGAGCACCATGCTGCCCTGCCGGGCCAGCACGGGCTGGCCGCCCATGCCCAGGTCGGCACGGATGAGCTTGCTGTTCTGCGGCGTCCAGCGCTGCCCGGTGGGCGTCTCCTTGAACTTCTGGAGCGCGGCACCGACTCCGGCACCGCCCTGGGGAGCGCCTTGCGGGACCGCGTAGTTCTGCTGGCCGGGGACCTGCCCGAACGGCTGCTGCTGGCCGTAGCCCGGGGGCGGGGGCGGGGCCTGGGGGTATCCGGGCGGCGGGCCCGGGGCCTGGGGAGGCGCCGGAGGCCGGCCGTAGCCGGGTGGCACGGGCGCGTTCGGGGCGGGCGGCTGGCCGTAGGGCGCGGGCGCCGGGCCCGGGGGCGGCACGGTACCGGTGGCGGGCGGGGTCATCGGGGCGATGAGGGTGGGCGCGGCATGCACGTTCGGAGCCGACGCGGGGCCGGGGGCCGGGGGCGGGGTGAAGCCCTGGGGGGCCGGCGCGGGGGCGGGGGCCGGCGCAGGAGTGGGGGCGGCGGGGGCCGGGGCGGGCGCGGACGGGGCGGCGAAGGCGGGCGGCGCGAAGCCGGGCGCGGCCCCGGTCTGCGGCTGCTGGGGCGCGGGCGCGGCGGGCGCCTCCTCCTCCAGCACCTCGCCGCCGAAGTTCTTCAGCAGCGCCTCCAGACCGCCGTCGAAGCCCTGTCCGACGGCGGCGAAGCGCCACACGTCCTTCAGGTAGAAGTCGCCGAGCATCACGGCGCGTTCGGTGGAGAACTCCGAGCCGCTGAAGGAGTACCGGGCCACCTCCTCGCCGCCCGCGACGATACGGATGTATCCGGGAGCGACCTGCGACATCTGGCCGGTGCCGTCGACGGTCGCGGTGAACGACAGCTTCTGGATCTGCGGCGGGATCCGGTCCAGCGTGACCCGGAAGGACTCCGTGTCGCCCGCCTGCGTACCCAGCAGCTGGATGGACTCCTCGGGGGACTTCGGCTGGTTGAAGAAGACGAAGTAGCGGTCGTCCGACAGCCGTTCGTCGGCGTCGAGGCCGAAGCAGCTGATGTCGAAGGACAGTCCGGGCCCGGAGATCTGCACGCCTACGTACAGATCCGTGCCCGCCGTGAGGTCACTGATCCTGGCCTTGTGGCCGCGTTGGAATTCCCTGGCCATGCGTTACGACCATCCCCCATCCCGAATGCGAGTGCGTCGCGCCAGGCTAACCGCTAACTCGGACATCGGAAGAAGTCGGTACAGACCCGGTACACAACCGCGCTCAGCGCCCCCGAGGGGAGCGCTCCCGGGGTGCGTCACTCATCTCGCGCGCCGGGCACATGGGACAGCCGGTCGGCGGCGACCACCCCTTCGAGGTAACCCCGGGCCCGCTCGGTCCGTGGATACGCCTCCAGCAACCGCCAGAACCGGGGGCCGTGTCCCGGCACCAGCAGATGCGCGAGTTCGTGGCAGAGCACGTAGTCGACGACGTACTCGGGCATGCCCTGGAGCCGGTGCGAGAGCCGGATGCTGCCCTCGGCCGGGGTGCAGGAGCCCCAGCGGGTGTTCTGGTTGGTGACCCAGCGCACCGAGGCGGGACGGGCCCGGCCGCCGAAGTACTGGTCCGACAGCCGCTGGGCGCGCTCGGCGAGTTCGGCGTCGCCGAGCACTCGCTTGCTCTCCTGGGCAGCGAGCTTCTTGAGCATGACGGTCACCCAGCGTTTCTCCTCCGCCTCGGACATCCGGGCGGGGATCAGCACGACGGTGCGATCGCCCTCGCGGTACGCGGAGACGGTCCGGCGGCGCCGGGCGCTTCTGCGAACCTCGATCGCGCTCGCCCCCGAGCCGCTGGGCGGCTGGCTCGTCGTGCTGCGCTGTGGGTTTCCGGCGCTGTGCAGTGGGTCGGCGGGCACGCCCCGACGTTACCCGCTGCACATGTGGGAAGTCCCGGGTCCGGGACGGTTCGATGCCGATCCCCCACCATGCGTTTGATTTGTACGACGAATACCCACCGCCTGTGGACAACTTTCGGCACCCGCCGGGCGGGCCGGGCATGCTGGCACTCGTCGCCACTCGTCCGCGGAGCACGACCGGCTCCACCGGCAGACGGGGACGTTCCATCACCTTTCGACGGCTACGGGGGCCTGTCATGCATCCTTTGATGAAGCCCGCGCTCCGGCGCGGCTGGCGTGATCTCAACACCGTGCAGTTCGGGATGACTCCGGCGCACGCGATGACACTCGGACCGATGGACACGGCAACCGGGAGCTTCCTGGACCTGCTCAACGGCACCCGGGGGCTCGCGCTGCTGCGCGAGGAAGGGCGCCGCATGGACCTGCCGGACGGGCATGTCGACGCGCTGGTGGAGCGGCTGTCCCGGGCCGGGCTCGTCGACGACACGCGTGGCGGCGGGCCGGCGGCACAGTCGCTGCGCGACAAGAAGCAGGTGCTGGAGCGGTTGCGCCCCGATCTGGAGTCGCTCTCCCTGATCACCCCGGAACCGGGCGGCCCGCTCGGCCGGCTGGCGGCCAGGCGTGCGCTGCGGGTGCAGGTGCGGGGCGCGGGCCGGGTCGGTGTCACGCTGGCCGCGCTGCTGTCCGGTGCGGGTGTCGGCGAGGTCGACGTGCGGGACGTGGGCCGGGTCCAGCCGTGGGACGTGATGCCGGGCGGGCTGCCGGCGGAGACGGTCGGCGAGCGCCGGGACGAGGCCGCGCGCAGGGTCGTCCGCGGAGCGGCCCCGGACCGTCCGCCGCGCCGTCCGGACCCGGCCGCGGAAGAACCCGGTCTGGCCCTGGTGATCATCGCCCCGCGCGACGACGTCCTGGTGCACGCCCCGGACGCGCGCGCCGCCGAGCCGCTCATGGCCTCGGGGACCCCACACCTCTATACGGGTGTGGTGGAGGGCACAGGCGTCGTCGGCCCGCTCGTCCTCCCCGGCGGGACGGGGTGCGCCCGCTGTCTGCACGAGCACCGTACGGACCGGGATCCCGCCTGGCCGCGCCTGGTCGCCCAGTGGCGTTCCGGACAGGCCCGCCGGGTCGGCGCCTGCGATCTGACGCTGGCTGCGGCCGTGGCCGGGCTGGCCGCCGCCCACGCCCTGGCCTTCCTCGACGGGGAGTCGCCGTCCGGTACGGGAGTGCGCTGGGAGGCGTCCGTGCCTGCTCTGCACTGGCACGCGCGCCCGGTCCGGCCGCACCCCGCATGCCCCTGCGCAGCTGCGGAGAAAACCAAGGGGGAACACTCCTCAACGGACGGGGATCCACACGCGACAATGGTGGGGCAACGGCCGTCGGCGGAGCGACGAGAGCACGCGGACGCGGCGCGGCCGACTGGGACTTGGAGGGCGCATGTCTGATCTTCCCCGGAAGGCGGTCACCCGGACCGCCAAGCTCGCCGCGCTTCCGCTCGGCATCGCCGGCCGGGCGACCTGGGGTCTGGGCAAGCGCATCGTGGGTGAGTCCGCGGAGATCGTCAGCCGGGAGCTGCAACAGCGCACCGCGGAGCAACTCTTCAAAATCCTGGGAGAGTTGAAAGGCGGGGCGATGAAGTTCGGGCAGGCCCTGTCCGTCTTCGAGTCCGCTCTCCCGGAGGAGGTCGCCGGTCCCTACCGGGCCGCCCTCACCAAGCTCCAGGACGCCGCACCGCCGATGCCGACCCGCACCATGCACGCGGTGCTCGCCGAGCGGCTCGGGGAGGACTGGCGTGAGCTGTTCCTGGAGTTCGAGGACAAGCCCTCGGCGGCCGCCTCGATCGGCCAGGTGCACCGGGCGGTCTGGCACGACGGCCGCGCGGTCGCGGTCAAGGTCCAGTACCCGGGAGCCGGCGAGGCCCTGCTGTCCGATCTGGGACAACTGAGCCGGTTCGCCCGGCTGTTGGGGCCGCTGATCCCCGGTATGGACATCAAGCCGCTGATCGCGGAGCTGCGCGACCGGGTCTCCGAAGAACTGGACTACGCCCTGGAGGCACAGGCCCAGGCAGCGCACGCGGAGGAGTTCACCGACGACCCGGATGTGGTGGTCCCCTCGGTGGTGCACCAGTGCGACCAGGTCCTGGTCACGGAGTGGATGGACGGGATACCGCTCTCCGAGATCATCTCGCAGGGTACGCCGGAGCAGCGCGACCGGGCCGGCCAACTCCTGGCCCGCTTCCTGTTCTCGGGCCCGGCCCGCACCGGCCTGCTGCACGCCGACCCGCACCCGGGCAACTTCCGTCTGCTGCCCGGCGAGCCGGAGGACGAGGAGGAGTGGCGCCTGGGCGTGCTGGACTTCGGCACCGTCGACCGCCTCGCCGGCGGCCTGCCCGCTCCGATCGGCGACTCCCTCCGGATGACGCTGGACGGTGATGCCGAGGCGGTCTACGAGCTGCTGTGCGCCGAGGGGTTCGTCAAGGAGTCCATAGAGCTGGACCCCGACGCCGTCCTGGACTATCTGCTGCCGATCATCGAACCCGCCCAGCTCGACGAGTTCACCTTCACCCGCAACTGGATGCGCAGCCAGGCGGCCCGTATCGCCGACCCCCGCAACCCGGCCCACCAACTGGGCAAGCAGCTCAACCTGCCGCCCGCCTACCTCCTGATACACCGGGTGACCCTGAGCACCATCGGCGTGCTGTGCCAGCTGGGCGCGACGGTACGGCTGCGGGAGGAACTGGAGGCCTGGCTGCCGGGGTTCGTACCCGACGAGTTCGTACCCGAGGAGGTCGAGTACACGGAGGAAGCCGAAGCGGCAGAGGCGGCCGTGGAGGCGCAGTAGGGGCGGTGCCGGTGTTCACCACCAGGGCGAGTCGAGCCGGCCCTCGATCGCTCTGAGGTTCTCCCTGGCACAGGCGTCGCAGAAGAACTGGCGGACGCCGTTCTCCACGGAGCAGGTCCAGGTGGTGGGCTGGGGGCCGTCGGCCGGTGTGCCACAGCGGGCGCACACGAGAGGGTGGGGCTCCGTGGCGGAGCCGCCGTGATCACTGCCTCCGGAAAGACTCGTCACCTGGTGACGATAACCCCGCCGTGGGCGGATCAGCGCGCACAACGCACCGCGGGGGCCGGTCCGTTCGGACGGACCGGCCCCCGCGGGGAGCATTCGCCTCCCTCGGCCGGGGAGGCCACCGCTTCAGGTGTTCGGGATCACTGCATGACGGCCATGGCGAGCGCACGGCGGGCGCGCATCGAAGCGCGCTCGGCCCGGCGCTGCATCCGGCGAGCGGTCGCCAGGCGCACGGCCCGGCGTTCCTGCTCGGCCTCGTACAGTCGCTCGTGCATATGCGCACGAGCCAGGGCTTCTGGGATGAGTTGCATCTCTCGGGTCCTGTTCTGACGCGAGCCGGTGGTCGTACCGGCAGTGGTGAAGTCTGGAGTCGCGGAGCCTGTGGGCTCGCTGGTGGACGGCTTCATCGGGGCCTGCTTCTTGGGGTCGTGCGTGAGGGGGCGGTCGATCGTTCCGAGGATGTTCATGCCGTGACCGGGTTCTTGCGCGGGCGGCCACGCGGCCGCTTCCGGGCAACGACGACACCCTGGACGAACAGCTCGCCACCCCAGACACCCCAGGGCTCGCGCCGCTCCTGGGCACCGGCGAGGCAGGCCTCGATCAGCGGGCAGGTGCGGCAGAGGGACTTGGCGTACTCGACGTCCGCCGGCGACTCGGCGAAGAAGACCTCCGGGTCGTAGGAGCGGCAGGGGACGGGTACGCCGAGGTTCTCGATGGCGTCGTCGAGCGCGGTGAGCGCGGTGAGCGGGATCAAGGTGGAGTCCTCCGTGAGGCCGGGCGGGGGGATCGTTTCGGAAGGCGGTACGGACGGGGCGTGCGCTTCGAGTTGCACGGTTGGTCTTCCTCGTCTGGTCGTTCCGGTCCGGTCGGACCGGTTGGCGGCTGGTACCGGGTTCTGCTCTCGTCCCGAGGCTCCTTCGCTTCGCTCTCCCCGTTCGGGGAAAACAGAAGGGCCGCGGATCCCCGATGGGGTTCCGCGGCCCTGAAGGCGCCGGCCTGATCAATCAGGCTGGATCACTCCAGGGTTCTGGCCCACGGAAGGCCCACATCAGGTGGTGCTGCGTCGTCTGCTTCCGGCTTGCGGCACCGGCAGCCGTAAAGGCATAGGACTTGGCCTGTGCCACTACTGCTTCCAGTGCCTTGGTCGGTCGCTCGTTCCGCTCACGGACGGGAAGACCCGCGAGGGAAACGGAGGACGCCGGACGCACGGCAGGAATGCCGGACACACCGGTGCCCCGGTTGGAGACGCCGAGCATGCACAGGGAGACGGCCGAGAGATCGGTCATTTTGGCCGCGCTGATGTTGGTCTCGATGCTGATCACTGGACTCGCCTCCTCTCGGCGTCTAAGGAACTGGCTGGGCCAGTCCGTTCGGATATGCAAGTACATCACGGAACCGGGCCTTCGAGAAGGCCGCCGCTTCCGTGCCTAGAAC
This sequence comes from Streptomyces sp. NPDC101234, assembly GCF_044767525.1. Lineage (NCBI taxonomy): Bacteria > Bacillati > Actinomycetota > Actinomycetes > Kitasatosporales > Streptomycetaceae > Streptomyces > Streptomyces sp. NPDC101234. Next base: position 651,063 of record NZ_JBIWOA010000001.1, on the reverse strand, counting down.
CTATGGGGATTGCTGGGGCATGCGCAAACTATTTTTTCGACGAGTTGAAGTCATTCCGTCCCGGTGCCTCCGCCGGGCTCCTGGCCTGCGCAGATGGCCAGAACATCGGCTCCGTATCGGTTGAGCTTGCGCATGCCGACACCGGGGATGCGGGCCAGCTCGCGATCGTCGTCCGGGGCGCTCTCGGCGATGGCCATCAGTGTCCTGTCGGTGAAGACGCAGAAGGCCGGCTGACCGCTGAGCCGGGCCTGGTCGGCGCGCCACTCACGCAACCGTTCATACAGACCCTCGTCCATGTCGGAGGGGCAGCCGTCGCAGCGCATCAGTTTCATCTCGCCGGCGTCGGTGAGAGTGCGCCCGCAGACCCGGCAGCGGGCGGGGGAACGCTGGGTGCGCCGGGGCACTGCCACGGGGCCGCCGGTGAAGCCGCGTTCGACACCTCCGCCGCCCGCGCCGGAGCCGCGGCCGACGGTGCCGGTGGAGCCCGGGCGCAGCCCGTCCAGGAAGTGGCTGGGCCTGCGGTTGGGCCTGCCTCCGGGGGTGCGGGAGAGGGACCAGGAGACATGGAGCCGTTCCCTGGCGCGGGTCACACCGACATAGAGGAGACGGCGTTCCTCCTCGACCTGCTCGTCGGTCTTCGCATAGGTGATCGGCATCATGCCCTCGGCGACCCCGACCAGGAACACGACGTCCCACTCCAGGCCCTTGGCCGAGTGCAGGGAGGCGAGGGTGACGCCCTGGACGGTCGGCGCGTGCTGCGCGTTGGCCCGCTCGTCGAGTTCGGCGACGAAGTCGGCGAGGGTGGCGGCGGGCCGGGCGGCGGCGACGTCGTGGGCGAGGTTGACCAGGGCGGCCAGCGACTCCCAGCGTTCCCGGACCGCACCGGAGCCGGCCGGGGGCGCGGTGGTCCAGCCCTCCCCGGAGAGGACCGCACGCACCTGGGACGGCAGGTCGACGGTGTCGTCGAGCAGCGCGTCGTTGCCGCCGAAGCGGGCCGCGGCGCGCAGGGCGACGCCCGCCTTGCGTACCTCGGGCCGGTCGAAGAACCGCTCGGCGCCGCGCAACTGGTAGGACACCCCGGCGTCCGCGAGTGCCTGCTCATAGGCCTCAGACTGGGAGTTGGTGCGGAACAGGACGGCGATCTCGGCGGCCGGGACCCCGGCGGCGATGAGTTCCCGGATGCGGCGGGCGGCGCCCTCGGCCTCGGCGGGCTCGTCGGCGTACTCGGTGTAGACGGGCTCGGGTCCCGCCGGGCGCTGGGAGATCAGCTCCAGGCGGTGGTCGGCGGCCCGTCCGCTGGCCTGGGCCAGCAGACCGTTGGCGAGGCGGACGACCTGGGGGGTGGAGCGGTAGTCACGGACCAGCTTGACGACGGTGGCACCGGGGTGACGGATGCGGAAGTCGAGCAGATGGTCGGGGGTTGCGCCTGTGAACGAGTAGATGGTCTGGCTGGCGTCGCCGACGACGCACAGGCTGTCGCGGTCGCCGAGCCACAGCTCCAGCAGGCGCTGCTGAAGGGGGCTGACGTCCTGGTACTCGTCGACGACGAAGTGCTGGTACTGGGCGCGGACCTGGTCGGCGATGTCGTGCCGGTCCTGCAGGACGGCGACGGTCAGCAGCAGGACGTCCTCGAAGTCGATGACCCCGCGGTCGCGCTTGAGGTCCTCGTACACCGAGTAGATCTGGGCGATCTCGGCCGGGTCGCGGGGGGCCTCGCGGCCGGCCTTCACGGCGGCGAGCGGATAGTCGGCGGGGACGGTCTGGGTGACCTTGGACCACTCGATCTCGGCGGTGACGTCCCGCAGCTCACCCCGGTCCAGCCGGACACGGCAGGCGGCCGCGGCGTCGGCGACGAGCTGGATCTTGCGGTCGACGAGCCGGGGCAGGGAGCCACCGATCGCTTTCGGCCAGAAGAACTGGAGCTGACGCAGCGCCGCGGAGTGGAAGGTGCGGGCCTGCACTCCCTGGGCGCCGAGCTGGCGGAGCCGGCCGCGCATCTCTCCGGCGGCGCGGTTGGTGAAGGTGACGGCGAGCACACTGGACGGCTGGAGGATGCCGGCCCGCACCCCGTAGGCGATCCGGTGGGTGATCGCCCGGGTCTTGCCGGTACCGGCTCCGGCCAGCACGCACACCGGTCCGTGCAGGGCGGTCGCCACCTCGCGCTGCTCGGGGTCGAGCCCTTCGAGCACCGCGTCGGCCGAGTCGGGTGCCTGCGGGAAGAGGGAGGAGTGCGTTGCTGCTGTCACACGGCAATGCTGCCAGGTCGCCGGAGACGGCTGCGCCGGTTGTCCACAGGCAACCCCTTGCAGTCGTACCAATGCGGCAGGCGTCACTCCGGACCGGTACTGCGGGAATGGCGGACGGGTCGCGTACGTTCCTTCCCTGGACGACCATCCCGACCTGCCGAAGGAGCGCGAGCGAGATGCAGGGCACTGTGACGATGTACAGCACCACGTGGTGCGGCTACTGCCGCCGGCTGAAGAGCCAGCTGGACCGCGAGGGCATCGCGTACACCGAGATCAACATCGAGCAGGACCCGGAGTCGGCCGCGTTCGTGGAGAAGGCGAATGGCGGAAACCAGACGGTCCCCACGGTGCTCTTCGCCGACGGCTCGACGCTGACGAACCCCTCGCTGGCCCAGGTGAAGCAGAAGGTCGGCGCGTAGTTTTTCTGCCGGCGCGAGGGCGGTCCCTGACCGGGTCAGGGACCGCCCTCGCGCGTTCAGCGTGGTTTGTCCCACACCGCCGTGTAGCGCCAGAGCAGCCGACGCCGGTACCGGCGGCCGGGGAGCAGGTGCGCGGTGGCCCGCCGGACCTCTCCCCAGTGCATGGGGGAGTCCTCGACGGGCATCCCCGCCGGGGCCCGCTTGCCGCCCCGCAGAAGCGCGTTCAACCGGCTCGCGGGCACTCCGCAGCCGCTGATCACCCAGTCCAGAGGGGTGTGGTTGAACGCCATGCCCACGATGACCAGCCGACCGCCGGGCGCCAGCAGGCTCACCAGCCGGTCGATCGCGTCGTCGAACGGGGCATGGTGGATGACGGCGACGGCGCTGACGAAGTCGTAGCTCCCCTCGTCGAGGAGGCCGCCGTCGAGATAGTCGCCCTCGAGGAAGGTGACGTTCCCGGCGTCCCGTTTGCCGGCCAGTCGGATCATCTCCGCCGACCGGTCCACGCCGGTCACCGACTCCGCCCTGGTCGCGAGCTTCGCGGCCAGCAGGCCGTCGCCGCAGCCGACGTCCAGGGCGGTACGGCAGCCGTCCGGTACGGCGTCCAGCACCAGCGGGTGGTAGTGGACGTTGTGGTTCCAGTACGTCTCGACGGTCATCGCGGAAGCCTCAGACGAAGCTCCTCGTGGGCAGTGGCTTGCCGTACCACATCTCGATCAGGCGGGCCGCGATGGAGATGCCGTACGGCGGCAGGACGTCACCCGAGTCGAAGGCGGCGCCCAGTTCGTCGCGGGAGAACCAGCGGGCCTCGTGGATCTCGTCGCCGTCGACATCGACCTCGGTCGAGGTCGCGCGGGCCATGAAACCGAGCATGAGGCTGGACGGGAACGGCCAGGGCTGGCTGGCGACGTACTCGACCGGGCCGACGGTGATCCCGGCCTCCTCGAAGACCTCACGGCGCACCGCCTGCTCGATGGACTCCCCGGGCTCGACGAAGCCGGCGAGCGTGGAAAAGCGGCCCTCGGGCCAGTGGACCTGGCGGCCGAGCAGGATGCGGTCGTCCTCGTCGGTGACCGCCATGATCACGGCGGGGTCGGTGCGTGGGTAGTGCTCGGCGCCGCAGGCGGGGCAGCGGCGGATGTGGCCGGCGGCGGCGATGACCGTGCGCTCGCCGCAGCGGGAGCAGAAGCGGTGGGTGCGCTGCCAGTTCTCCAGGCCGACCGCGTGCACCATCAGGCCGACGTCACGAGGTGACAGCAGCAGCCCGGCCTCGCGCAGGCCCGCGGGCCGCGCGGACTGGTCGATCCGGCCGGGCAGGGCGTCCTTCTGGAGCGCGAAGTAGCTGACGCCCTCCTCGTCGGTGCCCAGGAAGTAGCGGTGTGCCTCGGTGAGGGGGGCCTCGAAGGAGGGGGTCATCACGAGTTCGGTCCGGCCGTCGGGCGTCTCGTCGATGAGGACCTGGCCGCCGGAGACCACGAAGCAGCGGGTGTCGGGGTGGCTCCACGCCGCCGCGAGCCAGGCCTCGTCGAGGCGGTGGTGCGCGGCGCGGTCGATGCCGCTCGGGGCGGTGAGCGAGATGGGTCGGTCTGCGGTGTGGTCGGTCCAGGTGGTCACGGGTGCTTCCAACTCCCCCAGTGCAACGGTTGTTTCAGCGGGCGGTTCAGCGGGACGAAGGGCGGGAGGAGACCGGGTCGGGCGGCGGGGCGGGCGGGGCGGCCCTTCCAGTGTGCCCCGCGCGCGGTGCCGCTCCGGACGACGCCGGTGGCTCAGGGTGCATGGCGCCAGTTCTCGGCGAAGTCGCTCCACAGGTAGGCGCTGGTCTCGACGCCCTTGAGGAGGAGGTCCAGCTCGACCTTCTCGTTGGGGGCGTGCCAGCCGTCGGAGGGGACGGAGATGCCCAGGAAGAGGACCGGTGCGCCGAGGACGTCCTGGAGGTCCGCGGCGGGCCCCGAGCCACCCGAACGGGTGAACCGGACGGGCCCTTCGAAGGCCCGGCCCATGGCGCGGGCCAGCGACTGGAGGCCGGGGTGGTCGAGCGGGGTCAGGCACGGGCGGGTGGCCGGCAGGAAGGTGATCTCGGCGCGGATCCCGGCGGGGATCCGCTCGGCGGCCCAGGCGCGGACGATCTTCTCGATGTGCTCGGGGTCCTGTCCGGCGACCAGCCGGAACGAGAGCTTCAGCAGCGCCGAGGACGGGATGATCGTCTTGCTGCCGGGGCCCTGGTAGCCGCCGCCGATGCCGTTGACCTCGGCGGTGGGGCGGGCCCAGATGCGCTCCAGGGTGGTGTGCCCGGCCTCGCCCTCGGTGGCGTACGAGTGTGCTTCGCGCAGCCAGCCCGCCTCGTCGAAGGGCAGCTCGGCCCAGAGCCGCCGCTCGCGGTCGCCGAGTTCGACGATGCCGTCGTAGAAGCCGGGGATCGCGACGCGCGCGTGCTCGTCGTGCAGGGCGGCGACCAGGCGGGCGGCGACAGTCGCGGGGTTGGGGACGGCGCCGCCGAAGGCGCCGGAGTGGATGTCCTGGTCGGGGCCGTGCAGGACGATCTCGCACTCGGCGAGCCCGCGCATGCCGGTGCACACCGTGGGGGTGTCCTTGGACCACATGCCGGTGTCGGAGACGATCACGGCGTCGGCGGCGAGCCGGTCCGCGTGCTGCTCGACCAGCGCCCGGAAGTGCGGGGAACCGGACTCCTCCTCGCCCTCGATCAGCAGCTTCAGGTTGACCGCGGGGGCGGTGCGGCCGGTGGCGGCGAGGTGGGCGCGGACGCCGAGTGTGTGGAAGAACACCTGGCCCTTGTCGTCGGCCGCCCCGCGCGCGTAGAGGCGGTTCTCCCGGACGACGGGCTCGAAGGGCTCGCTGTCCCAGCCGTCCTCGCGGGCGGCGGGCTGCACGTCGTGATGGCCGTAGACCAGGACCGTGGGCGCCTCGGGGTCGCCCGCGGGCCACTCGGCGAAGACGGCCGGGGCGCCCGGTGTCTCCCAGACCTCGGCGGTCGGGAAGCCGGTCTCCGTCAGCTTGGCGGCGAGCCAGTCGGCGCTGCGGCGTACATCGGGGGCGTGGTCGGGCTGGGCCGACACGGAGGGGATGCGCAGCCATTCGGCGAGGTCGTCGAGGAAGGCGGCGCGATGCTGCCCGATGTACGTACGGACGGCGCTGTCCGGGGTCTGGCTCATGGTCACGAGCCTATCGGCCCGCGCCGACATCCTCGGCGGGCGGTTCGTCACACTCCGCTTGTCCGACGATCAGCTTTTCCAGGGCCGCCCGGTCGGGCAGCCCTTCGGGGCGCTCGATCTCGCCGGTGCGTACGTGCACGAACGCGACCGTGACCGACTCGGGTGGCACGCCCTGCTGCTCGGCCCAGCCGATCCGGTAGATCGCCAGCTGGAGCGGGTCGGCGAGACGGGTGCGGCTCGTCTTCCAGTCGACGATCTCGTACCTCACCTCGTCGCCGTGCCCGGTCCTGTAGACGGCGTCGATACGGCCCCTGACGACCCGGCCCGCGAGGGCGAGCTGGAAGGGGGCCTCCACGCGATAGGGCGTGCGGTGGGCGTACTCGGTGCGTTCGAAGGCCTCCTTGAGGGCTTCGAGGTCGCGTTCGTCGGCGATCTCGGCGTCACTGCCGGGGAGCTCGTCGGGCTCCAGCATGGGCAGCGTGAGCTCCTCGAAGCGCGCCTCGACCCAGGCGTGGAATCGGGTGCCCCGGCGTGCGGCCGGTTGTGGAGGGCGCGGCATGGGGCGCGCGAGTTCCTGCGCGAGCCCGTCCGGGTCCTCGGCCAGCCGCATCAGCTGGGTGGCGGAGAGCGTCGCCGGCAGGGGCACGTCGGTGACGGCCTGCCGGGCGCGCAGGAGCTCGCCGGTGAGGGCATCGAGGTCACGGTCCCAGGAGGCGATGACGCGGGCCTCCTCGGGGGTGACCCGGGCTTCCGCCGGGGTGACGGGGGCACGCTCGGAGTCCGGCATGCGCGCGTGCCGGGGCTGCGGGGGGCGCGCGTGCTCGGGCTGCGGGGCACGTTCGTGTCCCGGAGCCGGGGCCGGGGCGTCTGCCCGCTCCCGCGCACGCGGGGGCGTGCGCTCGGCGGGCGCGGCCTGGTGCGGGACCGTGGGGCGGTCGGTGCTCCAGGAATCCCATTCGGCCGAGTCCCAGTCGGCCGAGTCCCCGTCCGGGAAGTCGCCCTCGTAGGGGTCGGTCTCCTCGTCCTCGGGCGGCGGGGGCCAGTCGGGGTCCTCGTGGCCGCCCGGGTCGTGCCCGGCCGTCGGATGACCGTCCGCCCCGGCCGTGAGGGCGTCCAGGTGGGCGAGGACGGTCTCGGCGGCCGCGCGGCGGCGCGCCAGGGCGGCCTCGTCCAGGGGCAGCGGCCACACCTGGTCGGCGCTCGCCGTGTGCAGGGCCGGGTTCTCCTCGTCCTCCGCCGGTTCGTCGGCCCAGACCTCGATCTCGCCGTGTCCGGCGGCGCAGTGGTCGTACAGGTCCTGGAGGAAGTCGGAAGGGCCGCGTGGTTTCTTCTGGTTGGGGCCCCACCAGTGGCCGGAGCCGAGGAGGAGGGAGCGGGGGCGGGTGAAGGTGACGTAGCCGAGGCGGAGTTCCTCGGTGTGCTGGTGCTCCTTCATCGCCTCGTGGAAGGCCTTCATGCCCCGCGAGTCCCAGGCCTCCACGTCGGGCAGGGTCTCGCGGTCGCCGCGCAGGGCGTGCGGGAGCACCTTCGCCTGGGCGGTCCACTTCTCGCGCCCCTGGCTGCTCGGGAAGGTGCCCTTGACGAGTCCGGGGACGGCGACGACGTCCCACTCCAGGCCCTTGGACTTGTGAGCGGTGAGCACTTTGACGGTGTTCTCGCCGCCGGGCAGGGCGTTGTCGAGGCCCTTCTCGTACTGGGCGGCGGTGCGCAGGAAGCCGAGGAAGGCGAGCAGGGTGGCCTCCTGGTCGCCGGCCGCGAAGGAGGCGGCGACGTCCAGGAAGTTGGAGAGCGTCTCACGGCGGCGGGCGGCCAGCGCGTGCGGGGACGCGGACAGTTCCACTTCCAGGCCGGTGACCGCGAGGACGCGGTACAGGACGTCCATCAGCGGGTCGGACAGGGCGCGGCGCAGTTCGCGCAGTTCGGTGGCGAGGCGGGCGAAACGCACGCGCGCGTCCGGCGAGAACGGCAGTCCGTCGTCCTGCTGCCCGGACTGCTCGGTGCCGAGCGGCAGCTCCAGGAACGTGTCCAGGGCGTCCGCGAGCGATATCACCTCGGCGGGGTCGACGCCCTGGACGGCCTCGGCGAGCCGGCGGTCCGGGTCGTCGGCGTCGCCCACGCGCGCGTGCGTCACGAGCAGCCGGGCGCGGCGGCCGAGGAGGGCGAGGTCGCGGGGGCCGATGCGCCAGCGCGGGCCGGTCAGCAGCCGGACCAGGGAGGCGTTGGCCCCGGGGTCCTGGAGCACCTCGCAGACGGCGACGAGGTCGGCCACCTCGGGAAGGTGCAGCAGTCCGGAGAGGCCGACCACCTCGACGGGGACGTCGCGGGCGACGAGGGCGCCCTGGATCTCGGCGAAGTCGGTCGCCGTACGGCACAGGACCGCGATCTCGCCGGGCGCGGTGCCGGTGCGGACGAGGTGGGCGACGGAGTCGGCGATCCAGTCCATCTCCTCGGCGTGGGTGTGCAGCAGGGCGCAGCGGACCGTGCCGTCCCGCTCGGCACCCGGGGCGGGGCGCAGGGCCTCCACGCCCGCGTGCATGGCGCGCAGCGGCTCGGCGAGGCCGTTGGCGAGGTCGAGGAGGCGGCCGCCGCTGCGGCGGTTCTCGCTGAGCGCCCGGCGGGTGGCGGGGCTGCCGTCGGCGTGTGCGAAGTGCTCGGGGAAGTCGTCGAGGTTGGCGACGGAGGCGCCGCGCCAGCCGTAGATGGCCTGGCAGGGGTCGCCGACCGCGGTCACGGGGTGGCCGGTGCCACCGCCGAACAGGCCCGCCAGAAGTACCCGCTGGGCGACCGAGGTGTCCTGGTACTCGTCGAGGAGTACGACGCGGAACTCGTCGCGCAGCAGCCGGCCCACCTCGGGGATGCCGGCCAGCGACGCGGACAGCGCGATCTGGTCGCCGAAGTCGAGCAGGTCACGTTCTCGTTTGGCGGCCCGGTAGCGCAGGACGAGCCCGGCCAGTTCGCGGCGTGCGGCCGCGGTCTCGGGCACCTTGCGCAGGTCGGCGTTGCTCAGCTTGGCGCCCGCCAGGGTGTTCAGCAGCCCGGCGTCCCAGGTGCGCAGGTCCTCGGGGCGTACGAGGTGCTCGGCGAGCTCGGAGTCCAGGGTGAGCAGGTCGCTGACCAGGTCGGCGAAGGAGCGGGTCAGGGCCGGGTAGGGGCCGGGCGCCTCGCGCAGCACGCGTGCGGCGAGCTGGTAGCGGGTGGCGTCGGCGAGCAGCCGGGAGGTCGGCTCCAGGCCGATGCGCAGACCGTGGTCGGTCAGCAGCCGACCCGCGAAGGCGTGGTACGTCGAGATGACCGGTTCGCCGGGCGGGTTGTCCGGGTCGATGGCGTCGGGGTCGGTGACGCCCGCTTTGACGAGCGCCTTGCGGACGCGCTCGGCGAGCTCACCGGCCGCCTTGTTGGTGAAGGTGAGGCCCAGGACCTGTTCCGGGGCGACCTGTCCGGTGCCGACCAGCCAGACCACGCGCGCCGCCATCACCGTCGTCTTGCCCGACCCGGCTCCGGCCACGATCACCTGCGGGGCGGGCGGCGCGGTGATGCAGGCCGTCTGCTCCGGGGTGAACGGGATGCCGAGGAGCTCCTTGAGCTGCTCGGGGTCGGTGATGAGGGCGGACATGAGGAAAGAGGCTAGCGGCGGGCACTGACAATCGGGACACGGCCAATCGGGAGACGGCGCTCACTCCACCACGTGCCGCCCCTCGGGCCGCGCACTGCACGAGGCGCGGAAAGCGCAGTGCGTGCAGTGCTGGCCGGTGGTCGGGGTGAAGCGTTCGTCGAGGACCTTTCCGGCGGCGGTGGCCAGCAGGTCACCGACCCACTCCCCCTCCAGCGGCTCCTGTGCCTGCACCTTGGGCAGGGTCTCGCCGCCGTCGCGCTGGGCCGCGCCCTGTCTGAGGTGGACCAGTTCGGCGCCGCCGGGCTCGGGGCGTGCGCCGTCGAAGGCCTCGTCGACGGCGCCCTCGCGGACGGCGAGCTGGTAGACGGCGAGCTGCGGGTGGCGGGCCACCTCGGCCGCGCTGGGAGCCTGCTTGCCGGTCTTGAAGTCGACGACGTAGGCGCGGCCCTCGCCGTCCGTCTCGACGCGGTCCATCTGGCCGCGGATGCGCACCTCGTAGTCGCCCGCTCCGAGGGTGACGTCGAAGTCCTGCTCGCTGGCCACGGGCGTGCGTTCGGTGCGGTCCAGGACGTGCCACTTCAGGAAGCGTTCGAGCGCCACGCGCGCGTTGTCCTTCTCCTGCGCCGACTTCCAGGGGGCGTCGAAGGCGAGCGCGTTCCACACCGACTCCAGGCGCTCCATGAGGACGGCGAGGTCGGCGGGGGTGCGTCCGGAGGCGACCTCGTCGGCGAGGACGTGCACGACGTTGCCGAAGCCCTGGGCGGTGGTGGCGGGGGCGTCGGCCTTCACCTCGCGGCCCAGGAACCACTGCAGGCTGCAGGTGTTGGCGAGCTGGTCGAGGGCGCTGCCGGAGAGCACGACGGGCTGGTCGCGGTCGCGCAGCGGCACCTTGCTCTCGGTCGGTTCGAACATGCCCCACCAGCGGTAGGGGTGGGCGGACGGCACCAGGGGGCGGCCGTCCTCGTCGGCGAGCGCGGCCAGCCGGGCCAGGCGACGGGCGGCCGCCTCCCGGAGGACGTCGGACGCGCGCGGGTCGACCGTGGTCGCGCGCAGCTCGGCGACCAGGGCGGCCACGGAGAGCGGTCGGCGGGGACGTCCGGTGATGTCCTGGGGCTCGACGCCCAGCTCGGTGAGGAAGCGGGAGGGCTGGTCACCGTCGTCCGCGGGCGCCTTCACCGCGGTGACGACGAGGCGTTCACGCGCGCGCGTGGCGGCGACGTAGAACAGGCGGCGTTCCTCGGCGAGGAGCGCGCCCGGGGTGAGCGGTTCGGCGAGTCCGTCGCGGCCGATGCGGTCGGCCTCCAGGAGTGAGCCGCGGCGGCGCAGGTCGGGCCAGAGTCCCTCCTGGACGCCGGCGACGACGACCAGACGCCACTCCAGGCCCTTGGCACGGTGCGCGGTCATCAGGCGCACGGCGTCCGGGCGTACCGCGCGGCCGGCGAGGGTGTCGGCGGCGATGTCCTCGGCCTCGATCTCCGCCAGGAAGTTCAGAGCGCCCCGGCCGCCGCCGCGCTCCTCCGCGCGGGCGGCGGTGGCGAACAGCGCGCACACGGCGTCCAGGTCGCGGTCGGCGTTGCGGCCGGCCGCGCCGCCGCGCCGGGCGGTGCGCTCCAGGCGTGAGGGCCAGGGTGTGCCGTTCCACAGGTCCCACAGCGCCTCCTCCGCCGTACCGCCGCCCGCCAGGCGCTCCCTGGCCTTCCTGAGCAGCGCGCCGAGCCGCTGGGCCCCGCGCGCGTAGCCGGGGTCGTGGACGGCCAGGCGCTCGGGCTCGGCGAGCGCCCGCGCGAGCAGTTCGTCCGAGGGCGGCGGGAGCGCGTTTCCGGCCGCGCGCTCCTCGTCGCGCAGGGCGCGGCCGAGGCGGCGCAGGTCGGCCGCGTCCATGCCGGCGAGCGGGGAGGTGAGCAGGGTGAGGGCGGTCTCGGTGTCGAGCAGGCAGGCACCCTCTGCCGGATCCTGCGCGGCTTCCGCCTCCGCCACCGCCCGGAGCGCCGTCAGCAGGGGTGCCACCGCCGGTTCATGGCGCAGCGGCAGGTCGTCGCCGTCGATGTCCAGGGGTACGCCGGCCGCGGTGAGGGCGCGGCGGACGGCCGGGATGGTGTGTGACCCGGCACGCACCAGGACGGCCATGTCGCTCCAGCGGACGCCGTCCTCCAGGTGCGCGCGCCGCAGGATGTCGGCGATGTTGTCGAGCTCGGTGCCGGACGTCGGGTACGTGTAGACCTCGACGCCGCCCCCGTCCCGTGCCGCGGTCAGTTCCCGGTGGGCGCGCACCTTGTCGGCGGGCAGCCGGGTCAGCGGCATCCGCCGGGTGAGCAGGCGGGTCGCGGCCAGCAGGCCGGCGCCGGCCCGGCGGGACGTGCGCAGCACCTCCACCGGGGCGGGACGGCCGTCCACGCGTGCGAAGGCCGACGGGAACTCCAGGATGCCGTTCACGTCGGCGCCCCTGAACGTGTAGATCGACTGGTCCGGGTCGCCGAACGCGACCAGGGTGCGGCCGCCGCCGGCCAGGGCGTGCAGCAGGCGCACCTGGGCCGGGTCGGTGTCCTGGTACTCGTCGACGTAGACGGCGTCGTAGCGGCCGGCGAGGTCCAGGGCGACCTCGGGACGCTGGGCGAGCAGCACCGCACGGTGGACGAGTTCGGCGTAGTCGAGGACGCCCTGGAGGTCGAGGACGTCGAGGTACTCGGCGAGGAACGCGGCCGCGGCCCGCCAGTCGGGGCGGCCGATACGGCGGGCGAAGGCGTCCAGGGCGGCCGGGTCAAGGCCCAGTTCGCGGCTGCGGGCGAGGACCGCGCGGACCTCGTCGGCGAAGCCCCGGGTGGTCAGGCAGGCGCGCAGTTCGTCCGGCCAGCGCACATGGTTCAGCCCGAGCCGCTCCAGGTCGGGCTGGCCGGCCAGCAGGTCACGGACGGCGACGTCCTGCTCGGGGCCGGACAGCAGCCGCAGCGGGTCCGCGAACAGGCCGCTGTCCTGGTGGGCACGGACCAGGGCGTAGCAGTACGAGTGGAAGGTGGTCGCCCGGGGCGCGCGGGCCGCCCCCACGCGCAGGGCCATACGGTCGCGGAGTTCGACGGCGGCCTTGCGGCTGAACGTCAGCACCAGGATCCGCTCGGGGTCCCCGCCCCGGGCGATCCGCGCGGCCACGGACTCGACCAGGGTGGTGGTCTTCCCGGTGCCCGGACCCGCGAGGACGAGCAGCGGCCCCGGCCCGTGGTCAACCACGGCGCGCTGTGCGGCGTCAAGACGAGGGGGATCCGCATCGGCCGGCGGGGTACGGACCAGTCGGTAAGCGCCACGGCTCCCCTGTCGCACCTGGAGGTGCGACAGGCGCCTGGTGGAGGAAGAGGAGCTCACGTGGTTCGCCGGTCCTGGTGGGTGTGCTGGTTGACTCGCGGTCGCGCGTGCGCAGCGGTGGCCGCGGGGTGAGCGGGACACGTGCAGCCGACGCTACGCCGACGAACCGGGCGGAAGCAGAGCTTCCGCTTGTTCCCGTCCGCCTCGGGCGGCACTCGTGGCACACGCGCCCCGCATCTCACGAACGTACGTCATGCCACGGACGTCCCGTGTGTCCCTCGTACGGGCCATGGGTTCCCCTCGGGGGCCTCCGATGGCGGAAGCTGTCAGGTGTGAGCCTCCGTGTCCGCGCCGCCGTCCCACCGCGCCCGCTTCATGTCGAGCCGCGGCAGATGGCCCTCCGCGGCCCTGCTCGCCTCCTTCAGCGGGGTGCCCTCGGCGCGGTAGTGGTCCAGGGCACCCAGTTCGTGCCCCGGGAGCAGCACCCCGTCGGAGCGCACCACACGCCACCACGGGACGGCACCGCCGTAGAGGGACATCACACGCCCGACCTGGCGCGGCCCTCCCTGCTCAAGCCACTCCGCGACGTCGCCGTACGTCATCACACGTCCGGGCGGGATCCGCTCCGCGACCTCCAGGACCCGCTCGGCGTACTCGGGCAGTTCGTCCGGGTACCCCTCCCGGATGTCCTCGGGAAGGCTCTGCTCGCTCATTCGCCCCATCCTGCCGCACCCCACCGACAACCGGCGCGGTGCGCGTCAGGCCTCCGTCTCGCCCTCGGGCGGCGCTTCGGGCAGACTGTGCGCCCCCGCATTCTGCACCCTGATGCCCTCGTGTGTCGGTGGAGCATGCCACCATCGTGCGGGCGGTGACTGGTGATACGAGATCAAGAAGAGACGACCAAGCAGCAGGGCGTGCACCCCGACGGCGCGGCGGGCACCTCTGACGCCGCCGCACGCCCGGACGACACGCCCCCCGGCTCCGTGGAGCCGGACACCGCCGCCGGATCCGACGTCTCCGAGGCGGAACACGTGCCGGACGACGAGATGCACACCGACGAGGTGGAGGGCGACGAACCGCTGCTCCCCGCGCGCGTGCACCGTCCGTCCGACCTCATGCGGCTCCTGGTCGGCGTGCTCGCCATCGCCGTGCTGCTCGGGATCGCCGCGTTCGCGCACGGCACCACCTCGGGGCTGGAACAGGACATCAACAAGGGCACAGGGCAGGCACCCGACCTGCTCATCAGGTTCGCGGGGCTGGCCTCCAGCATCGCGATCCTGCTGGTGCCGGTCGCGTTCGCCATCGAGCGGCTGATCAAGCGGGACGGGCTGCGGATCGCCGACGGCGTGCTCGCCGCCGTCCTCGCACACGGCGTGACCCTCGCCACGGACCTGTGGGTGGCCCGGGCCGCCCCGGGCTCGATCCAGGAGGCGCTCACCCAGCCCTCCCCCGGTGACATCCACGCCCTCACCGACCCGGTGCACGGCTATCTCGCGCCCGTCATCGCCTATATGACCGCCGTCGGCATGTCACGGCGGCCCAGATGGCGCTCGGTGCTGTGGATCGTGCTGATGCTCGACGCGTTCTCCATGCTGGTCACCGGCTACACGACGCCGTTCTCGATCATCCTCACCGTGCTGATCGGCTGGACCGTCGCCTACGGCACGCTGTACGCGGTCGGCTCGCCGAACGTCCGCCCCACCGGGCGGACCCTGCTGGCGGGCCTGCGGCACGTCGGCTTCCACCCGGTCGGCGCGGCCCGCGAGGAGGTCCTGGACTCCGAGAACGGCGACCGGGGCCGGCGCTACTTCGTCACCCTTGAGGACGGCCCGCCACTGGACGTGACGGTCGTCGACCGGGAACAGCAGGCCCAGGGCTTCTTCTACCGTGCGTGGCGCAACCTGACCCTGCGCGGCTTCGCCACCCGCTCCAGCCTCCAGTCGCTGCGCCAGGCCCTGGAACAGGAGGCGCTGCTGGCGTACGCGGCGATCGCGGCCGGCGCCAACGCGCCCAAGCTGATCGCCACCTCCGAGCTGGGCCCCGACGCGGTGATGCTCGTCTACGAGCACACCGGCGGCCGTACGCTCGACTCGCTGGCCGCCGAGGAGATCACCGACGAACTGCTGCGCAGCACCTGGCACCAGGTGCAGGCGCTGCAGTCACGCCGGATCGCGCACCGCAGGCTGGCGGGTGACGCCATCGTGGTGGATCGTTCCGGCAAGGTGATCCTCACCGACCTGCGCGGCGGCGAGATCGCGGCCGGCGAGCTGCTGCTGCGCATGGACGTCGCCCAGCTGGTCACCACGCTCGGCCTGCGGGTGGGTGCCGAACGGGCGGTGGCCTCGGCGGTCGGTGTCCTCGGTCCCGACGCCGTCGCCGACTGTCTGCCGATGCTCCAGCCGATCGCGCTCACCCGCTCCACGCGCGCGACGCTGCGAAGACTGGCCAGAGAACGCGCCGAGCGCGAGCGCGACGCGGTCCTGGAGGCGTCCCGGCAGGTCAAGCAGGCCCGCGCGGAGGAGGCCGAGAAACCCGACAAGAAGACGGTGCGGGCCGAGCAGCGGGCCGAGAAGCGGGCCCTGGACGAAGCGCTGGAAGAGGCCCGCGAGGAGGACCTGCTCACCCAGATCCGGCACCAGGTGCTGCGGATCAGACCGCAGGCACCCGTCGAACCGGCCCGTCTGGAGCGGGTGCGGCCACGCACGCTGCTCAGCTTCATGGCCGGGGCGATCGGCGCGTACTACCTGCTCACGCAGCTCACCCACATCGAGTTCGGCACCCTGTTCGCGCAGGCCCAGTGGGGCTGGGTGCTCGCCGCGGTGGCGTTCTCGGCGCTCAGCTACGTCGCGGCCGCGATGGCTCTGCTCGGGTTCGTGCCGGAGCGGGTGCCGTTCGTGCGGACGGTGGCGGCGCAGGTCGCCGGCTCCTTCGTGAAGATCGTGGCACCGGCTGCCGTCGGCGGTGTCGCCCTCAACACGCGCTTCCTGCAGCGCGCCAGAGTGCGCCCCGGTCTCGCGGTGGCCAGCGTAGGCGCCTCGCAGCTGTTCGGGCTCGGCTGCCACATCCTGATGCTGCTGTCCTTCGGCTATCTCACCGGCACCGAGAAGACGCCTTCGCTGTCCCCGTCCCGCACCGTCATCGCGGGCCTGCTGACCGTCGCCGTGCTGGTCCTCGTGGTGACCTCGGTGCCGTTCCTGCGGAAATTCGTCTCCACACGCGTGCGGTCGCTTTTCGCGGGTGTCGTGCCGCGCATGCTGGACGTGCTCCAGCGGCCGCAGAAGCTCGTCACCGGTATCGGCGGCATGCTGCTGCTGACCGCCTGCTTCGTGATGTGCCTGGACGCCTCCATCCGCGCGTTCGGCGACCAGTCGACCTCGCTCAGCATCGCCAGCGTCGCCGTCGTCTTCCTCGCCGGAAACGCGCTCGGCTCCGCGGCGCCCACCCCGGGCGGTGTCGGTGCGGTCGAGGCGACCCTGACGGTCGGCCTGATCGCCGTGGGCCTCCCCAAGGAGGTCGCGGCACCCGCCGTGCTGCTGTACCGGCTGCTCACGCTGTGGCTGCCGGTCCTGCCGGGCTGGCTGGCCTTCAACCACCTCACGCGCAAGGGCGCGCTCTAGGGGCGTACCTCGTACGGCTCGTGCCCCGCGCGCGTGGCCGTGGGCGACCCCAGGATGGGAGCATGCCGAACCCCTTCCGGATCCGCGCCGCCATGACCACTGCCCTGGTGCTGTCCTCCCTGCTGACCGGGTGCAGCGACGGTTCCAAGGACGGGGATCTGACGGCCCAGACACTGAACTGGAAGAGCTGTCCGGCGCCCGACGAGGCCGAGGGCGGCGGTGACTCCCCGTCGCCCCTGCCCGGTGGCGGCACCTGGCAGTGCGCCACCATGAAGGCGCCCCTCGACTGGGCGAACCCGAAGGGCCCCACCATCGGTCTCGCGCTGATCCGCGCCAAGGCCAGCGGCGATCCGAGCAGACGGATCGGCTCCCTGATCTTCAACTTCGGCGGGCCCGGCGGCAGCGGCGTCACCACACTCCCCGCGTTCGGCGAGGACTACGCGGCCCTGCGCACCCGTTACGACCTCGTCAGCTTCGACCCGCGCGGAGTCGGCCGCAGCGACCCCGTCGAGTGCCTGAGCGACGCCCAGCTCGACGACTACTTCCAGCAGGACGCGACACCGGACACCGACGCCGAGCGAACCGCACTGATCAACCGCACCAAGCAGTTCAACGCCGCCTGCGAGAAGAACTCCAGGACGATCCTGCCGCACGTACCCACCACCGACGCCGCCCGCGACATCGACCTGATGCGCCAGGTCCTCGGCGACAGGCAGCTGCACTACTTCGGCATCTCCTACGGCACCGAACTCGGCGGCGTCTACGCCCACCTGTTCCCGAAGAACGTGGGCC
The DNA here is from genome assembly GCF_044767525.1 of Streptomyces sp. NPDC101234. NCBI lineage: Bacteria > Bacillati > Actinomycetota > Actinomycetes > Kitasatosporales > Streptomycetaceae > Streptomyces > Streptomyces sp. NPDC101234. The sequence goes on along the minus strand of NZ_JBIWOA010000001.1, from coordinate 633,912 downwards.
GGGCCGTCTTCGACGCCGTGGTCGACCCCACCCAGAACCCCGAGCAGAGCTCGCTGGGCCAGGCCAAGGGCTTCCAGCTCGCACTCGACAACTTCGCCGAGGACTGCACCTCGAAGACGACGGAGTGCCCGATCGGCGACACCCCGCAGGACGTGAAGGACCGTATCGCCAAGCTCCTGACGAACCTGGACGGCAAACCGATCCCCGGCATCCTCCCCCGCCAGCTGACCCAGACCGCCGCTACCAACGGCATCGCCCAGTCCCTGTACTCCAAGGACTTCTGGGAGTACCTCACCGAGGGCCTGGAGGAGGCGTACGACGGCGACGGGAAGATCCTGATGCTGCTGTCCGACTCGATGAACGGCCGCAACCAGAACGGCGAGTACAGCAACATCACCGCGGCGAACATCGCCATCAACTGCGCCGACCAGAAACCGCGCTACACCGCCGACTTCGTCCAGCAGCGACTGCCCGAGTTCCGCGCCGCCTCCCCGCTGTTCGGCGACTACCTCGCCTGGGGCATGGTCAGCTGCACGAACTGGGCGGTGCCGGGCGCCGCCGACCATCCCGACGTCAGCGCGCCCGGGTCGGCGCCGATCCTGGTCGTGGGCAACACGGGGGATCCGGCCACACCGTACGAGGGTGCGAGGAAGATGGTGGAGGCGCTGGGGAAGGGCGTCGGGGTGGAGCTGACGTACAAGGGGCAGGGCCACGGGGCGTACGACAGCAAGAACAAGTGCGTGCAGGGTGCGGTGAACGGCTATCTGCTGGAGGGGACGGTGCCGGCGGCCGGGAAGGTCTGTGCGTAAGGGGCGCGCAACAGCCCCGCGCCCCCATCAGGGCTCTGCAGAACCGCAGGTCAGACGGTTATCCACAGGCTGAAACGGCATTCGCTCGATCCGCCTACTATGGCCTGACCGCTTTCCGCGACGAACCCGTGGAGAGCCTGTGTGGGGGGTGTGCGCGCATGTTGCGATGTGTACGGTGGGCGGCCGTTGTTGCCGCCGGGCTGCTGGTGGCCGGGTGCAGTGGCGGGTCCTCGGGCGAGGGCGGGGATGAGGGGAAGGCACGGTCCGGACAACCGTCACCCTCTTCCGTCGCCTCTGCCGCCCTGCCCGCTTCCCTCACCTCCCAGAAGCTCGACTGGGGCCGCTGCAAGGCCACTTCCGACTCCGCCGCACCCGGCGACGACTGGCGGTGCGCGACGCTCAAGGTGCCGTTGGACTGGGCGAAGCCGGACGGTGCGACGATCGGGCTGGCGCTGATCCGGGCGAAGGCGAGCGGGGGTTCGGGGAAGCGGATCGGCTCGTTGGTGTTCAACTTCGGCGGTCCGGGCGGCTCCGGCGTCTCGACGATGCCGTACTACGCCTCCACCGTCTCCGCACTGCGCGCGCGGTACGACCTGGTGAGCTGGGATCCGCGCGGGGTCGGCGCCAGTGAGGGGATCCGCTGTCGCAGCGACAAGGACATCCAGTCCGCCGAGTCGATCGACGCGACGCCGGACACCCCCGCGGAGGAGACGGCGTACTTCCAGGACGCCGCGGACTTCGGCAAGGGGTGCGAGAAAGCCGCCGGCACGCTGATCGCGCATGTCTCGACGACCGACACGGCCCGCGACATGGATCTGATGCGTCAGGTCCTCGGGGACACGAAGATGCACTACTTCGGCATCTCCTACGGCACCGAACTCGGCGGCGTCTACGCCCACCTGTTCCCGAAGAAGGTGGGGCGGCTCATCCTGGACGCGGTGGTGGACCCGACGGCCGACTCGGTCGGCCAGGAGAAGAACCAGGCCGCCGGCTTCCAGCGGGCCCTGGACGACTACCTCAAGTCCACCGGCCAGGACCCGGACCAGGGTTCCCGGAAGATCGCCGGTCTGCTGAAGAGGCTGGACGCCACGCCGCTGCCCACGTCCTCCGGGCGGAAGCTGACCCAGAGCCTCGCGGTCACCGGCATCGTGCTGCCGCTGTACAGCCAGGACAGCTGGCCGACGCTGACCAGCGCGCTCAAGGCGGCCGAGGAGGGCGACGGCTCGGAGCTGCTGTCGCTCGCGGACCAGTACAACGAGCGGGACTCCTCGGGGCACTACGGCACGACCACGCACTCCCAACGGGTCATATCGTGCCTGGACGACAAGGAGCGGCCGACGCTCGCCGAGACGAGGAAGCGGCTGGCGGCATTCGAGAAGATCTCGCCCGTCTTCGGGGACTTCCTGGGCTGGGACTCGGCCGGCTGGTGCCACGACTGGCCGGTGGCGGGGCAGTGGGACACACCGGAGGTGAGCGCACCGGGCGCGGCACCGATCCTGCTGGTCGGCAACACCGGCGACCCGGCCACCCCGTACGAGGGCGCTCGGAGGATGGCCGACGAGCTGGGCAGGGGCGTCGGAGTGGAGCTGACCTGGAAGGGCGAGGGCCACGGCGCGTACGGCAGCGGGAGCGACTGCGTGGACTCCACGGTGAACGCCTATCTGCTGAGCGGCTCGGTCCCGAAGGACGGCAAGGTCTGCTCATGACGAAGGCGGGGGCCCCGGGCACCTGTCGTGCCCGAGGCCCCCGCCCACCGCGGAGCCTGTGCTCAGTAGACCGGCTTCGACGGCTCGATCTGGTTGACCCAGCCGATGACGCCGCCGCCGACGTGGACGGCGTCCGCGAAGCCCGCGGACTTCAGAACCGCGAGGACCTCCGCACTGCGGACACCCGTCTTACAGTGCAGGACGATCTTCTTGTCCTGCGGCAGGCCCTCCAGGGCGGTGCCGAGGAGGAACTCGTTCTTCGGGATCAGCTTGGCGCCCGGGATGGAGACGATCTCGTACTCGTTCGGCTCGCGGACGTCGATGATCTCGATGTTCTCGCCGTCGTCGATCCACTCCTTGAGCTGCTTGGGAGTGATCGTCGAGCCGGCGGCCGCCTGCTGGGCCTCCTCGGAGACGACGCCGCAGAAGGCCTCGTAGTCGATGAGCTCGGTGACGGTCGGGTTCTCGCCGCAGACCGCGCAGTTCGGGTCCTTGCGGACCTTGACCTGGCGGTACTGCATCTCCAGGGCGTCGTAGATCATCAGACGGCCGACGAGGGGCTCACCGGTGCCGGTGAGGACCTTGATGGCCTCGGTGACCTGGATGGAGCCGATGGACGCGCACAGCACGCCCAGGACGCCGCCCTCGGCGCAGGAGGGGACCATGCCCGGCGGCGGGGGCTCCGGGTAGAGGCAGCGGTAGCAGGGACCGTACTCGGACCAGAAGACCGAGGCCTGGCCGTCGAAGCGGTAGATCGAGCCCCAGACGTACGGCTTGTTCAGCAGCACGCAGGCGTCGTTGACCAGGTAGCGGGTGGCGAAGTTGTCCGTGCCGTCGACGATCAGGTCGTACTGGCTGAAGATGTCCATCACGTTCTCGGCCTCGAGCCGCTCTTCGTGGAGGATCACGTTCACGTACGGGTTGATGCCGAGGACGGAGTCACGGGCGGACTCGGCCTTGGAGCGGCCGATGTCGGCCTGGCTGTGGATGATCTGGCGCTGCAGGTTCGACTCGTCGACCTCGTCGAACTCCACGATGCCGAGGGTGCCGACGCCCGCGGCAGCCAGGTACATCAGCGCCGGCGAGCCCAGGCCGCCGGCGCCCACACAGAGCACCTTGGCGTTCTTCAGCCGCTTCTGCCCGTCCATCCCGACGTCAGGGATGATCAGGTGGCGGGAGTACCTGCGGACCTCGTCTACGGTGAGCTCAGAGGCTGGCTCGACCAGGGGTGGCAGCGACACGGGGACTCCGTTGATCGGTCAATCACTACAGTTGTTCTCCCTGTAACACTGCCACGGCCATCTTCATTCCGAGACACCCGTCCCGACCCGCGAGACGATGTCGTCCCAGTAGCCGGGCATCGTCTCCCAGGGGTCGACGCGACCGCCGCGGTCCGTGCGGTCGGTGAAGTAGATCGTGGCCGCGCCCTGCCAGCGTGCGATCCGCAGCGCCTCGTCGAGGTGGCCGCGGGGCACGCTGTGCACGAAGTGGCAGAAGCGGTCGGGCGGGTAGTCGGCGGTCCACTCGGCCACCTGGGACCAGCGGTAGTCGCTCCAGGGGCCCGCGAAGGTCACCAGCTGGTCGGCGTTCTCGGCGTATCCCGGGTGGGGGTGGGTACCGTGGCCGAGGACCACGTGGGGCTCGTCGCCCACGGTGCGCACCGCGGCGACGGTGCGGCGGACCCCGGGGAGCGTGGTGCGGTCGGTGGGGCAGCGGTCCAGCAGGAAGCCGTCGACACGGTACCAGTCGTGGTAGCGGTGGGCGTCGGTGATCAGGTCACCGTGGGGCCGGGCGCCGTAGGCGGTGTCCAGGCGGCCCAGGACGCGGACGCCCGCGTTGCGGAGCCGGCCGGCCGCCTCCAGGCAGTGCGGGTCGGGGCGGCTGCCGGGGCCGCCCGCGACATCGAGGGCGACCCAGTGCAGGGGTATGCCGGGGCGGGTGAGTTCGGCCCACTGTGCGGGGGCGAGGAGGGGGTGGGCGTAGCCGGGGATGCCGAAGGCGGTGCGGACGCCGGTGGTCGCGGCACCCGCCCTGGTACTGGTCAGATGCGGCATGCCGCCTCCATCCAGATGTCCGCCAGGGACTCCTCGAGGTTGATGCGGGGCCGCCAGCCGAGCCGGTCACGGGCGCAGCGCACATCGGCCTGCTGCCAGCTTCCGCAGCCGTCCGGGTACGGGTACGCGACCGGGGCCGCGTGGTCGGAGTCGAGGCGGGGGTGGCCGATGGGGCTGCGGAGCGGGCCGGGCGGGCCGTCGAGTTCGTGCAGGGCGCCGCCGTACCCGGCGACACGGGCGAGGACGGCGGCGGCGTCGCGGAGGCGGACGGCGCGGCCGGAGCCGATGTTGATGACGCCCTGGGCGGCGGAGAGCGAGGCCGCGTGGACGGCGCGGGCGACGTCGCGTACGTCGACGAAGTCGCGCTGGACGCCGAGGCCGCCGAGCTTGAGTTCGCCGTCGCCGGACTGCATGGCGCGGCGCATGGCCTCGGCGAGGCGGCCGAGCGGGGAACCGGCCGGGGTACCGGGACCGGCGGGCGAGAAGACGCGCAGGACGACGGCGTCCAGGCCGGAGCCGAGGACGAGTTCGGTGGCGGCGAGCTTGCTGACGCCGTACGGGCCGCCGGGGCGCGGTACGGCGTCCTCGGCCGTGGAGGAGCCGGGCTGGCTCGGGCCGTACTCGGCGCTGCAGCCGATCTGCACCAGGCGGGCCCCGCAGCCGCTGCGGCGCAGTGCCTCGCAGATGGTGGCGACGGCGACGGTGTTGTGCCGGGTGAGTTCCCGGGCTCCGCCGCGGGTGGCGCCGGCACAGTTCACGATGACGCCCGGGTGGACGGCGTCGAGGAAGCGGGTGAGCGCGCCGGGGCTGCCGGTGGCGAGGTCGAAGCGGACGTCGGCGTCGTCGCCGCGGCCGAGCGCGGTGAGCTGGACGGCCGGGTCGGCGAGCAGCCGGTCGGCGACGAAGCGGCCGAGGTATCCGTTGGCTCCGATCAGCAGAACCCTCATCGTGCGGCTCCCGGGGTGTGCGCTCCGGCGACTCCGGTGGTTCCGGACGCTCCGGGTCCGGGTCGGGAGGTGGTCATCTGGCGGTCTCCTTCTAGGGGTGTCCGGTGGATCAGGTGGGCTGTGAGAAGCAGCGCTATTCGGCCGGGCCGGGCGGGGTCGTGAGGGTCCTCCTCCGAGGGGGTGCGCGCCGGACCCCGCGACGCCTCGGTGGCCCGACTCACTCCGGGTCTCCCGTCGGCGCGTGGGCCGAGGCCCGGGTGAGGGTGCGGGTCGCCCGGATCAGCAGCGCCAGGGCGGTGATGCCGCAGACGACGGCCGGGACGCTGCCCGCGCCCCACGCGTCGACCAGGGCGTCGACGGGGACGGCCAGGAAGGCGCAGCCGGGCAGTCGGCCGGCCAGGACGAGGGCCATGGCCGCCGCTTCGGCCACGGCGGACGCGGCGAGGGCCTGGGTGGGGCCCTGGGTGACGTGGTGGACGGTGAGGAGGCGGGCGAGCAGCAGGAGGGCGCCGAGGGCGAGGGCCTCCGGGTAGCCGGCCGGTTCGCCCAGGGCGGCACCGCACAGCGCGAGCAGGGCCGTGAGGGCGCTCAGGAAGAGGACGAACACGCCGAGCAGCAACGGCTGTACGGCCGCCGTGAACTCCTCCAGGCCCCGGCTGCCCGCCAGCCTGCGGCGGGCGGCCGCCGTGAGGAGATGGGCGCTCCAGGCCGCTGGGGCGCAGGCCAGGGTGAGGGCGAGGACCGGGGCGACGTTCACCGGCCAAGGGCCGTGCGCGGCGCCGGTCGGGAGGCCGTCGGGGCCGCCGTCGGCCACGGCGCGCAGGAGGCCGTTGCCGAAGAGCGCGTAGGCGAGGAGCCAGCAGGTCCACACCCGGGTGCCGGTGGCGCTGCGCCAGGCGAGTGCGCGGGCCTGGGCCAGGGGGCCTCGGCGCAGGGTCAGGCGTACGGCCAGGGCGACGGCGAGCACGCCGGCAGCCGCCACCAGGAGACGGGGGCGGCCCTCGGTGAGCCGTACGCCGGTCACGACCGCTGCGCAGACAGCGCCCGGAAGGAGCGTGAGCAGCACCCAGTCGGCGCGCACCCGGGGCGCGGGCGCCGGTTCCGGGCGCGGGCCGGCTTCGCGGGGCACGCGGGCATAGAGCTCCTCGGCGAGCGAGAAGACGTCACGGTGCCGGAAGCGGACGGCGGCCCGGTCGGTGACGCCGTGCGCTTCGAGACCGGCCGCGATCTCCAGTGGGTCGACGGCCCGTTCGCAGAGCGCGCGGTGACGGTGCATGAGCGCCTTCACGGGATCGGCGCCACCTCGACGGGGGATGGTTCCACGGCTGTCGGCGGTGGCGGTGTCCTTGACGGCGGCGACCCGGATCTCCGGAGCGACCCCGGCGGAGGCCGGCGACTCGCCTCGGGAGAAGGGATCACCCGAAGCGTCCTCCTCCGTGCCCAGGAGCCATTCCTGCGAGCGCGCGTCCCAGGCGTCCGCCCCGCCGGGTTGTCCGGGCCGGTCCAGCTCCCCCGGACCGGCGCCCATCGCGCCGTCCTCGCCGCCGTTCACAACGGCCCCTCCGCGGCCGCGAGCGGGGTGGGCCGTACCGGGGCGGGTCGGGTGGCGGCGGCCGACGCCCACCCGGGTCCGCCGCGCGCGACGACGCGGGCCGTGGGGCCGGTCCAGCGAACGGGGATGTGCGCCTCGGCCGGGACGGCGAACGGCAGGGGCTCTCCCGTCGCGGAGAGGACGACCCGGCGCACCGGGCAGTGCGAGACGATCTCCAGGTAAATGCCGCGAAATGCCGCGATGTTCTGCTCGACGGTGAACAGTTCGAGCGCTCGGGCGCGCGCGGCGGCTCCGAGGCGCTCACGGCGCTCGGGATCGCGCAGCAGGGCGACGCACGCCTCCGCGAGCGCCCGCGGATTGCGCGGGGGTACGACGAGACCGGTGCCGCCGATGGCCTCCACCACGGCGCCGACGTCCGTGGAGACGGTCGCGCGGCCGCAGAACATCGCCTCCACGAGGCCGACCGGGAAACCCTCGACGACGCTGGAGAGGACGACGACCGCGCCGGACGCGTAGGCGTGGGCGAGCGTCGGCGCCTCGGGGCCCCCGATCTCCTCGAAGGCGACCGGGTTGTCGCCGACGGCGTGCACGCCCTCGGCCTCGTCGGGGAAGAGCTGCGCCGCGAGCGCCTTGCAGTGGCCCAGATAGGCCTCGCCCTCCGGCCCGGCCGGGGCACCCAGGACCCGCAGCCGCGCCTTGGGGGCCTCCCTGCGGACCTCCGCGAAGGCGTGCAGCAGCGACACCAGGTCCTTGGACGGCTCGATCCGGCCGACCCACACGAGCATGTCCGGGTCGGCGCGGTCCGGGGCCTCGCCGACCTCGGTGAAGCGGGAGGCCTCCATGCCGGGGTGGACGGTGCGGATACGGGCGCGGCCGGCGCCGCAGCGCTCCTGCCAGCGGCGGGCGTGCGCGTTGCCGGGGGTGATGATCGCGGCGCGGCCGTAGACCTCGGCGGTGAGCCGGCCGTGGAAGGCGGCGAGCAGCGCGCGTACGGCCGGGGTGGCCGTGTCCGGGCCGGAGGCGAGGTAGTGCGAGCGCAGTGGCACGCCGTACTCGGTGACCAGGAGCGGCACGTCGGAGAAGTGGCGGGCGAGAAGGCCGGGCAGGGCGGCCGTGCCGCCGGCGGTGGCGTGGCAGAGGTCGGCTGCGCCCAGGCCGTCGTCGCCGTACCAGTCGAGGGAGAGCGGGCGCAGGGCGCGTTCGAGGTGTGCGGCCACCGCGAGGAGGTCCGGCACGCGCGCCTCGCGCGCCGTCCCGAGTGCGCCGGGTGCGCGACAGGCGCGCTCCAGCGTGCGTACGGCGGTGTCGGAGCGGAGTGCGCCGACCAGTCCGCCCTCGTCACGGGCGAGTTCGGCGAGCCCGTAGAGCGCGCTGCCGAAACGGTCCGCCATGTGACCGGGCTCGGCTCCGGAGCCGTCCGGGCCGTCTGCGCCGTCCACGGCCGGGCCGGCGCACAGCACCCCCGCCAGCTCCCCATAGCCCTCGACGAAGCGCCGGCGTGCGCGCCGCCCGTACGCGACCCCGTCCTCCTCGGCGGTCCACAAGGGAGCCGTGCGCACCCGGCTGACGTGCGGCGGCAGTTCCAGCCGGCCTTCGTCCTCCTGGCGCCTGCTGCGGCTGAGCGCGTAGATGTCGAACTCGTGCTGCCCGAGCCCGCGCACGAGCCGGTCGCACCAGAGTCTGGCGTCACCGCTCACATACGGATAGCCACCCTCCGTAAGCAGTCCGATGCGCACGTGTGCACCCCCGATCGATCTCCCGCATGGGGAGCCGCCGTCGGCTTGGCGGCTCGCAGCGGGACGAACGTATGCGGACAAGGCGGTGGCGCGACGGACGGTTGTCCATCGCGCCACCAAAAGGGGTGAACGGTCGTAACTTTCCCGTGCGGGTCGCGTTCGGTCGCGCTAGGCGACCGTACGGCGGCGGAACGTCACGCCGACGCCAGTTCCCGCCGTGCCGCCCGCCGCCGCGCCGCGGCCTCGGGATCGAGGGCGGGTACGGCGGCCAGGAGCTGCCTGGTGTACGGGTCCCGGGGGTTGTCGTACACCTCGTCGGCGGGCCCGGTCTCGACGATCCGCCCACGCCGCATGACCGCGACCCGGTCGCTGACCTGGCGGACGACGGCGAGGTCGTGGGCGACGAAGACCAGGGCGAGCCCGAGTTCGCGCTGGAGTTCGCCGAGCAGGGCGACGACCTGGGCCTGGGTGGTGACGTCCAGCGCCGAGACGGGCTCGTCGCAGACGATGACGCGCGGGTCGGCCGCGAGCGCCCGCGCGATGCCCACGCGCTGGCGCTGGCCACCGCTGAACTCGTGCGGATAACGGTCGTAGTGCACCCCTTCGAGCCCCACGCGCTCCAGCAGTTCGATCACGCGCCCCCGGATACGCCCCTCGTCGCGTTCTCCACGCGCGCGGAGCGGGTCGGCTATCGACTCGCCCACGCTGCGGCGCGGGTTGAGGGAGGAGACCGGGTCCTGGAAGACCATCTGCACGGCCGGCCGCACGCCCACGCGCGCGTGCCCCTCGTAACGGACCTCCCCTGCCGTCGGCTCCAACAGTCCGACCAGCATCCGGCCGAGCGTGGTCTTGCCGCTCCCGCTCTCGCCGACGATGCCGAGGGTCTCGCCGCGACGGACGGTCAGCGACACGTCGTCCACGGCCGCGAACGCCTGTTTCCCGCGCCCGAACTCGCGCCGCAGGCCGGTCGCCTCCAGGACGACCTCGTCGGAGGCCGCCGAGGGCGCACGGGCCGCGTCCACGCGCGGGACCGCGGAGAGCAGTTCGCGGGTGTACGGCTGCGCCGGCGCCCCGAGCACGGCGGCGACCGGCCCCTGCTCGACCTCGCGTCCGTGCCGCATGACGAGCACCTGGTCGACGCTCTCGGCGGCGACGCCCACGTCATGGGTGACGAGCAGCAGGCCCATGCCGGTCTCCTCGCGCAGCGTGTGCAGCAGGTCGAGGATCTGGGCCTGGACGGTCACGTCGAGGGCGGTGGTGGGCTCGTCGGCGATCAGCAGCTCGGGTTCGCAGGCGAGTGCCATGGCGATCAGCGCGCGCTGGCGCATGCCGCCGCTGAACTCGTGCGGCCGGGACCGGGACCGGCGCGGGGCGTCCGGGATGCCGACCCGGTCCAGGACCTCCACCGCACGCGCGCGTGCGGCTCGTCGTGACCCGCGCGTGTGGACGCGGTGGACCTCGGCGATCTGGTCGCCGATCGCGTAGTACGGGTCGAGTGACGACAGCGGGTCCTGGAAGACCATGGCCGCCTTCGCGCCGCGCAGCCGCCGCAGTTCGGCGTCGGAGGCGGCCTGTACGTCGATGCCGGCGACGTCGATCGAACCGCCGACCCGCGCGCCCGTGCCGTGATGCAGGCCCAGCAGGGCCGAGGCGACCGTGGACTTGCCGGAGCCGGACTCGCCGACCAGGGCGAGGGCCGCGCCCCGCTCCAGTCGGAAGGAGAGCCCGTCCACGGCCCGCAGGGAGCCGAACTCGACGGTCAGGTCGGCGACTTGGACGAGACTCACGTCAGTACCACCCGTCGGTCGGCCACCGCGTACAGCACGTCCGCGATGGCGTTGGCGAGGACCACGAAGAAGCCGATGACCAGGACCATGCCGACGACGACGGGCAGGTCGACCACGCTGACGGCGTGGACGAGTTCCTGGCCGAGGCCGGGCAGTCCGAACAGCGACTCGGTGAGCACGGCGCCGCCGACGGCCGAGCCGAAGTTGTTGGCGTTCAGCGCGATGACCGGCGCGAGCGCCCCGCGCAGGGCGTGCCGCCCGACGATCGAACGCTCGCTCACCCCGTACGCACGGAAGGTGCGGATGTGGTCCTCCGCCAGCGTCTCCAGCATCGACGAGCGGGTCATCCGGGCGAACGCGGCGGACTCGATGAGGGCGAGGGAGAGCCAGGGCAGCAGCAGGTTCCACGCCCACTGTTCGGGGTCGTCGGTGAACTTCACGTACTGCGGGAAGGGCAGGAGTTGCAGTTCGCCGCAGACGACGATCATCAGGACCAGGCCGATGACGAAGACCGGTGTGGCCCAGCCCGCCAGCGTGAGGCCGGTCAGCACCCGCTCGGTGAGCCGGCCGCGCCGCCAGACGGAGAGCACGCCCGTGCCGACGCCCAGGAGCAGCCACAGCACCATCGCGCCGAACACCAGCGAGAGGCTGACCGGAAGCCTGGTCAGGATGATGCTCAGGACCTGCTGGTCGGTCTGGTAGGAGAGGCCGAGGCAGGGCGCCGAGCAGTGTTCCACGGAGGTGCCGGTGGAGTAGTCCTGGCCGGCGACCAGCCCCTGGAGGAAGTGCCAGTAGCGCACGTACAGGGGGTCGTCGAGGTGCAGCTGCTGGGCCACCTGGTGCACCTGTTCCGGGGAGCAGCGCGGGCCGCAGGTGATCTGGGCGACGTTGCCCGGGGTGACGTAGAAGACGACGTAGACGATCACCGAGATGGCGAGCAGGGTCGCCAGGGTGCCGATGGTGCGGCGCAGCAGGAAGCCGCCGAAGCCGTTCACGCGGAATCCTCCTTCGCCGAGGCCGAGGCCGGGGCCGGGGCCGCCGTCGCGTTCCCCGTCGTCGCGTTCCCCGTCGTCGCGTTCCCCGTCGTCGCGTTCGCCGTCGTCGCGGCCTCGCGCCTGCGGCCGGTGCCGACGCCGAGCCGGGAGGCGGCGCGCGGGTCCAGGGCGGTGCGGACGCCGTCGCCGAGGACGGTCAGCGCGAGGACGGTCGCGAACAGCGCGCCGGCCGGCAGCAGCAGGTACTGCGGGGCCGCCTGGTACCAGACGTCGGCGGCGGTGAGCATCTGGCCCCAGGAGGGCGTCGGCGGCTTCACCCCGATACCGAGGAAGGACAGGGCCGCCTCGGCGCTGATGTTGACCGGGATGAGGATCGAGGCGTAGGTGATGACCGGTGCGGCCAGGCCGGGCAGCAGTTCGCGGCGGGCGATGCGCCAGGCACCCCAGCCGCTGAGCCGCGCGGCGGCGACGTAGTCGAGCCCCTTCAGGGTGAGCGTCTGGGCGCGCACGATCTTCGCGATGCTGCCCCAGGAGATGAACCCGATGACGAGGGTGACCAGGACGGGCCGGGGGAAGCTCTGCGGCACGATCGCGAGCAGCGCCAGTGACATGACCATCAGGGGCAGCGCGACGAAGATGTCCGTGATCCTGCTCAACAGTTGATCGGTCCATCTGCCGCCGAGCGCGGCCGCCACCCCGACGAGCAGCCCGAGGAGCACCTGGATCACGGTCGCCGAGAACGCGACGCCCAGGGAGACCCGGGCGCCGTACACGAGCCGCGCGAACAGGTCACGCCCTGTCTGCGGTTCCACGCCCAGCCAGTGGTGGCCGGAGATGCCTCCCAGTGAGCCGGTCGGCACGCCGCCGCGCGCGGAGTCGATGAGCGACGGGTGGTAGGTGGTCGGGTCCTGGCCCTCAAGGGCGGTGAGCAGGGGGGCGGCGAGCGCGACCAGGACGAGCAGCGCGACGATCCCCGCCGCGACGGTGGCGGCCCGCTGCGTACGCAGCCGCCGCCAGAACCGACGAGCCCCCGAAGCCCCCGAGGCGGACGCCTCGGGGGCCTGGGTGGCGACAAGTGCCTCGCTCACGGCGCTACTTCACCGCGACCTGGGAGATGTCCAGGACACCGGTCCAGTCGCTGATCACGACGTTCCTGATGTCCTTGCCGACCAGCCGCTTGTAGACGGGGTGGAACAGCGGCACGGTCAGCGCCTGCGCGCCGATCTTCTTGTCCAGTGCACCCCACCGCTTGGCGGCCGCGTCAAGATCGGTCAACTTGTTGATCGCGTCAATCTCGGCATTGACCGAAGCATCGTTGAGCTGGGAAGCGTTGAAGTTCGCGCCGTCCTTGACGATCTGCCGGCCGTCGAAGATCGGGGCGAGGAAGGGACCGCCGGAGGGCCAGTCGGCACCCCATGCGGCGAGGAAGAAGCCCGGCTCGGTCTTCACGCTGTGGACCGTGTCGGAGTAGTTGTTGTCCTCAAGGCCCTGGAGCTTGACCGTGATGCCGGCCTTCTTGAGGGCGTCCTGGATCGCGGTCGCGATCTCGGGGCTCGTCTTGAAGTTCTGGGCGTTGTCGTGGGTCAGCGTGACCGTGAGCCCGTTCGGGTGACCGGCCTCCTTCAGCAGCTCCTTGGCCTTGGCCGCGTTGCCGGTGTCACCCGCCGGGAAGAGGTCGTACGGCGTGTAGCCGAAGGACTTCTGGTTCGGCAGGAAAGTGGTCGCGGACTCGGCGAGGGCGCTGCCGCCCGCCGCGTTGATCACGGACGACCGGTCGACGGCGTACGAGATCGCTTCGCGCACCTTGGGGTTGTCGAACGGCTTGACCTTCGGATTGAAGGCTATGTAGTTCGTGTAGCCGAAGTGACCGGTGCCGACGCGCGCGGCCAGTTCCTTGTCGCCGGTCACCTTGGCGAGTTCGGCCGGACCGAGGTTGGTGTCCGTCGTCACGGCGGCCGCGTCCGTCCCCTGGGACGCCGACAGCCGCTGGTTGATCACGGACGAGTCGAGGCCGGACTGCACGTCGATCTTGTCCGGGTACGCCTTGCGCTGGTCGTCGACGGCCGCGGACCAGTACTTGTTGCGCTCCAGGACCAGGTGCTCACCGTCGTTCTCGTTCTTCACGACCTTGTAGGGGCCGGACGAGACCGGGTGCTCCTCGTACTTCGTGCCCGTGTCCTTGGCCTGCGGGACCGGCGTGAACTGCGTCTGCGTGGCCAGGAACGGGAACTCGCCCTCGGGCTTGTTCAGGTGGAAGACGATCGTGCGGTCGTCCGGCGTCTCGATCGCCGAGAGCCCCTTCTTGTCCTTGTACGGTCCCTGGTAGTCGGCGGCGCCGACCAGCCAGTCCCGCAGGTAGGGCGCGCCGCCGGAGAGCTCGGGGGCGAAGGAGCGCTCGATGCCGTACTTGATGTCGGCGGACGTGATCGCGGTCCCGTCCTCGTACTTGAGGCCCGTCTTCAGCGTGTACGTCCACACGGTCGCGTTCTTGCTGGGGCGCCCGGTGTCGGTGGCCAGGTCGGGGACGACCTTGGTGCCGGCGGCGCCGTTCGCGCGGTTGCGGGTGGTGAGCGTCCGGAAGACCAGGGAGGGCACGTTGCCGCCGCCCGAGGTGTACAGACGGGCCGGGTCGAAGTCCGTCTGGGGGTCGGAGTTCAGGACGGTGAGAGTGCCGCCCTTGTGCGGCGCGGAGTCGCCACTGGAGCCGTTGGCATCGTTGTCCTTCGGCCCGCAGGCGGCGGCGCCCGCTGCCACGACCAGGCTGACGGATGCCACGGCCATGCGGCGCGCTATGGCGGACGGTTGACGCATCGGAATGACGACCTCTCGGAAGGCGTGTCTCGATATATGAGACATATTGACGAGGAGTGAGACGAAAGTGAACAGACGTCTGCCCGGGCGTCAGGTCGTCGAAAAAGGCCATGACCGAGTCACGGCAGCAGAAGAAGATCGCGACGCGAACGCCCTGGGGCGAGCGTCAGCGACAGTGGATGTCGGCCACGCAGAGCGCGGTCACGCCGATGAGCGCCAGCTCGATGGCGGCGCGCGAAGAGGCGTGGAGGGACGACATGCCCAGAAATATGTATGAACTTTCTGCCCATGTCAATGTGACGTATGCGCCACCTGTCAACCCTTGGGATACGGCCAGGAGTTGGGCAGACAGTGGATTCCGTCGTGGTCCAGGAACTTGGTCTGCTGCTGCATGACCGGGGCCAGCTCGCCGTCCTTCTCGCAGGTCACATGGCCGTAGCCGAGGCGGTGGCCGACCTCGTGGTTGATCAGCATCTGCCGGTACGCGTAGATCTTGTCGCCGTAGGTCTTGCTGCCCTGGGCCCACCTGTACGCGTTGATCATCACGCGTTCGGTGGACGCCGAGTCGCAGGACACGTTGTCCTCGGTCGTGTCCAGACCGGACTTGGCGCACCACTTGGCGGTGGTGCCGGGGCTGGCGAGCGTGATCACGAAGTCGGGCTTGCCGGAGGACACGCGCTCGAAGGTACGGGCGCCGTCGTGGGCCCAGCTGCGGTCGTCGTTCAGCGTCTTCTGCACGGCCTCGGCGAACAGTTGCCCGTCCAGCCCCAGGCCCTGCTCCACGTCGACGCGGTAGGTGTACTTCCGCCCCTTGCCCGGCGCCTTGGCGCTCCCGGGCACGGTCTTGAACTTCCCCGACCCGGTCAGCGTGGCACTGAGCGGGTACTTCGTGCCCATCGCCTGCTCGTACGACAGTGTCGCCACGCGCGGCGAGGCGGAGACGGACGGGGTCGTACGGGCGTTGTCGCGCGAGGCGGCACTGTCACTGGCCCGGGTACCGCCGGCGGCCGACTCGGACCGTACGCCGCTGTCGCCGCCGCGGGCGACCTGCCCGGCGACGACCACCGCGAGCACGGTGGTGACGGCGGCGGCCGCGACGCCGGTGAAGGCCCGGCCCTTGCCGCCCTTGGGCTGCGCGGGCACCCCGGCGGGCGGCGCGCCTTCGCCCTCGTCCACACCGGACGGGAGCGGAGAGACCTGCGGATCGGAGACCGGCGGATACGTTTCCGCGCGCTGGGCGCCGATGCCGGGGCGGGGCGAGAAGACGTCGGCATCCTCGTCGAAGGCGTCGATGTATTCCTGCCGAAGCCCACCGGGCCCGCCCTGCCGCTGCCGCGGTATCGCCGCACCGGCCCCGGCGGCCCCACCGGCCCGCCCGCCCAACTCACCCCAGCCACCGCCCGCTTCACGCTGCTGCGGATGACCGCCCCGAACCCGGGGAACACCGCCCGCGGGAGTCCCGTCAGGGAGGCGGGGGACACCGCGCGCGGGAGTCCCGTCGGCGAAACGAGGCACGCCGTGCGCGGGCGTACCGTCCGGCAGACGCGACAGCCCCTGGGCAGGCGTCCCGTCGGGCAGACGCGGCACTCCCCGGCCGGGCGTCCCGTCGGCCGGGCGTGGCACCGCTCCGGCAGCCCCGCGCTCCGCCCCCTTCCGGCCGGCTTCCCGGGCTGCACCCGGGCCCGTTATGTCCGCGGCATCACCCTTGGGTGCCGGGCCGCGGACGCTGTGGCGTCCCACCCGGCCCTCAGCTCCCCATACCCGGCGCGGCCGAGCCGCCGGACAACACGTCGTGTTCCGCGAGGAGTTCACGGAACGCCCCGGCCACCGCCTCCGGGTACTCCATCATCGCCACGTGCCCGGCGTCCGGCATGGACAGCAGACGGGAACCGCGGAAGCTGCGCGCGGCCTTCTGGGCCATGCGGTAGCCGACGAGCTGGTCGCGGCCGCCGTAGATCAGCAGGGTGGGGGCGAGGACGCGCTCGGCCTGGCGCCAGAGCCCGTGCTGGCCGCCCAGCGTGTACGCGTTGACGATCCCGCGCGCGGACCGCGCCATCGCGTCCCAGAAGTACGGGAGCCGCAGCCGCCGTTCCAGCTCCTCCACCGCGTGCTCGAACGCCTCCGGAGTCACACTGCCGGGATCGCCGTAGCAGAGCGCCAGCACGCCCCGTACGCGCTGTTCCGCGGTCCACTTGCCGTTCGTGCGGGTGAGGAGTCCGGCGACACCGGGCAGGCCGAGGATCACCGTCGGCACGGCCGTGCGCTGCACGCGCAGCTCCGGCAGGGCCGGCGAGACCAGCGTGAGCGTACGGACCAGGTCGGGACGGACGGCGGCGATGCGGGTGCTGACCGCGCCGCCCAGGGAGTTGCCGAAGAGGTGGACCGGACCGCGGCCGGACGCGTCCAGGTAGCGGATGACCGCGCGCGCGTGCCCGGTGACGGAGTAGTTGCCGTCGTCCGGCGGCGGCGAGTCACCGAAGCCCGGCAGGTCGACGGCCTCGCCGTCCACGACGCCTTCGAGCTGCTCCATCAGCTGCGACCAGTTCTGCGAGGAGCCGCCGAGTCCGTGGACGAACAGCGCGGGCGGCAGGCCCTCGCGCGC
Source organism: Streptomyces sp. NPDC101234 (assembly GCF_044767525.1). Taxonomy (NCBI): domain Bacteria; kingdom Bacillati; phylum Actinomycetota; class Actinomycetes; order Kitasatosporales; family Streptomycetaceae; genus Streptomyces; species Streptomyces sp. NPDC101234. Next base: position 616,913 of record NZ_JBIWOA010000001.1, on the reverse strand, counting down.
GGGCGGGCGTGAACGGACCGAGAGGGTGACGCCCGGCAGCCCCACCGACCGCAGCCGCTCGCCCTCCGCGACTCTGACGGCCACCGCCTTCGGGAGCACGCTGGCGGGCGGCACGGACGGCAGCTCGGTCGAAGACATGGGCCAATGTTACGAGACGATCACACAGTGGTTCATGTGTTCGCCGTCACAGGGCGGCCCGGGCGAGCCGCCGCCGAGCCCGGCGAACGGCCGACGAACGACCGACGGCCCCGGCGAACGGCCGACGATGGCATAGCGTCCGCCTTCGCTGTCTCCTACGCTCATAAACAGGGCACCCGATTGTGGCCCCCTGCTCTGCCAGGGCCGTTCGAAGGAAGGGAGCCCGACCATGGCCTATGAACCCACCGACCCCGACGTGCTCGACGATCTGAAGGCGGAGGACGCCCCGGAGATCGACGTCGAGGCCCCGGAGGGCGACGCAGCCGAGCAGCACACGGACATCGCACCGTCCCACGACGACCCCCTCACCGGGGTGGACCCGGACCGCGCGAACGAGGCCGATCTCATCGAGCAGGCACGTGTGGTCTCCATCGACGAGGACGACTACCGCTGACCGGCACCGGCCTGCGACGGGTCCATCAGTGCTGTCCGCATTTCCCGGTGCTTTTCCTGGTGCGGCTTTCGCCGCCGTCCGGTACGTGAAATTCTGCGCTCGCACCGCGCACAGGACGGTTACCGAAAAGTACGATGGCCGCGCGGAGCAATCCGCATGTGGACGACTTTGGGAGGCGGCGTGACAGCCATCGAGCAGACAGAGGCGGCACGCCCGCGGGGCACTCGCCTGCCGCGCCGTGCCCGACGGAACCAGCTGCTGGGCGCCGCCCAGGAGGTTTTTGTCGCGCAGGGGTACCACGCGGCCGCGATGGACGACATCGCCGAGCGCGCCGGCGTCAGCAAACCGGTGCTCTACCAGCACTTCCCGGGCAAGCTCGACCTGTACCTGGCCCTGCTGGACCAGCACTGCGAAGCGCTGATCCACGCGGTGCGCGGCGCGCTCGCGTCGACGACCGACAACAAGCAGCGCGTCCGGGCGACCATGGACGCCTATTTCGCGTACGTCGAGGACGACGGCGGCGCCTTCCGTCTGGTCTTCGAGTCCGACCTGACCAACGAGCCCGCGGTGCGCGAGCGCGTCGACAAGGTCACCACCGAGTGCGCCGAGGCGATCTGCGAGGTCATCGCCGAGGACACCGGTCTCTCGCGCGCGGAGTCGATGCTGCTGGCCTCCGGCCTCGGCGGCCTCGCCCAGGTGGTGGCGCGCTCCTGGCTGCACAGCGACCGCAGCGTCCCGCGCGACCAGGCGGTACAGCTGCTGGCGTCACTGGCGTGGCGGGGCATCGCGGGCTTCCCGCTGCACGGCATCGACTCCCATCACTGACGACCGTCCGCCGGCTTCCGCCGCCGTCCGCGCGGGGCATTCCCGTTCGCTGTTCGCTCCTGGCGTGCAGGCGCGCCGCGTGTACGTCCCCTCACCGGGCTAATGTGTGCAGCGTACGGCGCGGAAGGTCGCGCACTTCACTGACCGTCGGAGGGACATAGCCGTGGAGGTCAAGATCGGCGTGCAGCACGCGCCCCGCGAGATCGTGCTGGAGAGCGGTCTGAACGCCGAGGAAATCGAGCGCCTCGTCGCCGACGCGCTGGCCGGCAAGTCGCAGGTGCTGTCCCTGGAGGACGAGCGCGGCCGCAAGGTCCTCGTCCCGACGGAGCGCCTGGCGTACATCGAGCTCGGTGAGCCGACGGTGCGCAAGGTGGGTTTCAGCGCGGTCTAGCCACAGCAGCGCGAGGGGGCCCGGTGGACGTGTGTCCGCCGGGCCCCCTCGCCATGTCCGGCTTCCACATCGGGCCCACAAGTCGCCCACAGAGGAGGATTGCATTCCGCAGGTCACGGGTATGACGGGCTACGACCGTGAAGCACGGGCCGGCCGTGGGAGGGACCCCCTCGTGATGCTCCTGGAAGTCCTTGGATCCGCCCTGCTCGGTCTGGCCCTGGCGTGGGCCGCGACCAGCCGCCTGGCGCACCGTCTCCCGGCCCGCCCCCTGGTCTTCTCCACGGGCGCCGCGGGAGCACTCTTCGGCGACTTCGTCACCCACAGCGCGCTGGGCCCCGGTACGGCTTTCGTGAGCCTCGTGGGAGCGGCGATCGTCTCGGCGGCGTCCCTGTCCCTGCTCCTCCGCCCGACGGGCCGCCGCCTGCGCCGACGATCGATCCCGGCGTAGCTTTCCGAGCGCCCCAAAACTTTTTGAAGCGCCCCGAACTGAAGCGCCCCGCAAGGGGCGCCGGGGGTACCCCCGGCCGAAGGCTGGGGGAGGAACTGCGCGACCGGCCACAACGCACCCGCAGCCGCGCAGCCCCGCCCCCCTCAGAGCGCTACGCCGCCAACCCGAGCGCAGCCATCCGCTTCGTGTGGGCCTCGGTGATCCGCGAGAACATCCGCCCCACCTCGGCGAGATCGAACCCGTCGGCCACACCGCCCACCAGCATGGTCGACAGCGCGTCCCGGTCGGCGACCACCCGCTGGGACTGCGACAGCGCCTCCCCCATCAACCGCCGTGCCCACAGCGCCAGTCGGCCCCCCACGCGAGGGTCGGCGTCGATCGCGGCCCGTACCTTCTCCACGGCGAACTCGGCGTGCCCCGTGTCGTCGAGGACGGCCAGCACCAGTTCGCGTGTGTCGGAGTCCAGCCGCGCCGCGACCTCCCGGTAGAAGTCGCTGGCGATGGAGTCGCCGACGTACGCCTTGACCAGGCCCTCCAGCCAGTCCGACGGCGCCGTCTGCCGGTGGAAGCCGTCGAGGGCGGCGACGAACGGCTCCATCGCCTGCGTGGCGTCCTCGCCGATCTCCGTCAGCTGGTTCCGCAACCGCTCGAAGTGGTGGAACTCGGCCGACGCCATCTTCGCCAGCTCGGCCTTGTCGACCAGGGAGGGCGCCAGCTTGGCGTCCTCCGCGAGGCGCTCGAACGCCGCGAGCTCGCCGTACGCGAGCGCGCCGAGCAGGTCCACGACCGCGGCACGGTACTGCGGTTCGGCCGACGCCTGCGCCCAGTCCTGGGCGGCGACACCAGTCGGTGCGGCGGAGGCGTTCTCAGGCTTGTCAGAGCTCGTCATGAAGCGCACAATAGCCCGCTCTTCGCCCCCGGGAAGCCCCAGGTCATCCACTGTGACTACCACGACGTGACCAAATCGGCCATCACATGTGCGCGATTCCGGGGTATGGTGGTAATGCGCCTGCTGGTACGCCGACGTATTTCGACGTCCCTCGACAGGCCGCACGTATGAGGATGCCCGGTCGGTGGCCCGATCGGCTCCGACCCGACAGCCCTCCCGGCTCGTACGGCACTGTGCGTACGACGACCGGAGGGACACACCCTCAGCGGTACGAGCGCTAGAGCGTCGGCAGAGGTCCCGTGCACTACGGCGTGCCCCCCACGGCCCGCCCGTAAGGCAGCCGACGTCCCCGGCACGGTCCGTCAAAGACCCCCGCGCTCGCCTCGCGCCGCGACACACAGAAGAGGCAGCACCCTGACTACGACGTTTCGTGAACTCGGAATCCTTCCCGAGACCGCCGAGGCCCTGGAAGCCGTCGGCATCATCAACCCCTTCCCCATCCAGGAGATGACGCTCCCGGTCGCCCTGTCCGGCACCGACGTCATCGGCCAGGCCAAGACCGGCACGGGCAAGACCCTCGGCTTCGGTCTGCCGCTCCTGGAGCGCGTGACCGTCCCCGCCGACGTGGAGGCCGGCCGCGCCGCCCCGGAGGCCCTCACCAACGCCCCGCAGGCGCTCGTCGTCGTCCCCACGCGCGAGCTCTGCACCCAGGTCACCAACGACCTGCTGACGGCCGGCAAGGTCCGTAACGTACGCGTTCTCGCCATCTACGGCGGCCGTGCCTACGAGCCGCAGGTCGAGGCCCTGAAGAAGGGCGTCGACGTTGTCGTCGGCACCCCGGGCCGGCTCCTGGACCTCGCGGGCCAGAAGAAGCTCGACCTCAAGCACATCAAGTCGCTCGTCCTCGACGAGGCCGACGAGATGCTCGACCTGGGCTTCCTGCCCGACGTCGAGAAGATCATCGACATGCTGCCGGCCAAGCGCCAGACCATGCTGTTCTCGGCCACCATGCCGGGCGCGGTCATCGGCCTCGCGCGCCGGTACATGAGCCAGCCCACCCACATCCGCGCCACCGCGCCGGACGACGAGGGCGCGACCGTCGCGAACATCGCGCAGTTCGTCTACCGCGCGCACTCCATGGACAAGCCGGAGATGATCGCGCGCATACTGCAGGCCGACGGCCGCGGGCTCGCGATGATCTTCTGCCGCACCAAGCGCACCGCCGCCGACATCGCCGAGCAGCTGCAGCGCCGGGGCTTCGCCTCCGGCGCCGTCCACGGCGACCTGGGCCAGGGCGCCCGCGAGCAGGCGCTGCGCGCGTTCCGCAACGGCAAGGTGGACGTCCTCGTCTGCACCGACGTCGCCGCGCGCGGTATCGATGTCGAGGGCGTCACCCACGTCATCAACTACCAGTCCCCCGAGGACGAGAAGACGTACCTGCACCGGGTCGGCCGCACCGGCCGCGCGGGCGCTTCGGGTACGGCGATCACGTTCGTCGACTGGGACGACATCCCGCGCTGGCAGCTGATCAACAAGGCGCTGGACCTCAAGTTCCCCGACCCGGTGGAGACGTACTCCACCTCCCCGCACTTCTTCGAGGACCTCAAGATCCCCGCGGGCACCAAGGGTGTCCTGCCGCGCTCGGAGCGCACCCGCGCCGGGCTCGAAGCGGAGGAGCTGGAGGACCTGGGCGAGACCGGCGGTCGCGGTGGCCGCGGGCGCGGTGCCCGGGGCGGCCGGGGCGAGGCCCCCCGCTCCGAGGAGCGCGAGCGTCCGGCCCGCACCCCGCGCCGTCGCCGTCGTACGCGTGGCGGTTCGACCCTGGATCCGGCGAACGGTACGACGTCCACGGCGCCGGCCGCCGAGTCCGCGTCCCCCGTCGCCGAGGAGCCCACGGCCACCCGGACCCCCCGCCGCCGTCGCCGTACGCGTGCCGGGGCTTCGCAGGAGCCGCTGGCGGCCGCCGCCCCGGTGACGGCGACGCCCGCGGCCGTGACGCCGGAGACGGTCGTCGAGACGGTGGAGGCCGTCGTGGAGCCGGGCGCGCCGGAGACGCCGCGCCGCCGTCGCACCCGCCGGTCGGCCGAGGCCGCACCGGTGGCGGGGACCACGCCGGTGACCGAGGCCCCGGAGGCCGAGGAGGCGCCGAAGGCCCCCGCACGTCGCCGTACCCGCAAGGCCGTCGAGGCGCCCGAGGCCGCCCCCGTGGCAGCCGTCGAGGCCGTCGAAACGGTCGAAGCGGTCACGGAGCCGAAGCCGCGCCGCACCCGTAAGGCGGCGGCCGCCGCCGAGGCCGTGGTGAACACCGCCGAGGCCGTCGAGACCAAGCCGCGCCGCCGTACCCGTAAGGCCGCCGAGCCCGTGGCCGAGGTCGTGGAGGCCCCGCAGGAGGCCGTCGAGGCCCCGGTGACACCGGCCCGCCGTCGCACCCGCAAGGTGGCAGAGCCGGCCGCGCCGGTGGTGGCCGCCGTGGAGCCGGAGGCCGCCGAGGAGCCCAAGCCGCGCCGCACCCGCAAGACGGCAGCCGCCGCCGAAGCCGCGGTCGACACGGCCGAAGGCACCGAGGCCAAGCCCCGCCGCACCCGCAAGACCGCGGCCGCCGCCCCGGAGGTCACCGAGACCGCTGAGGTCGTGGA